>NZ_NGLE02000001.1:1920000-2255000 GCF_002140715.2 Enterococcus sp. 4G2_DIV0659 | reverse complement strand
ACTTACAGCTCCCCAAAGCATATCGGTGTTAGTCCCGTCCTTCATCGGCTCCTAATGCCAAGGCATCCACCGTGCGCCCTTATTCACTTAACCTTACGATCTTACGATCGGTTTTGTTTGGCTCGTTTCTCTAGCGATAGAGGCGTGACCAATAAAATAAGCTTCGAACAATTTTAATTAAAAAACTCATTCAACGCGGTGTTCTCGGTTTGTTTTGATTACTTTTTTACTTCAATATCCAGTTTTCAATGAACAATTCGTTTGAGAGAATTATAGAATAAGAAAAGAATCTAATGATTATTTTCTTAAGTTATAAGAGTAAACCTCTCAAAACTGAACAAAGTGTTAACGAATGTGTAAGTTTCCGTAATATTCCTTAGAAAGGAGGTGATCCAGCCGCACCTTCCGATACGGCTACCTTGTTACGACTTCACCCCAATCATCTATCCCACCTTAGGCGGCTGGCTCCACAAGGGTTACCTCACCGACTTCGGGTGTTACAAACTTTCGTGGTGTGACGGGCGGTGTGTACAAGGCCCGGGAACGTATTCACCGCGGCGTGCTGATCCGCGATTACTAGCGATTCCGGCTTCATGTAGGCGAGTTGCAGCCTACAATCCGAACTGAGAGAAGCTTTAAGAGATTTGCATGACCTCGCGGCCTAGCGACTCGTTGTACTTCCCATTGTAGCACGTGTGTAGCCCAGGTCATAAGGGGCATGATGATTTGACGTCATCCCCACCTTCCTCCGGTTTGTCACCGGCAGTCTCGCTAGAGTGCCCAACTGAATGATGGCAACTAACAATAAGGGTTGCGCTCGTTGCGGGACTTAACCCAACATCTCACGACACGAGCTGACGACAACCATGCACCACCTGTCACTTTGTCCCCGAAGGGAAAGCTCTATCTCTAGAGTGGTCAAAGGATGTCAAGACCTGGTAAGGTTCTTCGCGTTGCTTCGAATTAAACCACATGCTCCACCGCTTGTGCGGGCCCCCGTCAATTCCTTTGAGTTTCAACCTTGCGGTCGTACTCCCCAGGCGGAGTGCTTAATGCGTTAGCTGCAGCACTGAAGGGCGGAAACCCTCCAACACTTAGCACTCATCGTTTACGGCGTGGACTACCAGGGTATCTAATCCTGTTTGCTCCCCACGCTTTCGAGCCTCAGCGTCAGTTACAGACCAGAGAGTCGCCTTCGCCACTGGTGTTCCTCCATATATCTACGCATTTCACCGCTACACATGGAATTCCACTCTCCTCTTCTGCACTCAAGTCTCCCAGTTTCCAATGACCCTCCCCGGTTGAGCCGGGGGCTTTCACATCAGACTTAAGAAACCGCCTGCGCTCGCTTTACGCCCAATAAATCCGGACAACGCTTGCCACCTACGTATTACCGCGGCTGCTGGCACGTAGTTAGCCGTGGCTTTCTGGTTAGATACCGTCAAGGTAAGAGCAGTTACTCTCCTACTTGTTCTTCTCTAACAACAGAGTTTTACGATCCGAAAACCTTCTTCACTCACGCGGCGTTGCTCGGTCAGACTTCCGTCCATTGCCGAAGATTCCCTACTGCTGCCTCCCGTAGGAGTCTGGGCCGTGTCTCAGTCCCAGTGTGGCCGATCACCCTCTCAGGTCGGCTATGCATCATGGCCTTGGTGAGCCGTTACCTCACCAACTAGCTAATGCACCGCGGGTCCATCCATCAGTGACACCCGAAAGCGTCTTTCAAATCAACACCATGCGGTGTCGACTATTATGCGGTATTAGCACCTGTTTCCAAGTGTTATCCCCCACTGATGGGTAGGTTACCCACGTGTTACTCACCCGTCCGCCACTCCTCTTTTCAAATGAGTGCAAGCACTCGGTAGAAAAGAAGCGTTCGACTTGCATGTATTAGGCACGCCGCCAGCGTTCGTCCTGAGCCAGGATCAAACTCTCATAATAAAAGTTGAACACGATCTTGCGATCGTTAAGCTCATTTGTTTGCTAGCATATTGCTTCGCTTGTTAAAAATTGTTGTTTGTTTTTACCGTTGTAAAAACAACCTACACATTTGGTTCGTCTTACTTTGTTCAGTTTTCAAAGGTCTACTATGTTACCTCGCAGCAACTTTTATATCATATCAAATCTAAGATTCGATGTCAACACTTTTTTTTAAAAGTTTCAAAGTTTTTTCTGCTTGCCGTTATCGTTTATTCCAGCGACAACTTCATTAGTTTACCAGGTTGTTTGTTATTTGTCAACAACTTTCTTCCTGATTTTTCAACTTTTTTCGAAAGTTGAAATGTTATTCTATTTTCGTCGTTTGGCGTATTTCATCAGTGCCTTGCGACAAGATATAATATACCAAGATTATCGGCTTAGGTCAACTAAAATTTGCACTTTTTTTAAACTTTTTTTCGTTCCCGATTATTTTATTGCTTTTGTTCTTTATTGTTCGTTTTTTCATCATATAAATATCGATATCTACTATTTCAACCCAGATTTCATAGTAAATAAAAAGAGTAGATTATCAGCAAATAATCTACTCTTTTAAAGTTTATCTCATCGTTGGGAATAATAGCACATCACGAATCGATTGTGCATCTGTTAAAAGCATTACCAAACGATCAATACCAATTCCTAATCCACCAGTTGGCGGCAATCCATATTCTAAAGCTTCGATAAAGTCTTCATCTACTCCATGGGCTTCATCATTTCCTTGTTCACGTTCTTTTTCTTGATCTTCGAAACGTTCACGTTGATCAATTGGGTCATTTAACTCAGTAAAGGCATTGGCAAATTCTTTTCCTACTATAAATAGTTCAAAGCGATCTGTAAAACGACCATCTTCTGGATTTTTCTTTGCCAAAGGAGAGACTTCAACTGGATGTCCATAAACAAATGTTGGTTGTTGTAAGGTTTCTTCCACAAATGTTTCAAAGAACTCGTTTAAAATATGACCAACAGCCATATTGTCGTTAATCTCCACGTTATGTTTTTTAGCTAATGCTCGTGCTTCTTCTACTGTCATTTCTTGCCAGAAATCAACACCTGTTTGCTCTTTGATTGCATCTGCCATGTGTACACGTCTGAATTCAGAGCCTAAATTTACTTCTTTTCCATCATACGTAATACTTGTTGTACCTAGTACTTTTTCTGCTGCGTTACGAATGATTCCTTCTGTTAAGTCCATTACGTCTTTGTAATCAGTGTAGGCAGTATAAGCTTCTAACATCGTAAATTCTGGATTATGCGTTGTATCGATTCCTTCATTACGGAATACACGACCAATTTCGTACACTTTTTCCATGCCGCCAACGATTAGACGTTTTAAATGTAATTCCAGCGCAATTCTCAAATATAAATCCATATCTAATGCATTATGATGGGTAATAAATGGACGGGCAGCAGCTCCTCCAGCATCATTGTGTAAAACGGGTGTTTCGACTTCTACATAACCATTGCTATCGAGATAGCGACGGATTTCGCTAATGATTTGGCTACGTTTCATAAAACGATCAAAACTATCTTTATTACTGATTAGGTCCAAGTAACGTTGACGGTAGCGTTGTTCGATATTTGTTAACCCATGATATTTATCAGGTAACGGACGTAATGCTTTGGTAAGTAAAACGATTGTTTTTGCTTTAATGGTCACTTCACCTGTATCAGTTTTCATGATTTGCCCCGTTACGCCAAAGAAATCACCCAAATCAGCATGTTTGAATATCTCATAAGCTTCATCGCCTACTTGATCTTTACGTACATAGATTTGAATTTGTCCTTCACGGTCTTGTAAATGAGCAAACCCAGCTTTTCCTTTACCGCGTTTGGTCATCATACGACCAGCAACACTTGCTGATTGATCCATTTCGTTCAATTCTTCTTTTGAATGTTGGTCAAATTGTTCATGTAATTCTTTTGAATTATGTGTACGGTCAAAACGCTTGCCGAAAGGATCAATCCCTTCCTCACGTAAGTTTTCCATTTTTTCACGACGCACAAGCATTTGATCATTTAGATCTTCTAAGTGCGCTTGTTGTTCATCTGCCACTTTATTTCCTCCATTCTGAAATCACATACCCCTATAATGCCACAGTAAAACGAAAAAAAGCAAGCCGAATTTTTGTTTCAGCCTGCTTTTTTTCTTAGTTTATTTCGATTGCTTCTTTTTCTGCGTGCTTTTCTGCCTTTTCTTCAAACATATCTAGCAAATCAACCATTGCCTGTTGTGTCTCGGCCTGATTGATTGCTACTTTGACTTTAGCAGCTCTTGGGATTCCTTTTAAGTAATAAGAAGCATGTTGGCGAAATTCTCTAGTAGCAATTTGTTCTCCTTTTAAATCGACTAATCGCTGGAGATGGACTTTGGCTATTTCGATTTTTTCACGTGGTGTCGGTTCTGGCATAAGTTCTCCAGTTTCGAGGTAATTTATCGTCCGTTGGATCATCCAAGGATTTCCTAAAGCAGCTCGACCGATCATCACACCGTCTGCTCCCACGTATTCGAGCATTCTTTTAGCATCTTCTGGTGTTTTTACATCACCATTTCCCATAAAAGGAATCGTTAAATGCTTTTTGACTTCTTTTAAAACATCCCAGTTTGCTTGACCTTCATACATTTGAACTCTCGTACGGCCATGCATAGCAATAGCGGAAGCTCCTGCTTTTTCGGCTGCCAATGCATTTTCGACTGCAAATAAATGCTCATCGTCCCAACCCGTTCTCATTTTGACTGTTACTGGTAAATCTACAGCAGATGAAACAGCTTCAACCATTTCATAAACTTTATTTGGGTCTAAAAGCCATTTTGCACCAGCTTCTGCTTTAATGACTTTATTTACAGGACAGCCCATATTGATATCGATAATTGCGGCTTTGGTATTTTCTTCCACAAATTTTGCTGCTTCAACTAAGGTTTCTTTGTCTCCACCAAAAATTTGTACACTCAACGGATACTCTCGATCATCAATGTGCAGCATATCTAAGGTTTTTTTATTTCTTTGTTTGATGCCTTTGTCACTGATCATTTCACAAACGACTAAACCTGCACCAAACTCTTTGACCGTTACACGAAACGCAGCATTGCTGATTCCTGCCATAGGCGCTACAACGACACGATTGGGAATTTCGATTTTTCCTATTTTCCACATAAGGATTCTCTCCTATTTTTCACGGGTATTTTTGATTGCTTCATCACGTAGTTCAATTAAATCCTCTTCACTATATTGATATTTGTTCCCACAGAACTGACAGACAGCTTCAGCGCCATGGTCTTCTTCAATCATCGCATTGATCTCATCTAAACCGACCGCAATAATTGCTGTACCAAATTTTTCTTTTGAACAGTTACATTGGAATTGAACCGGCATTTTTTCTAAAATTTCGATTTCATCTTTTCCTAAAAGACGTTCTAAAATGCCTTCTGGTGATTCACCTTCATCAATTAAGCGGGAAATCATTGGCACTTCTTGTAATCGTTGTTCAATAAAATCAATTGTTTTTTCATCTGCTCCTGGCATAACTTGAATCATAAATCCTCCAGCAGCTTTCACACTTTCATCCGTATCGACTAACACACTCAAGCCAATTGCAGATGGAATTTGTTCTGAAACCGCCATAAAGTAAGTGAAATCTTCACCGATTTCACCAGAAACGATTGGTGTTTGCCCTGAGAATGTTTCTTTCAATCCTAAATCTTTGATTACAGTGAAAATCCCTTCATTTCCCACAGCTCCACGAACATCGATTTTACCACTTTCATTCAACGTTAGACTAACATGAGGATTTTTTATGTATCCTTTAGTATTCCCACTACCATCGCTATCAACCACGATTCCTCCTGCTGGTCCGTTACCTTGAACTTTTACAGTTAGCTTATCTTCGCCTTTTAAAGTAGCACCTAATAATAGAGCACCAACCATTGTTCTGCCTAATGCTGCAGTTGATGAACTCCATGTATCATGACGTTTTTGTGCTTCTGAAATTGTATTTGTTGCGCAAACTGCATAAGCGCGAATCGATCCTTCATAACATAATGCTTTAACTAAATAATCTTCCATTTTTATTTTCCTCTTCTCACTTGGTACTTTTTTCGACTCATTATCAGATAATACTAGGATTTAGCTATTTTTTCAACTAAATAATTTCACCTTGAAGAAAAGAGCACCCCATGAAAGGGATGCTCTAAGTGTTTTATTTGTAACGATCGTCAAAGTTATTACGGTCATATTCAGAATCATTTTTACGTTCATCATCAGATTTGTTTTCTGATTGAACAGTCTCTTCTGTCTTTTCACTGTCCGCTTTTACTTCTTCTGTTTCGTCATGTAATTCTTTTTTAGTTTCTTCAAAATCTTGTTTTTCTTCGGCTTGTTTTTGTGCATCTTTTTCTTCTAATGCACGTTTTGCTTCTTCAAACGTTTGTGCTTTTTCACTTGGGAATTGGCTGTCAATAACGTCTTGAGGCATAACGCCTTCTTCAAACAATGATTTGATACTACGAGCATCTAATGTTTCATACTCTAATAGTTTTTCAGCAATTAGTTTGTGTTGAGCACGGTGCGTTTCAATGATTTCACGTGCTTTATCATGAGCTTCCATCAAGATACGACGTACTTCTTGATCGATTTCAAAGGCTACTTGTTCTGAGTACGCTTTTGTTTGACCATAATCGCGTCCAACAAAGACTTGATGATTTCCTTCATATTGAACTGGACCTAATTTGTCACTCATTCCATATTCAGTTACCATGCTACGGGCAATGCCTGTTGCTTGCTCAAAGTCATTTGAAGCACCTGTTGATTGTACATTGAAAATAATTTCTTCTGCTGTACGTCCCCCCAGTAGTCCAACGATTTGTTCAAACATATCTTCTTTAGTCATTAAGAATTGGTCTTCTTTTGGCAAGGCAATCATATAACCGCCAGCGCGTCCACGAGGGATGATGGTTACTTTGTGAACGATACGAGCACGGCTTAAGACTAACCCAACAATTGTATGTCCAGCTTCGTGGTAAGCGACCATTTCGCGTTCTTTTTTATTGATAACACGATCTTTTTTCGCAGGTCCAGCAATGACGCGGTCTTCAGCTTCATCTACATCGGAAGCGTCGATTTTCTTCTTATTACGACGAGCAGCAACTAATGCGGCTTCGTTCAAAACGTTTTCTAAATCAGCACCAGCAAAACCTGGTGTTTGTTGTGCAACGACTTTTAAATCAACATCGTCAGCTAATGGTTTGTTACGGGCGTGAACTTTAAGAATCGCTTCACGGCCTTTCACATCAGGACGACCAACCAAGATTTGGCGGTCAAAACGACCTGGACGTAACAATGCAGGGTCTAATACGTCTGAACGGTTTGTTGCAGCTACGACGATCACGCCTTCGTTGCCATCAAATCCATCCATTTCAACAAGTAATTGGTTAAGGGTTTGTTCACGTTCATCATGTCCGCCGCCCATACCAGCACCACGTTGACGACCAACTGCATCGATTTCATCGATGAAGATGATTGCTGGTGCATTTTTCTTCGCTGTTTCAAATAAATCACGGACACGGCTTGCACCAACACCGACAAACATTTCAACGAAGTCTGAACCAGAGATAGAGTAAAACGGTACGCCTGCTTCACCAGCAACGGCTTTTGCAAGTAATGTTTTACCAGTTCCTGGAGGTCCTTCTAATAGAACACCCGCTGGAATTCTTGCGCCTAATTCAACGAAACGACGAGGATCTTTTAAGAACTCAACCACTTCGACTAATTCTTGTTTTTCTTCTTCGGCTCCTGCTACATCAGAGAAACGAACGCGGTTAGCTTTTTTGTCTGCTTCTTTGGCTTTTGATTTACCAAAGTTCATGACACGGCCGCCGCCACCGCCACCGCCGCCTTGTTGTCCCATCATCATATAGAATAAGAAGATGAACAGTACAATTGGCAAGAAACTAAATAGAATAGAAAGCCAAGCACCGCTTGTGGATTGTTCTTTGACTGTTAACTTCACATTATTTTTTTGGGCCATCTCTTGAATGCCTGATAATGTGATGTCACTAGGCAAGACAACTGTTGTGAATGCTTTTGTAGAAACTTCTGTTGATCCCCATAAAGAAAGACCGCCAGTGTTTTTGATTTCTTGTTTTTCTTTATACTGACCTGTAATTTTGAAAACACCATTTGTTGGTTGGATTGTCAGTTCTTTCACTTTACCTTCCTCTAATTGAGTATTGAAGGTTGAGTATTCGATATCCGGTGATTGAGGATTGTTATTTCCAAAAATGAAATAAACAACCATGACCATCGCCAAGATAAGCAATACATAATAAAGGCCATTTTTCATGCCGCTATTTTTTTTATTCATGCCTGTCCTCCTTTGATTACTGCTCGTAAGTTTATTTTACGTTTTATTTTTTATCAATTCTGACCATTACATTGTAACATAACTAAATCCAAGAGAGATATTAATTTGATTCGTAGATTTCAGGTTTCAAGACGCCTACGTAAGGCAGGTTACGGTAGCGTTCAGCATAATCTAACCCATAGCCTACAACAAATTCATTTGGCACATTAAATCCTACATAATCAGCAACAATATCTACCACACGTCCTTCTGGTTTATCCAGTAATGTGACGATTTTCACTGATGCTGCTTTTCTGTATTTAAAAAGATCAACTAGGTAAGCTAATGTGCGACCACTGTCAATGATATCTTCGACAATCAAGACATCTCGGCCTTCAACATTTGTGTCTAAATCTTTAACGATTTTTACTTCTCCAGAAGAAACTGTCGCATTGCCATAACTAGATACATCCATGAAATCCATTTCTAAATACGTATCAATAGAACGTGTAATATCTGCCATAAAAGGAATAGCTCCTTTTAAAATACCTATGACTAACGGATTTTTATCCTTATAATCTTCTGTTAGTTGTTTTCCTAGTTCAGTAGATTTTTCCAAAATTTGTTCTTTTGTGATCAAAATCTCTTTAATATCTTTCTCTAACATAATGCTCTCCTTTTCCTTATGGGTTTTTATCCCTTATTTCTGATTGACTTCATTAAGGATAACCTTTACAGGCGACTATTACTTTATTTTCAGGCTGTTAGGTTGCTTTTCACTCTTTTATTTTATAAAGGAGCCTGTAGAGTATTTTATCAGTTTCTTTAGGAATACTCAAATAGGAATTTACAAATTTAGGAACCCAAATGATGTTCTGGTCTGCTGAAAGAATAACCCAAGCTTGTTCTCGAATAAAATTAGGGGTTTTTCGATCAATGAAGATCCGGTTTAATCGCTTTGTTAACATCGGTGTTAATGCAATTCGATCCCCATCTTTTCGGTGACGGATGACTAGAGGCAACAATGTTTGACTATTGATAAGTAAAGAAAAGTCTTGCCAATTTTTGACTGCTTCTGGTTGTTCAATCTCTTTCCCTACTATTTCTATAGCCAACCATTCATTTTCTGAAAGAAAAACAGGGGCGTTTATATCCAAGAAACGCTCTTTTCCCTCTTGTTTAGATGATTTTTTCTTCAAACAAACGGTGTCATACTCTTTGATAATCTGCCAATCTTGTTCAATATCCATAGCCAATTGAGGGGCCGATTGCTCAATCAATGTCAAAAATTGCTGAATATGTTTTTGATTAATTATGACTCCTTCTGGCACAAGTGTTTGTTGAAACAAATACATTAAAAAGTAGTATTGAATACTTTTCTTCTCTTGTGTCAGTTCAGATATTTGAATTGTCCAGTGGTCTGATTTTTTTTCAACCCATTGTTTGTATTTAGGTTCCATAACTGATTGAATCAGTTCATCGGCTAGAGCAATTTGCTCACTAAAGTTAGTGATATGGTATAAAAACTGTTGATTTTCCTTTTTCAATACAGGAATCACTTGATGCCGCATGCGATTACGTAGATAATCATCACTTTGGTTTGTGCTATCTTCAAAATACACAATACTTGATTTTTTAGCGAACTGTTCTAGATATTCTTTGGAAAAAATTAATAAAGGGCGAATCAATTCTCCCTTGGCAAATGATTGTTTGGCTCTGATTCCTACTAGATTAGTCAAAGCACTTCCTCGTGTTAGCTTCATTAAAATAGTTTCAGCTTGATCATCATTATGGTGAGCAGTTAAAAGTTTTGGGTATTTTTCTATCTCCATAATTTCAGCAAAAAATTCATAACGAAACTGACGTGCGCGAGCTTCTGTATTTTTCTCTTTGTTTAAAGCTTGCCATTTTTTACTATAGTAAGAGATTCCCTGTTCGTGACAATAGCGTTTCAAATACGCAGCTTCTGATTCTGATTCTACACGCAATTGATGATTGACATGAGCAACAGCTATTGTTAGCTGATCTTTTTGCGCAGCTATTTCCATCAGCTTCAACAAGACCATCGAATCTACCCCACCAGAAATAGCTAAGAGTATTTTTTGATTTGGTTGCCAGTATTCATTTCTTTTACAATGACTGTAAAATTCTTGAAACATCTGCTCACCTCTTCGTTTTTTGATTTTATTAATATAGAAGGAAAACGTTCCAAACAGAAAAGCCGAGCTTTCGCTCAGCTTTGTTTATCTATTGGTTAGTTACGACGTCCGCCACGTCCGCCACGTTTACCTTCTGTATTGCGTTTCAAAGAAGATAGGCGATCATCACTATCTTTTAAAAATGAACTCATTAACGAATCAAAATCTTGTTTTGAATTCGTAGGTTGCGCTCTTGTAAATTGTTTTTTAGGTGCTGGACGTTGTCCACGATCTCGGTTGCCTTGATATTCGTTGTTATCACGACGTTGATATTCACGTTTCGGTTCTACTGGTTGTTCTTGTGCTTTACGAATAGATAAACCAACTTTACCATCATCACCTACTGAGGTAACTTTAACGGTTACTTCATCCCCTACAGTCAATACATCATGGATATCTTTGACAAATCCATTTGATACTTCACTAATGTGAACCAACCCTGTTTTTCCTTCACCTAAGTCGATGAAGGCACCAAAATTAGTGATTCCTGACACTTTCCCTGGCAACTTCGCTCCTACTTCAATTGACATAAAAAAAATGTTCCTCCTATTATTTACCCTATTATATCTGCAGTCATTCGCCTGATGTTTGTTCAGATGACTGTGATTGATTGTCTTGTGACGATTGTTTATGTTCATTACTGGAGCTAGTCGTTCCGCCTAACTCTGGAATGTTGTAAATCTGTTCTCCTTCTTTAGAGACATAGAAACGACTGCGGGCTAATTTAGCTACATAGTCATCATCTCTTAAAAGTGCAACATCTTGTTCTAAACGCGTTAACTTCTTATCCGCTTCGGCAGATTCTGCTAAAGCTTCTGTGTGTTGCTTCTTAAATGCATTCAGTTGTTGGTAATCTTTCATTAATTGAATGCCAGAAACCACAAAAATTACAAACGCAACGAGAAAAACAACGGCCAAACGTCGGCGTCTGAAAATTAACTGTTTTTGCTGTTTCTGAAATTCGGCATACTGCTCTTTAGTATACTCGTTATCTAATGCAGCAACTTTCTCCATGTCTTTTTTCTTTTTTCCCATGTTCTACGCTCCACTCGTTTTTTGGTTTGTCTGCTTTATTATACCAACATCTAAGAAGCTTGTCTAATCTAAATTATCACTATTTTCGACTCTTTTTTCTGAAATAATTTGATACATCTTTTCTGCATCTTCTTTTTTCGTCGAATCCCGCAGTTCAAGGACTTCGATTTCTAAGATTTTATTCCCAAATTGTATTCTAATTTGATCACCAATTTTTACGTTACTTGACGATTTCGCTAAAATACCATTGATTTGAATCCGACCTTTATCTGCTACTTCTTTCGCTACAGGTCTTCTTTTGATAATACGTGAAACTTTTAAAAACTTGTCTAAACGCATACACTTTACCTCTTTATCCTTAATATTTTCGCTCCAAACGGTAATGTTAGCCACTCTCGAATGGTAAATAATTTTATTTTGATAATAGTAACTATAAATGTTGTTCCACCTAGCAAGACGCCGACCAACGTGATAACTAACGCTTGGCCACGATGACTAACTACTCCGAACAATACACCAATGATCCCTTGATAACAGAGTAACACAATTCCCATCAATCCTAAACTGATAATCAATTTACGAAAGAAATGCTGCTCTTTTATAAAACAATTGATTTCCTTTTTTGAAAAGATCACTAAGAGAAACAAGGTTGTGACTAACCCTGCAATGGTTGATAGACTGGCGCCAATTGTTCCTAATCCATAAGTTAACGGACTAGTTAAAACGAGTTTGATTAATAAACCTCCTCCTGCAGCCAACATAGATGTAACAAACTGATTACGGCTTTGCAAAATACTTTGATAGGCTTGAATAACTGCCATAAAAGCAATGGAACAGACATATATCCCTAAAACACCATTTCCTTTATAATCTTTAAATAATGCAAAGTTCATATACGGAAGCAACAAAACTAACCCTAATGATGCTGCAGATGCTATCGTTGTCGTCAAACGCAAAAAGATTTTTGCCGCTTGTAAGAATCGTCCACGTTCTTTACTAATGAAGTATTTCGTCAACGCTGGTAAAAAACTTGAACTTAATGCCAAAGCCACAACTAAACCTAATTGAACCAATGGCTGACCTCGGTCATAGACACCTTTATCTACTTTAGCGGCTGAATCACTGATTCCAGAAGCAACTAAAGAGTTTTTAATAAGAAAAGAATCCACGAATTGAAAAAGAATCAAAAACGCGCTATATAAAGAGACAATTCCTCCTTCGACTACTAAGCGTCCGAATAAGGATCCAGAATCTTTGGTTACATGCCATTGGGTGAGATAAGCAGAACTTCCTACACGAATTTTCTGATCATAATACCACAGAATCCCAGAAGCAATCACTCCGCCGAATAAAGCTCCTCCCATAGCGATTGTTCCAGTCTGATAAACAGACCAACCAAATCGACTAAAAGAATAGGCTGCAATTAAAATCACACCGACTCGAACGATTTGTTCGATCACTTGAGAAACAGCGCTTGGAATCATCAATAAATGTCCTTGAAAATTGCCGCGATAAAACGATAATACAGGCACTAGTAAAAACGTAAATGACACTACCTGAATCAACGGCGCTAAAAGTCGATCCCCCATCATAAAGGCAATTTCTTGGCTACCGAAAAAGAAAAATGCCCAAAATAAACTTGCGATACAAAAAACAAACGGGAATAGTTGCTGCAACACTTTTTTTTGTCCGCTGATTTCTGATTGTTCCGCCACAATTTTTGAGATGAATTGTGGTAAGCCTGATAGTGCCAATGTCATCGCAATACCATAAATTGGGTACACTTGCTGATAAACATAAAATCCTTCATCACCAACTAAATTTTGAAATGGTACACGATAAACAGCACTCAATACTTTAGCGACAAATGATGCAATAGTTAAAACAACGGCCCCTTGCATCATCGTCCGCATCTCTTTATGAGCCATTGTTAACCTCCTAATTAAACCCATCACGAACCGAAAAGCAGCGACTTAAACTTGTCCTGTTTCCAACTTCGTAATATTCGTTTGTAACGCACAACAACTTTCGTTATTCATTAACCGTTGCTGTTTTGTATTTTTCTTGTCTTAAAGCCTTTGTAAACAAGGCAACTTCCTGTAACCAAGCAGCTTCTTTCATATCTCTAGGTACTTTTAAACGCACTGACATTTTTTCATTATCTACTGCTAAATCTGCTTTTAATTGTGTGTGTGATAAGGCTTCAAAAATTTGTTCCACATTATATGTTTTTGTTCCAATTTTACTTAAAGTGAAGGTAATCTCCTGCTGTTTTTTACGAATTGTTTCGATTAATGCACGGTCACCATCCATTTTAATTTGCCCTGTCGTCAATAAATGAGCGACTTCATCGGGGTATTCTCCAAAACGGTCAAGTAGATCGGCTTCTAATTCATCATACATATCCATATTTTCTAACTGACGAATTCGTTTATAAATTTCAATTTTCTGCCGTTCATCTGAAATATAGGTGGTCGGTAGATAGGCGTCGATGCCCAAATCAATTTCAACAGAGGTTTTTTGATCTTGAATATTTTTCCCTTGTTTGCGTGCTACCGCTTCTGACAACATTTGAGAGTACATGTCAAAACCAACGGAGTCGATAAATCCATGTTGTTGGGCGCCAAGTAAATTCCCTGCACCACGAATGGATAGATCACGCATCGCAATCTTAAATCCAGAGCCAAGCTCCGTAAAGTCTTTAATTGCTTCTAAACGCTTTTCGCTGACTTCATTTAAGATTTTTTGCTGTTCATACATAAAATATGCATAGGCGACACGATTACTTCGTCCAACTCTACCACGCAATTGATACAAAGTAGATAAGCCCATATAATCTGCATTTTCAACAAACAGCGTATTCGCATTTGGAATATCCACACCCGTTTCAATAATCGTCGTTGTAACTAAAATATCGTATTGTCGTTCAATAAAATCAAATAATGTATTTTCTAACTGGACTTCTGTCATTTGTCCATGAGCATAAGCAATCCTAGCATCAGGAACTAAGGCTTGAAGTTCTTCCACTTTTTGCTCGATCGTGTCCACTCGATTATATAAATAAAACACTTGTCCATCACGAGCCATCTCTCGTTCGATAGCTTCTCTGATCGCCCCAGGATTACTTTCCATCACATAGGTTTGAATCGGGTAACGGTTTTCTGGCGGTGTTTCGATGACCGAAAGATCACGAACCCCAAGCATTGACATGTGTAATGTTCTTGGAATCGGTGTTGCAGTCAATGTTAAAACATCTACTTGGGCACGTAGTTGTTTCAAGCGTTCTTTATGTTTAACACCGAATCGTTGCTCTTCATCAATAACAAGTAGTCCTAGATCGCTAAAATTAACATCTTGAGAAAGCAAACGATGCGTTCCTACCACGATATCTACCTGTCCATGTTTGATTTTTTCAATTGTTTCACTTTGTTGTTTTTTAGTTCTAAATCGGCTCAACAACCCTACTTCTACGGGGAAGCCTTCAAACCGATCCAACATTGTTTCATAGTGTTGCTGCGCTAAAATAGTTGTAGGAACTAAAAAAGCGACTTGTTTGTTGTTACTAAGTGCTTTGAATGCTGCACGCAAGGCCACTTCTGTTTTTCCATATCCAACGTCTCCTACCAACAAACGATCCATTGGTCGTGTTTTTTCCATATCGTGTTTAATTTCAGCTGTACTACGTAGTTGATCATCTGTTTCACTATATGGAAAGGCATCTTCAAATTCCTTTTGAAAGGCATCATCCGGCGGAAACGCATAACCTTTTTCAGATTCTCTAGACGCATAAAGTTGAATCAAGTCATCGGCAATATCTTCGATTTTAGAAGAAACTTTACGTTTGGTTTTGCTCCATTCGCTCCCACCTAACTTATTCACTTTAGGTGATTTGGCTTCAGAAGCAACGAATTTTTGAATCAAATTGAGTTGGGTCACTGGAATGAATAATTTATCGTCATTTTGATACAAAATCGTGATGTAATCTTGATGAACGCCATCTACTTCTAGCGTTTGCATCCCGATATATTTACCAATACCATGATTCGCATGAACGACATAATCACCTGTTTTTAAATCGCTATAGCTTTTCAGACGTTCAGCATTAGAAACCGTTTGGCGGCGTGCTCGTTTTTTCGTTGTTGTATGGAAAATTTCTTTTTCTGTGATCGCAACGATTTTTTCAACAGGCAATTCAAACCCTGATTGCAAAGACCCTTCGACCAGTTGGATTTTTCCTTCTATTAATTGATCAAATGATGCTGTTACACTTGAAATATCAAAATCACGAAACAGTTCTTCGACTTTTTGGCTACGCTCTTTGGTTGGAACAAAAACTACTACCGTTTGATCTTGCTTTTGCCAGCGATCCATTTCGGTTTTTAATAAAGGCATTTGACCAAAAAATTGTTGCATCGAACGGTATTGAAAATTATGAATGGCTTGAAAACGCAGATTGCCCATCCCTTTTTGGAAGAGTGAAAAAAAGGTAGTAGCAAATGACATTTTTCGGACTTGATCATGAAAATCCACACCAAATGTCTGTTCAGGAAAAACACGCATCTCTTCTAATTTAAGCACTTGCCATTCATTTTCTTCACGAATAATTTCACGTTCTGCTTCTAAAATACGTGCATAATCATCTACAAACACCAAACTATCTTCTGGTAAATAATCCAGTAATGTCGTTTTCTTTTCGTATAAGAAATCCGTATAGTAATGCGCTGTATCTGTTGGAATCCCTTGACTCCAAGAGGTTGCCAGTTGACTAAAATACTCTTGAAGAAACTCTTTTTCAGCAGCCTCTTTAGCAATCGCTACTCGTTTTTCTAGCGCGTTATTTAATTGCTTTTCACCATAGACTAAGTCTTCTTTAGCAAACACAAGATCTGTCATCGGTGACAGAACAACAGAGTCAATGTTGCCAACAGAACGTTGGGTGTCTGCTTCAAAGTAACGAAGGGAATCGATTTCAATATCAAACAACTCTGCTCGGACAGGATAATCTGAATTCAATGGATACACATCAACAATACTGCCTCTAATACTGAAATCTCCTGGTTTCCCAACTAAAGATTGGCGTTCATAGCCCATTAATACTAGTTGTTGAGCTAAGGCATCCAGTTCCACTTCTCCGCCAATTTCCCAATGGAGTTGATTCTGTGCCCATGTTTTTTTACTAGGCAAGTATTTTCTTAATCCTGCTACAGGAACAACTACGATTCCTGCTTGATCGGTTAAAAGAAAATTAAGTGTAGCAACTCTTTCTGCTCTAGCTTCTGGTGAAGAAAAAGCCATCTCGGCAGATAATACTTCATCTACGGGAAATAAATACACTTCTTCATCAGACAAGACATTTCTGAAATCTTCTACTAATTGATTGCCGTAATAAAGATTGGGAACAGCAACCACGACTTTTTTCTTTTTTTCTTTAAACCCACTAGTCATGACTAGTGTCTTGGCTGAGCCGGCTAAGCCTGTAATTAGTTGGCGAGAATTTCCAGTCAGTTGTTTACGCCAATCTTGGGCTAGTTCACTTGCACCAATTTTTTCAATGATGTTCACGTCAGGCTCCTCCTTGTATATTTTCTTTCTTTTTACTTTCCATTAAATTGATTCATTGTATCGACAAATGTATGTCCTTCACAGGCATAAATAGCTGCATCCGCTGCACTTTTCACTGCAATCAACATTTCTTCATGTTTTTCTTTAGGAAAACCAGTCAATACATGATGAACAACTGTGTTACTCCCGATTGGACGACCAATTCCGATTTTGATTCTTGGAAATACATTTGTTCCTAAGTGGGAAATCAAACTTTTTATTCCGTTATGCCCGCCTGCTCCACCTTTTTCACGTAAACGAATTTTTCCAGGTTCTAAATCTAAATCATCATAGATGACAATCAACTCTTCCTCTGCCACACCATAATAAGTCATTAACGGACCCACAGAGCGACCAGATTCATTCATAAATGTTAGTGGTTTGACCAACATAATTTTTTCAGTTCCTATAAAGAATTCAGCAATATCTGCTTCAAATTGGCTTTTGTTGAATCTTGCATTGTATCGATGAGCAATTTCGTCGATAGTAATAAAGCCAATATTATGCTTTGTTTCTTGGTACTTAGTTCCTGGGTTGCCTAACCCAACGATCATTTTCATCTATTTTAACTTCTCCTTATATAGTTAATTTCATACGCCAACACAAAATGCCCGAGCAGAAAACGCCTCTGCCCAGTTTTTTTCAATTATACCACAAAACAAACAATTGCCGAATCTTTTAAATTGTTAAAAAAGCAATAAGCTTTAAAAATATAGCCCCAAACGTGAAATAGTGAAATACCGCACATGAAAGAGTTTTCTTATGGAACAGGGTTTAAAACTGTATTAATATATCAAACAAATAACGTGACAAAAGTCACAATCGGTGGTATTATCATCGTGATAAAACAATTATCTGAAAGGAATGATACACATGTCTGAAGCAGTAGGAAATAAAGATCACCAAAAAGTAATTTTAGTTGGAGATGGCGCTGTCGGATCTAGTTATGCTTTTGCCTTAGTGACTCAAAATATTGCACAAGAAATTGGTATTATTGATATAGATACAAAAAAAACTGAAGGAGATGCCGCTGATTTATCTCATGCCTTAGCCTTCACTTCTCCTAAAAAGATTTATGCGGCTACTTATGAAGACTGTCATGACGCTGACCTTGTGGTGTTAACTGCCGGAGCTGCTCAAAAACCAGGTGAAACAAGAATTGATTTAGTTCATAAAAACTTAAAAATCAATAAACAAATCGTAACATCTATCGTTGAATCTGGCTTTAACGGAATTTTCTTAGTCGCAGCAAATCCAGTTGATATTTTAACTTATTCTACATGGAAATTCTCTGGATTTCCAAAAGAACGCGTTATTGGTTCAGGTACCTCTCTTGATTCAGCACGATTCCGTCAAGCAATAGCCGAACTAGTAGATGTAGATGCTCGTAACGTCCATGCTTACATCCTAGGCGAACACGGCGACACTGAATTTCCGGTTTGGTCTCATGCTAATGTTGCTGGATTACAAATTTATGAATGGATCAAAAATAACCCCGAGGTAGATGAAGAAGCAATGGTCAATTTATTCTTCAATGTAAGAGATGCTGCTTATTCTATCATTGAGAAAAAAGGAGCAACATTTTATGGAATCGCAGCTGCCTTAGCTCGTATCACTAAAGCGATTTTAGACGATGAAGATTCTGTCTTCCCACTTTCTGTTTACTTAGACGGAGAATATGGTCAAAATGATATCTACATCGGTGCACCTGCTGTGATTAATCGTCAAGGAATCAAACAAGTGATTGAAATTCCATTGACAGATGCAGAAAAAGACCGTATGAATGCTTCAGCCAATGCGTTGAAAGAAGTCATTCGTTCTGCTTTTGAGAAGTTTGAAGCGGAAAATTAAGTAAAAATACAATCGACTATCTCTGTTTAACTAATTTAATAATAATTGAGCTGCGCCCAAATTTTTGTCATAACAATCGACAGATACTAGGCGCAGCTCACTTTTTTTATTCTATAAAACATTAGAGAAAAATCGCTATTTATTTCTACTCTTTTTATATCCCATCCATCCTACTACACATCCAATGACTATTAAACCAATCATCATTAAATACAAGGCTGGCTGTTCATTAGTTGAAGGAAGGCTTTTGTCAGTTTCCTCTATTGGTTTGTATTCGTTAGTTGCTTTTGACTGTTCTTCTGTCGTACTTGATTGTTCTTCTATTAGCTCTCTATTATCAGTAAACCTAATGCCAATTTTTGATGTTGCATTATCGTCTGAAGTAGCGTAAACGTTGGGGAAATGTTGAACAAAAATCGTCCCAAAAATCAGCAACAGCCATAAATAACTCAGTTTTTTCATAAACATGTATCCTCCTTTCAAAAAAATAATTGTATAACTCTATTTTGAGGAAGTATCTTTCTATCTAGTTTTTACTTTTCTACTTGTTTCTTATTAGAACTCTTTTTCTTATTTTTCTTCTTAGTTTGTATTGTTTCTTTTTTTATCTCTACTTGTTTCTTTTTGGAACCTTCTATTTTTTTCAACCGTTTCCGTTCCATCGCTAAACGTTTATCCAATTTTTTTTCATTTTGTTTTTTAACAATCATCCAAATAATGATAAGAAGTAAGATTATCATTATTACAGCTAAAATAATCCACATAGTATAATCTTTTTCTAATTCAACAGCTTCTTTATTTAATTTTCTAGATTCATTTCCATTGATTTTAAAGGTCTTTTCTAGTGTCCATTTATGTTCTTTATCGTCTTCAGCAACTAGTGACAGATGATACGTACCTGCTTTTAATTTTTGGCTATTCCAATTAATTGGGAAATCGAAATTGGAGTTTGGCGCCATACTCATGTCTTGCTTCTCTGTTTCATGTAATACTTCATCACTATTTTCCTTACTTATTTTCGCTTTCACTTTTAAGCCATTTATAATTACAGGTTGTGTATTTTGGATATTTGCAGTCACAACTGTCCGGTAATTTTGTAATGCTGGTTTCACATTATTTAAGACAAGTTCAGGTTGTACGCTTTTATCTGTTTCACGTAGCTTTATACCAATAACATAGGCATATTGATTTTTGATTTGAACAGATTGTTTCTCTCCCGCTTTATCATCTTTTTGTTCTTTACGAATATGGAAACCACCAAGAATAATCCCGTCATATGATTCCTTAGGCATTTTCAGATGAAAAACAGCCTTCTTTGTTTCTTTTGGCGCTAGAGTGTATTTCTCCTCACCAGAAATCACATCTGTCAATCCAACATTTAATGATGAGTCTTTCTCTAGCTCTTTACTATAATCGATCACTCCGTTTTGATTAGTGACCGCTATATGAGGTTCAATAGTGAATGTTGCTGCTTCATCTGAACTATTTTTAATCGTAATCGAAATATCTTGCTCTTGTTCTGGTTTCATTTTCAAATCAAAATATGTTTGTGATTTATCTATTTGATTTTTCGGAATATTTGCTTCTACAGAAAAATTCATATCTGCTGCAAATGCATTAGTTATATGTATTGAAAAAGATAGTGCCATAACAATAATAATTAACGGTAATAAATATTTTTTCTTCATGAATTTCCTCCTGATTTAAAAACAAGGAAGGGATAAAAAATCCTTTTTATCCCAACCATATATATGCATCATCTATGAATAACTATTATTTAGGTGCGTTTGCTAACGTCCAATTAATTTCGGCTTGGTAATCAACATTCGCATCTGCTGATCCTTCTAAAACTTTTAATTTTACATTTTGATTGTTGTCAGCTTCACCTGAGAAGACATCTACCCAAGTACCACGGCCAGCGTCTTTTTTAGCAGTCATAACGACTTTAGCATCTGCATTATTAAAGGTCACATCTGTTGTAGTTGGTGCTGTTGAAACATTTCCACTTCCTGTTTTGACTTGTCCATTTTTAAAACTCAATGTTGCACCTTTTAACTGTTTTTTCCCATCAGCTGTGTAAAATCCTTTTGTTTGTGCGCTCAGTGTCCAACCAGCACCCGTTCCTCGTTTGTCCGTCACTTGTACAAATGGATTTTCATTTAATGCATTATAGATTGTATCTCCTGATTTAATTTCTTGCTCTCCAAATTGTATATTAGAAATATAGTCAATTGATAATGGACCTTTATTTCCTGTTCCAGGATTATCTGGATCAGTTGGATCAATCGGCTCGTCTGGATCTACTGGTTGATCTGGATTATTTGGATTTACGGGATCCGTTGATTCATCATTGGCTTTGAATGTAATATGCGATTTCGACACACCATTTTCTGGTATTACACTGTCTGCTGCAAATGTTACTACTCCATTTAATGAAAAAATACTGATTAATCCTACTGTGCTTAATAATTTAATTGTTTTCATGATTAGTCTTCATCCTCTTATTAATTTTTTATTTTGGTGCGTTACTTAATGTCCACGTCATTGTTGCACCATATTGACCCGCAAAGTTTCCTGCTGGAATACTCAATTTTGTTTTATTTTTATCATAGCTATCAGCCCATGTGCCGAGACCTTTATCTTTATCTGCTGACATAATTGTTTGAGGGTCTTCATTCAATACAAGAGCAAAGGTATTTGGAGCTAAAGAATTATCCACATTATTTGTTTTCAAATCACCTTTTGGTAAGCTTAGTGTTGCTCCTTTTAACGTATGTTTTTCTGTACTTGTAAATTCAGAAATTGCAACACCTAATGTCCAACCAGCACCTGTTCCTCGTTTATCTGTTACTTGGGCTAACGGATTTACTTTGTTGTCTTTATTCGCAGTTAGTGTTGTTGCTTTTGGCGTTAATTTAAATGAACCAAAATCAAGATTAGTAACGATATCAATGGTTAAATTACCAGTTTGACCAGTACCACCCTCTCCTGGATTATCTGGATCTTCTGGATCAATTGGATCAGTTGGAACTGAATCATCACCTGGTTCAATGCCGACAGTTACGTGAGATTCTGCTTTTTTTGCATCGTCTGCTGGTTTTTCTGCCTCTGCAGCAAAAGTTGTTGTAGCGCTAAATAAACTCATGCTTAAAAGTGTTGCTACTGATAATAAATGTAAGTTTTTCAAGATATTTCCTCCTAATTTTTCCAATTCATGATCATTAAATTATGCTGTGGGCGTATCTAACATTGTCCACGTTAATGTTGATACATACTCACCTGAAAAGTTACCTGCTGGTACTTTAACTGTCACTTTTTCAGCATTAAATAAATCTTCCCAAGTACCCATACCTGTTTTATCCGTAGCCACCATTAATACTTCAGCTGTTGGCTTGTCTGTTGTTAAATGAACTTCTTTAGCTGTTGGTTTTTCAGATACATTTCCTTCTGTTGTTTTTAATTCACCTGTTGGTATCGTCAAAACAGCACCTTTTAATGTTTTTTTTACATCTGTTACATCCGTAAATTGAGAAGAAGTAACTTGTAAAGTCCAACCTTTACCTTCTCCACGATTATCTGTTACTTGCACATTAGGATGGTCACTAGTTGCAGAGTAGATAGATTCTCCACCAGCTAATTTGTGTTCACCAAATTCTAGAGGCGTTACGTTGTCAATTGTCAAAGGACCTTTATTGCCAGTTTCTCCACCTGGTTCACTTGGGTCAATTGGATCAGTTGGATCAGTTGTTTCATCTCCTGGTTGTAAGGTCATATGTGCATGTGACGTTGCGCCTTTACCATCTGGTGTACCTATAACTGTTTTCCAGTCGTCGCTCTCTGCATGAGCTACTGCTCCTCCTGCTAGTAATACTGTTGATAATAATGTTCCAAAAATGATTTTTTTCATCTCTATCTCCTTCTTTCGAATATGTTATATATAAAACAAGGAAGACCCATTTACTATTGATAAGTGATTCTATCCTTGTATTACGCCGTTACATCATTCATCGTTGGGCACATCTTCTAATACCCAACTGATATTACCTATATAGTTTCCAAAATATGATTCTGGTGATACTCGGAACAATAGTCCGGTATCTTTTTTCCATTCTAATGGTTGTAATGACTCTTTTTCTGTTTTCCCTGTTTTTACTACAATCAACTTAGCTGGAGTCATTACTTCAGCTTGCCCATTTTCATGAACAAATACTAAATTTCCACGTTTTTGTTTACTCGTTTGAGTTTCTTGCGTCAACATAGCTGTCAAACGCCAATTTTTATTTGGACCACGTTCGTCATTAATGATGATTTGCTCCTTCCCAGCTCTGGAGATCATTGTTGCTTTTTCTGGAATTTTTACTGTTCCAAAATCAAAATTCGGTACCTGTTTAAATTCCAAAAATCCAGTGACCTGTAATATAACATCATGAATAATGGGTTGCTTAGGTTTATCTACGGAAAAAAGTGCTTTGTAACTTCCTGGAGTATTCTGTAGATTATTTTCTTTTAGATTAGGAGTAAATTTTTCACCTGTTCGCATATCCCACGCTTGGGGTTGTGCTTTGTCTTTTATTAATTTGTCCCAATTTTCCGATAATTGAAGTTCAACAACCGTTATCGCGACTTCTTGTTTCCCGTCAACAGCAATTTCTTCTTTATCATAAAAAGTTGTTGAATTTTTCTCATATACGTTGACAGGTATATCAATATCGATTTTTTGCTCAAGTGAGTCTTGCAACGTAGCCGTAGCTTTTGAATAACCAATTTTACTTGTATCTGGCTTTTTTAATTGCGTCATTGTTACTTGATCACCAGAAATATTTGTCACTAACTCTTCCAATTTTTTTTCAAAAGAATCTCCTACTTGGACCTTTTGAATGACAGCTTTTCCGCCAACGGATAATACTTTGATTTTGACAGAAACCCGATTGCTTCCAAGTCCTACATCATTGATCAAATAAAAATTGCCTATATGATTGCCACTACTCAACTCACCCAAATCTGCTTCTAATCCATCAAGATTTACTTTGACTCCAGGTTTTTCGTTAAACGATTTTATCATCATCAATTTTTTATCTGTTTCATCATAATACATTAACTGATATGCATTTCTAGTCTTGTCATAAACGGTTCCATTCAATTGAACAACAGCACTTCCATGTCCCACGGTAAATTCTGTTCCACTAAGAGTCAAAATGGGTGGCGGAGTGGATGCGATATACATTTTATTGCTAAACTTTATGGTTTCTCCATTTTCTACTTGTCTTCCCAGCGTTTTCCCACTAACTTGAACTTCACCTGTTGCCGAAGCATATGTCCGCCACTTACCTTTTTTATCTAATTGCGCATCCAACTGCTCTACCCCTGTTCCAAATGCATTTTTAGATGTATACTCCTTGAAATTACTCGCATCGAGTCCGTAAGACCAGTTTTGAAAATCACCTTGACTCCACTGTACGAGTTGACTATCCGAACTTATTGAACGCTTCACACTTATTAAATCGCTACTATAAGGAACAAATATATTAACCGCTGAATACGGTTTTTGTACGTGGAATAATTCTGAGATTCCTATTTTTATAGCTGAACCACTTTTATTTGTAATCGCATAGGTTTTATCTATATCTCCTGTAGTTTTTGGATACATCAAAATTTGAATCTCATATTTTGAATCAAGTGTGAATTGCATTAACCATTTATTTTTTTTACTATTTATATAAAATTTTTGCTTCGTTTTACGCCTAGAATTGAACATATCCACCTTTGGATCTGAATTCAATGAAGCAGTATTATCAACCTGTAGCATTTTATCATTTATAATCAAGTCTCCTGATATAGACAAATAATACCTATCGTTTGTCACTCTGATCTTTGGTCTATCAGATGAATAGCCTCCTCCACCTATAGTCGAATAGATATCGATATCCCCAACAGTTATTTTAGCAGGATTTTTTGTCACTTCTTCCCATTGTTCATCCTCTTTCACAAGAGGGCCCGTTAGTTGGACTTGTTTAGTGGCGCTGTCTATTTCAGGTAATGATACTTCTAACTTATTTGAATAGATCATTTTATTTTGCTCAGCTTTTATTGTCCCTTGTTTAACATTTTTATCCGTTTTAAGGTACAAATTTATTTTTTCATTTCGATTCTGAGTATTCACAAACGTCATTTTGAATCCTTCATTGATTTCTTTAATAGACTCAATCTCACCGATATTTTTAAGTAATGTTTTTTCAATATCGATATGCATTCCTTTAGACAGGGAAACATTGACTGTTTCTATGCTCCTTTGAACATTTAATTGTACAATGGCTTCATTTGCTTGCCTTGTCTGTTCCTCCACCTGCTTCAAATGTAGTTTTAAACCACTAGCAGAGACAACCTGAAATGACAGATATAGAGAAAAAATAATTCCTAAAAAAAATAGATATATTTGCATTCTTTTTAACATCTATCCATTCCTTTCTGATACTCTTGAACTCTAACAAGTAATAATAGTTATACGTGATACATCACTTTTGCTTAGCTAAGTATAGTTTAGCCAAATCAGCCTTTCAACATTTTTTTCTCTCCTTTTTATCTCTTTTTTTAGACGAAAAAAGATAAAAAGGAGATAGTATAATCAAAATTAACAATCGATTAAATATATAATAATACATATGTATATACCTATAGTAGTCCTGTCACAACTTCATTCGTTCCATATTTTTTATATTTTTTTGTAAAAAATAATATATATAATTGAAAATCATTATTAAGTCATTTTTATAAAAAAATGTGAAAAAACAGTTGAAATAAAATTTTTTTTAATGGAATCCCCAATGATTTACATTATATTTTTAATAGGAGGTATTAAAAATGAATCTATTGTTGAAAAAAAATAATCTTTTTAAGCTAAATTTACTCAGTCAGTTTTCTAGTTGCTCGACTGTCCTTACGCAGCAGATGTTGGCAGAAACATTAAACATTGGCCATCATAAACTAAAAAAACAAATTTCTATTTTGAATGAGGACTTGTATGAATTATTTGGTGACGATGTACAAATAGTTAAGGTCATTGATGGCTACCGTTTAAAACTCCCACAAGAGTTAGATAGCATCCATTTATTAGAAACATTAAAGCTACATTATTTAAAACAAGCGACCACCTTTGACATTCTTCAATCATTACTTAGAAAAAATTATTATTCTATAGAAGAATTAGCTGGCGATCTTCACTTGACTTCGTCCTATGTATACAAACAGTTGACCCAATTAAATAAAGTTCTTGAGCCTTTAGGAATTCATTTGACTTTTACACAAGATTTTGAAGAATCAAACTTTGTTGGTGAGGAGACCGTTTTACGCTACTTTATTTTTTCTTTTTATTGGTCTTCTTATAAAACTCAAAAATTGCCTTCACAGCGTACTTCATTAAATGAGACAAAAATTACACTTGATAAACTTTCTCCGTATCTAACATCTCCTTCTAAACAGCAATATGCACGCTATTACATTGCTTATAGTATGTACCGTTCCGTTGAAAAAAAATGTGGAGTCAAATTAGACGAACAATTTACTAAACTTGTAACACTTTTACAACAAACAAATGACCTTTCAATTTATTCCGTCGAAAACTATCCTTCTGATCTAACTACTATTTTGGAGAATGAAAATTTGTTTTTTAATTTTGTTATCCGAAATTTTTTGTCTATTGATACTCCTGAAGAGCAACTTTATCTTGCTCAACAATTTATAAAAACTGAACTCCCACTTAGTAAACTTGCTCAACAATTTATTGATGCTATTTTGAATCATTGGCAACTCCATCTGTCTGATATTGATTATTATATTTTGATTTATCGGATAGTAATTACCATGCTATTTATTCGATATATAGGGATTAGTTTTTATGAAGCATTCCATTATTCTGAAAATTTTACTTTTGAAGCATTTCCAACTTCTGTTCCAAAAGAATTGTATAAAAAAATAGCAGAATTTCATGCTATGTTTAACAAAAACAATCCTCTAGCACATGAATTACTCTTTGAAAAAAAATATTTCCATATTGCCTATACCTGGATTTACTACATTATTGATTATGCAAAAAATACTCAATTAAAAATTGCCATTCATTTTTCAAAAGATACACTTTCAGAATTGTTTATCCAAAATAAAATTCGTCAAATATACAGCGAACATTCCGTAACCTTTGTTCAGCAAATGTCTGAAGCTGATATTATTATTTCGGATTTTGCTGAACCCGCCGTTGATAATAAAACTATCGTATACATGGGAAATATTTTTGAAGAAAATAATTGGTTCTCGCTATTTCAGTGCATTCAAGAAAAGTTATTCAGTAAAACATTGCTTTAATCTTTCTACTAAAAAAAGCGTGATAACTATTCAAAAACACAAAGAGGATTGACAAATTAAAAATTTTGTCAATCCTCTTTGTATTTTTATCCTTTATATAAGATATCTTTTTGTACCAATGCCTCTTTAATATGCGCATACATTTCTTCATTTTCACAACGAATCGTATGTAAATGGACTCCTGAAGTCAGCTCTGATAATAGCGAGGCTCTACTTTTTTTATACGATTGTACAAAACCTGACACTTCTTTTTCTGTGCGAATATGTAATCCACCAGTCAATTCACCATAAATAGGATGCTCCACCACAACATCTATGATTTCTCCACCTAATGAGACGATCGTCAATAACTCTTCTTCTGTTTGCTCTGGTCTGTGCTGACATGCAATTTTTCTGATAATCCCTTGCTTGTCTTCTTCCACTTCAAGCAGATAGCCCCTGGCTGTTGCAATAATTTCATAGCCTGCTGCACGTAGAAGTGCTACATCTCCCACAACTATTTGGCGACTGACCTTGAACTCTTTTGCAAAACGACTAGCGCTGATCGGCTTTTCTGCTGATTCTAATTGGAATAAAATCGCTTCTCGCCTTTTTACACCATCCATTCAATTTCCTCCTGTTACTTTAATCCATTTGCTTTTGCTGAAACTCTTTTGACGCATCCATAATTCCTTGGTAGGTTGCTTTTATTGCTTCATTATACGTATCATTTTTAACATAAGACTCAATTTTAGCTAATACTTCAACTTCTCTTGATGTGTCTAAAATTGGTTGATCAGTTGTTTTCTTAATTGCTGCAATTGCTGTTACAACGTCCATTCTTTCTTCTAATAAAGACACGATTTTTTTATCCAACTCATTAATTTTATCTCGTTGTACAGTAAGCGGTGAGCGTTTTTCATCCAATTCGATTTCTTTAATAAGTTTCGCAGGATTCCCGCCAATCACGCAATTGTCAGGAAATGATTTTGTTACCACAGCACCTGCTGCAACAACCACATTATTCCCCAACGTTACACCAGGAGTAATCACAACACCGCCGCCTAGCCAAACATTGTTCCCTAACGTTATCGGTTTTCCATATTCTAACCCACTGTTTCTCTTCACAGGATGCAATGGATGTGTCGCTGTATAAAGTTGAGCGTTGGGACCAAACATGCAGTTATCACCAATTGTAATCGGACAAATATCCAAGAATATACTGTTAAAATTCGCATAAAAATTCTTTCCCACATGAATATTAAAGCCATAATCAAAGCTGATTGATGGTTCAATATAACTACCTGTTCCCGTTGTACCAAAGGTCTCTTCTACCAATTGGCGACGAATGAGTTGATCTTCTTCTCGATTGATTAATTTCATTTGTTCTCTAGCGAATTTTCTTGCTGTTACTAATTCTGGATCAGCAGCAAAGTAAAGTTCACCATCGATCATTTTTTGTCGTTCTGATTTTATTTCTTCCATAATTAAGGCTCCTTTATCACAATATTTTCAAAGACCTTCGTTGCATCTTCTTTAACAAAATAAGCATCTCTAATTAATTGAATCGGTGTTTGGTTAATGACTAAGACACTTGCCGTATCTGCTGCGTAATGAATCAGATCGCAAAATGGGTGTACTTGAAAACTCGTTCCTACAATGACAACCAGATCTGCTTTAGAAATAGCCTCGATTGAGGTAGCAATCGCTTGCTCATCTAATCCTTCTTCGTACAAAACAATATTGGGACGAATTTGCCCTCCACATTGTTTATGTTTATCAGAATTTAAATAAACACTCGCTGAAACCTTCTGTCCACACATTCTACAATAACAATCGTATAAATTCCCATGAAAATTGACTAAATGCTGCGTGTTTGCAGCTGCATGAAGCCCGTCTATATTTTGAGAAATAACCCACAACTCTTTTACTTTCTCTAATTCTGTTATTTTTTCATGGATGATGTTTGGTTTAGCATTAGGATGATACAACGTTTGTACAAATGAATACAATTTTTCTGGCTCTTCCACTAAACAAGTTCGGCTCAATAAATATTCTGGGCGCTCCATCCCTTGATAAACGCCTGATAATGAACGATAATCAGGAACACCAGAAGCGGTTGAAATGCCTGCGCCTGTTAAAAAGACGATTTTCTTTGCTTGTTTTATTAAGTCTACTCCATTTTGTTCATCAATGGTTTGCATAAAGTCATCTCCTAATAATTTTATTATAGCCTAAATAGGAGTCGGAGAGAAAACTTATTGAGCACAAAGTTGAAATTCTATCTACAAAAACCATGTGAAGAGCTTCTAAAAATGGATGGTTTTTCACTGTCTTTTCATGACAAACAAAAGAGAACGTGATAGAATACTTAATGTATAAAAGTGAGGTGAAACTTCGTGGTAGCATTTATTATTTATTGGGCAGCTATTTTAGTCTGCATCGCTTGGGGCGTATTAAGTTTATGGTTTTCGATCTATTATCTTTCACGTAAAGAAAATGGAAACCTATGGGCGTTTGCATTCTTTAATGTTCTTGCAGCTATTGTTTTAGCAATTGTTCTAGTTATTTACAAAACATGGGATTTTGGTATCTTAACGTATTCAAGTCTGATTTACACAATCTTAGCTTCATACGGTGTCTTAACCGTTTTACAAGCAATTTTAGGCCGCGAACCAAAAGAAGCTGTCAAAGCTTAATTGTATCCATTAGATAGGAAAAACACTGAAAAGAAATTCTTTTCGGTGTTTTTTATGTTATTGAAAAACCATTTATTGATTATGTATTTCGAACATTGTTCATGATAAAATAAAAATGTAGAGAAGTCGTGACGTTGGCTAGTTCTATGAGCAATAAACCAATTTTATTTTAAAATGAGGTATAAAGGTGGATACTAATATTAAAGAAGAATTGTCAAAAATTAAATATCATCAAAAACTATTGCTTATGATTACTCTTAAAGAAAATAAAGAAGATACATTATTTTTTCAAGGGATCATAGACTTTGATTTAAGTGAAAAACAAGTCAAAGAAATTATGACTGTTGTACAAGATGGGACAGTTGAAAAGCTGAAAAAATATCTTTTAAAAGAGAATATAAATTTCGATATTCGTGCATTATTAAAATCTATGATTAGTCAATCTATATTACTAGAGAATTCTAAAAAACTATTACACGATCTTACTTAGCTATGTACAAAAGTTTAGGAAAATAGTTCTTTTCAACACTAAAACAAATCCAATTTTGATGTGTCTGTAGTGAGCCAAAAAGTCGGACTTTTCGGAGTAGAAAAATCTACTCCGTTTTTTATTGTGCTGAAATTGATTATTAAGTTGTTTGTTGTAATGATTTTCGAAATTGGGTAGGACTTTTCTAGTTCGATTTCTGTTTTATACACTCCTTATTATAATAATAAATATACTCATCGATCACTCCTTATATTTCTTTTTTTTACCTAAAAAACCATAGTTCATCAAAGAGAAATCCAATCATTCTCTATTCCTCCTCGCCTTCACCCCACAAAAAACATAAATAAAAATAAGATATAATATAAATATTTTTTATATAAAATATTGCTATTTATTTCAAACTGTATTATACTTCATTTACCTACTATTCTATGAATAATAGATAAACCTCACAAAAAGAAAGGAAGCGTTAATTTTGAAGAAATTTAAATTAGGTTTTATTGGTATGGCATTATTGGGTACATCTCTTATTGGTTTGTCCCCTACATCACATGCAGTGGAGAAGGCTAAAGCTCCTGCTGCAAAAGAAGTGGTGGTAACTCCAAATGAAGTTGCTCCTGAAGATATCGTTGTTGAGCACACTCAAGTAGAAGTAAATGTTGGTGAATCTATCGCTCTTAAAGCTTCTGTTTTACCTGAAAATGCAACGAACAAACAATTATACTGGGATACAACAGACGAAGGAATTGTCACAGTAGATGCTAATGGCAAAATCACGGGCGTTAATGCTGGTGAAACAGTGATTGACGTAACAACTGCTGATGGAAAAATCACAAAACAGATCTTTGTAACTGTAAACGAAGTTGCTCCTGAAGAAATTAAAGTTGAAAAAGAACAAGTTGAGCTAACTGTTGGCGAGTCAATGACACTTAATGCCTCTGTTTTACCTGAAAATGCGACAGATAAAGAATTGTTCTGGATTCCAATGGACGAGTCAATTGCTACTGTGGATGATAATGGCAAAATCACAGGCGTAAATCCTGGTAAAACAGAAATTTTGGTTCTATCTGTGACTAACTTTGGTGACATCGAAAAAACGATTACTGTTACGGTAAATAAACAAAAACCCGCAAATCTAACGTTTTCACAAGAAAATGGTTTATACTTTTCTAAACAAGATATCAGAGGAACCTCTGAAGTAGCTCCGAATGCCAATAAAAAAGCAACAGTTCTTTTGCATTTAAGCCAACCAACTGATCTATACGATTTAAAAATCGGTGAAGTAGACTTTGCTGGTGGTACTGGTGTGTATAATGTTCAACCAATTACACTGGATCGTCCAATGACTAAAACGTTATACGCTGTTAGTACAACTAGAATATTAGATAACAGCAAACTGATTATCATGTATGTGGATAAGAAAGATCCTACAATCGTAAAAGATTACTTTGTTGTTAATAATATTTAAACGCTTTAACGAGGAAGTCCTGTCTCAAAAAAACGAGAGATGGAGATGAATATGTTTAGCACTGAGAACCAAGTAGTTCCTTTGCACCATTAATTCGTATCCCATTATGTTTCTCAGTAATTTCAGCTTGTTCTCGTCGTTTATTCGTATTTTAAGGGGCTGAGATCTAACTTTTAGAGTATGATATAACCCCAAAAAATTGTACGTGAAAAATACAATTTTTTGGGGTTATTTTTTATGCATTATTATGAAGTAAAATTCAAATTAAAGATAGTAAATGGACAATTTCTTTGGTCTAATGACACAAGAAATAGATTACGGTCGTAGCTTTTCTAGCTTTGAGGAATTAAAACAAGGCGTTACAAAGTATATTGATTATTACAAGCACCATCGGACAAAAGTAAAATTGACTGGTATGAGCCCGGTTCAATACCGGATTCATACCAGCCAAATAGCTGGTTAATCTACTAAAACTTTTAGGACGCACATCACTTCGCCCTACTCTTTATAATCCACTAACAATGAAATAATCTTTTACGATTGTAGGATTTTTCTTATCTACATACATGATAATCATCTTGCTGTTCGTTATTTTTTTAGTGGCATTAACCGTATATAGCGACTTAGTCATTGGTTGGTTTAACGCTACTGGCTGAACATTATATACACCAGTACCACCAAAAAAATCTAACTCGGCAATTTTCAAATCATACAAACGATTTGGTTTATTTAAATGAAGAACAATGTTTACATTTCCAATACTATTCGCGTTTGTCCCAATGGTTTCTTTAATATCTTGTTTAGAAAAATATACCCCAGTTTTTTTAGGGAAGGTCAGATTTGCTCGTTGTAATGGCTCTTCTTTTTCTTTAATTTCAGCTGTGATATATTTTTCTATTTTTCCATCATAAGATAAAATCAACAGTTCTGTTGAACCCGGAGCTAGACCTGTAATGTTCCCATCATCATCAACAGTCGCAATGTCTTCGTCCATCGAAATCCAATATAACTCTTTACGTACTGCTTCTTCAGGTAAAACAGAAGCTTTAAGAGTCATAGTTTCCCCTACAGCCAGCTCTACTTTTTCTTTTTCAACAACTATTTCTTTGGGTTCTATCTCTTTCGTCACAGTGACAATAATATATTTAACAACCTTTTTATTGTCAGCTAGTACATCAATTACAGTTGTCCCTTCACCTGTCCCTGTGATTGTTCCATCTTGATCAACAACAGCGATTTGTTCAGCTGTTGTATCCCAAAATAATTGTTTATTTGTTGCATTTTCTGGCATAACTGTTGCGTTTATTTTTACAGATTCGCCAATAGCCAACTCTACTACTTCCTTATCTACTTGTATATCAGTCACTTCATTAAAAGAGTTAGATGATTCTCCAATGTGTTTTGAAATAAACTCAAGATGTTCTGAATTGAGCTTTACTCCATTATTATGAACTGTACTACCAGAAGTGTGCACAGCAATTATTTCATTTTGCTCATTAAAAACTGGCGATCCAGATTGACCACCCTTAGTATCAAAATCGTATTTGATGATGTTTTCGTTTTGTCCTATAATTTGTCCTTTACTTTCCCACATCGTCCCCCAAGGCTTATCTCCTGGATACCCCATAGTGGAAACTGCATTTCCTAAAGTTACTTCATTTGTCAAACTCAGACGATTCTGTTTCACAAGATCACCGATACTCTTGCCATTACTTTGTTCAAGGGTAATCACTGCGATATCATGATTAGAATCCGTATGGCTTAGGTATTTTTGATGGATATTGATTTCTTTAATTTTAAACTTTCCAAATGGAAGAGTAGCACCATTTCTTCCAGGAATAACGTAATTTGTATCAGCCGTTGGATTATCTTTAATTTTATTAACTACATGCGCTGCGGTTAAAACAGTATCTTTCCCTATTACTGAGCCTGAGCCAAGTCCTCCATTGGCAGCGATAAATACAGTGCTTTGGTATGGCGAAAGCGTTGTATCTGTCACCTGAATACGATCATCGGTACCAATAATCGAACGATTTTCAATCCCCCATGCTTGTTGCGATTGAGAAGGGACCATTGTAAGGGAACCTCCTAATAAAAAAATACCAATTAAACCTAAATAAAACTTTTTCAAACTTATTCATTCCTTCCGTTCATGCTTTCTAACTATTATTCATAAAATACTAGCAAATTGAATTGTAGTATAATTTAGAATGAATTACAATAAATGGAAAAAGTATATTCTTTAGATAAATTTTTAAAAAATGAAATGGCCCCTCATTTTACCGTTAATTATCCAAAAAATAACATACTAAATGAAAATGGACTTGAAAAAGTGCTAAATTTAAAAAAGCAAAATATTGACTTTTTTGATCAAATCACGTAAAATTAGCACTTGAATTTAATAATTAAATAAGTACCTCAAATTGAGGTAGAGGTTGCGGTTTTTATTACGCTTGTGGAGTGAGAGGACACATTGAAGCAAGTCTAGGAACAATCGCCGAAATACATAACAGCCTCCCTGGTATGTGTTGGGACGTAAGTGAATAGCTTGCGGACTGTCTTAGTAGTGATGCTAAGTTGCGCTATGTTTTTGTTGAGAGTACCTGACGATAATAGGCAACTATGCATTTTTGCATAGTTGCTTTTTTACGTAAAGAAAAGGACATTTCGGTTCGTGAAACAAGATTATTTTTCAAAAACTCTTTAAACTAAATTATAGTAGAACTATTTCAGTGCTCTAGAAGAAAGGAAGAAAAACATGAACAAAAAAACATTTTCACTTGGTTTATTATTTACAGTCATGCTTAGCATGTTTTACGTACCACAATTTAGCCAAGCAGAAGGAGCTGGCACAAATGATGAATTTCGTGTCGGGATGGAAGCTGGATATGCACCATTTAACTGGTCGCAAAAAACAGATGCAAATGGTGCTGTACCAATTCAAGGAAATTCTTCTTATGCAGGAGGATATGATGTTCAGATCGCTAAAAAAATTGCGGATGGACTAAATAAAAAATTAGTTATTGTGCAAACAAAGTGGGACGGGTTAGCTCCTGCGTTACAATCAGGAAAAATCGATGCAATCATTGCTGGTATGAGCCCAACTGCTGAACGCCGTAAAGAAATCGACTTTACGAATCCTTACTATGAATCACAATTAGTCGTCGTGGTTCAAAAAAAGGGGACATTTGCAGAGGCTAAAAACTTAAAGGATTTATCTGGCGCAAAAATCACTGCACAGCTAAATACCTTCCATTATAGTGTGATTGATCAAATTCCAGATGTGAATAAGCAGCAAGCAATGGATAATTTTTCTGCTATGAGAACTGCCTTAGCATCCGGCATGATTGACGGATATGTCAGCGAACGTCCTGAAGGGGTAACTGCGACAAGTGTGAACAAAGACTTAAAAATGCTAGAATTCTCTAAAGAGGACGGCTTCCAAACAAATGCAGAAGATGTTCAAATTGCTGTCGGTATGCGCAAAGGAGATACTGAAATCAGCAAAGTGAATCAAATTTTATCAGAGATTTCTTCAAACGAACGAACAAAAATTATGGATCAGGCGGTTAAAGATCAGCCAGCTGCTGAAACAAGTGACAGTGAAAAATCAGGTGTTCTAGCTGATTTCAAAAATATTTGGGATCAATACGGCAGCATGTTCTTACGTGGTGCAGGTTTAACTTTATTTATCGCACTGATAGGAACAGTAGTTGGTACAACATTAGGTTTATTAATTGGCGTTGTTCGGACGATTCCTGAATCTGAAAGCAAAGCAACTCGTGTTTTCCAAAAAATTGGCAATGGTTTACTTTCAATCTATATTGAAGTATTCCGCGGTACACCAATGATGGTACAAGCAATGGTTATCTTTTATGGTTTAGCCTTAGCTTTTGGGATCTCTTTAGATCGGACTGTTGCTGCGTTGTTTATTGTTTCTATTAATACAGGTGCTTATATGTCTGAAATCGTGCGTGGTGGAATTTTCGCTGTTGATCGTGGACAATTTGAAGCAGCCCAAGCAATTGGAATGACTCATGGGCAAACGATGCGTAAAGTTGTAGTACCTCAAGTACTGCGTAATATTTTACCTGCTACAGGAAATGAGTTTGTCATCAATATCAAAGATACAGCTGTTTTGAGTGTTATTGGCGTAGCTGATTTATTCTTCCAAGGAAATGCCGCATCAGGCGCGAACTTCCAATTTTTCCAAACATTTACAATCGTTGGAATCATGTACTTGATTATGACGTATGCAATTACTCGTGTTTTACGTGTTGTAGAGAAAAAAATGGATGGCCCTTCTGCTTATGTGAAACTAGAAGAAACGGATAATCTAAAAGAAAGCTAAGTTTTAAAAACAGGAGGATATAATAATGAACCAAATTATTGAAGTCGAACATCTAAGAAAAAGCTTCGGTGAAAATGAAGTCTTAAAAGATATCAATGTGACGGTAAACAAAGGTGAAGTTGTAACGATCATCGGTTCTTCTGGTTCGGGTAAATCAACCTTTTTACGTTGCATCAATTTGCTAGAAAAACCAACTGGCGGCAAAATCATTTATAATGGTGAGAATGTGCTGGAACGTGGCTATAACTTACCAAAATACCGTACACATTTAGGCATGGTTTTCCAATCATTTAATTTATTTAATAACATGAATGTCTTAGAAAATTGTACGTCTGGACAAATCACTGTCTTGAAACGAGGCAAAGAAGAAGCCAGCAAAATTGCTCTGGAAAACCTTGTAAAAGTTGGAATGGAGCGGTTTGTTGATGCAAAACCTGCGCAACTTTCAGGTGGACAGAAACAACGTGTCGCAATTGCTCGCGCATTGTCAATGAATCCTGATGTGATGCTTTTTGATGAACCAACTTCTGCACTTGATCCTGAAATGGTTGGCGAAGTTTTAAAAACAATGAAAGACCTTGCTCAGACCGGATTAACCATGATTATTGTGACACATGAGATGGAATTTGCCAAAGAAGTTTCAGACCGTGTAATCTTCATGGATAAAGGCGTAATCGCTGAAGAAGGAACAGCAGATGATATCTTTGTTCATCCAAAAGAAGAACGAACAAAAGAATTCTTGCACCGTATTTTATCCAAAGCATAATCAAACCTGTTTGAAACAGCATTTTTTAGTCACGACTACACAGCAAAAGCCTTTAATTCCTTATTTCTCGGAGTTAAAGGCTTTTTTATATCTTCTGTTGATTAGTTATATTGTCTGATTGTCGGCGGTGTGAACGTATCTATAAATTCTTTTATCTCCTCTAGCGAATCAGAGAAGAAAATCTTTTCTCGATCTTCTTTTGTTAAAAAGCCGTCTGTAACCATCTTATCAAAAAAATCGGCTAATAAATTATAATACCCATCTACATTGAAAAATACACACGGATTTTGATGCTCTCCTATACGTCCCCAAGAAACCACTTCTGAAATTTCTTCCAGTGTCCCAGGACCGCCTGGTAACGCCAAATAGCAATCTGCTAAATCAATCATTTTTCGTTTCCGTTCATGCATATCATTTACAATATACATTTTAATGCCTTCATATGCCAGCTCACGATCCAATAAAAATTTCGGCATCACACCAATTACTTTTCTACCATTCTCAATAACCGTATCTGCTAGAATACCCATCAATCCAACATTGCCACCACCATAAACTAAATCATAGCCATTGGCACTCAGCCATTGTCCTAGTTCTTTGGTTTTTTCCTGATAAATTGCCTTGTTCCCTACGCTTGCCCCACAATAAACTGCCATTTTCTTCAAAAAATCTCCACCTATACATTCGTTTTTCTTTTATGCTTCTTCATTCTGAGATTGATAAGAAATATCATTAAATGTTTTTAACATATAATTATCAGAATTCGCCGTTTTTTCTACAATCGTAATACTCGTATTAGCTAATGGGCCACCTTCTCGCCAGTTGGCCTTTTCTTTTCCAATCAACGAATTGATCAACGTAATTAGCAAAACACCATGCGCTACAACCAATACTTTCCCCTTTGGATAGGCTTGGCTAAGTTTTTCGATCGTTTCAGTGGAGCGTGTAACTAAGGAATCAATCGTTTCACCCCCAAAAGCTGTAGGGTCATATAAATCTGGCCGATGACGTAAATAATCCGTTTGCTCATCTGTATGATCAATTTCTGTACCTTCTCTTTTACCAAATCTGAGTTCCCTTAAATGATCATAATACTGAATCGTCAAACCATCTAAAAAGTTATTTTCTTTCAGAATATAATTTGCGGTATCCATAGCTCGTTTTTGGGTACTAACAGCGACTGTATCAAACGAAACATCCGAAAGATAACGTCCAGCTTGAATAGCTTGTTCAATCCCTACAGGCAATAGTGGAGAATCAATTTCTCCACCTTGAAATCGTAAACTTAAATTCAACTCTGTTTTTCCATGTCTAACAAAATAAAATGTGGTCATCTAGTCCATTCCTCCATTTTTCAAAGTATCTCTACACTTATTTATGATACTACAAATAAGGAAACTTTTCTCTCACTCTATTTTTCCTTTTTTCCTTTGATATGCTACCATAGTAAGATAGACAGGAGGGATGGCGTGGAACTTACACATTATCAACAATGGATCAGCGATTTTTATAAAAAAAGAGGTTGGTATGCACTTAACCCATTTATCCGTGTAGGCTTTTTAGCTGAAGAAACTGGTGAGGTCGCTCGAGCCGTACGTGCTTTAGAAATTGGGCGGGATCGCCCTGATGAAAAAGTTCAAGAAAAAGAAGCATTGATTCAGGAGTTAACAGAAGAATTAGGTGATGTTTTAGATAACGTTTTTATTCTTGCAGATACTTACGATATTCGTTTTGAAGATATTTTAACATCCCATAAAGCAAAATTAGAAGAACGTTTTAAAGATACATCACGATGAAAGAAGGTTTACCATGGAAAATAAGCTAACCATTCGACTTGTTGAAGAAAAAGATTATCCTATGTTACTTGAAATTGAGAATAGCATTTGGACATATGAGAATTCTCCTGTCGTTCATTATTATGCCTCTGTAGATGAGTACAAAGAAAAAACGACTGGACATCTTATTTTTGTAGCTGCTGATGACGAGAATGTACATGGTTTTATTGATGTGCATCATCCAACTCCTTTACTTTCACATAAAAAAAACTGGATGTTCGGCATTGGTGTTCATTCAAATAGCCAATCTTTAGGAATTGGGCACAAATTATTGGATTACTTAAAAGAAGCAGCATCTCGTGAAGGCATCCATAAAATTTCGCTACGTGTTATGGGATCAAATACTCATGCTATTCGATTTTATCGGAAAAATGATTTTGTTCAAGAGGCACTATTCAAAGATGAATTTTTTATCGATGGTCGTTTTTACGATGACTATCAATTTGCTTATTTTACTGATTAATCTCAGCCTATTTTAATATTTGACCATAACTTCACACACTTTTTCTAAATATGCTTGCTGTGACTGCCTCATTCTGGTATTTTTAGTAAGTACAAAATTAGAGGAGTGTTTAATTGTGACAAAAAAATTATCATGGCGTGATTACCTTTATGTAGGGTCTATGCTATTTGGCTTATTTTTTGGAGCTGGGAATTTGATTTTCCCTGTTCATATGGGGCAAGTTGCTGGCGCAAATATCTTTTTAGCAAATCTTGGCTTTTTGATTACTGGAATTGGACTGCCTTTTTTAGGAGTAATTGCCATTGGTATTTCTAAAAGCAACGGTGTCTTTGATTTAGCGACGCGTGTGAATCGCCGTTATGCTGTTGTTTTTACCGTCTTACTTTATTTAACGATTGGTCCATTCTTTGCCTTGCCTCGTTTGGCAACAACATCTTTTGAAATTGGAATGGTGCCATTTATTCCCGAAGATCAACATAAGTTATTTTTAGCTATTTTTTCAGCATTATTCTTTTTGATCGCTTGGGCGTTTTCTCGTAAACCATCCAAGTTGCTAGATTATGTAGGAAAATTTTTAAATCCATTATTTTTATTCTTATTAGCAATTCTGATTCTCTTTGCATTCTTTCGTCCATTAGGAACCATATCTTCGGCTCCAATTGGTAGTGATTACGTGGATAATCCTTTCTTTAAAGGGTTCACTGAAGGATATAACACGTTAGATGCATTAGCTTCATTAGCGTTCGGTATCATTATCGTCTCTACCATTAAGGGGATGGGCGTGGAAAAACCAAATGATATTGCAAAAGATACCATAAAATCTGGTGCAATAAGTATTGTCTTGATGGGCATCATTTATACGTTGTTGTCTTATATGGGTACTATGAGCTTAGGTGGCTTTCCACTAAGTGAGAACGGCGGCGTGGCTTTAGCTCAAATCGCTAATCATTATCTAGGTAATTTAGGAAGTATTTTGCTTGCTTTTATTGTTATTCTAGCTTGTTTAAAAACAGCAATCGGCTTGATTACAGCTTGCTCTGAAACCTTTAGTGAACTTTTTCCAAAAGGTTCTTATCCTTTTTATATCGCAGTAGCTAGCATTTTGCCTTGCTTGTTTGCAAATGTTGGATTAACAAATATCATTCAATTCTCGATTCCTGTATTGATGTTTCTTTATCCTTTAGCAATGACCTTAATGATTTTAGTGATTATCAGCCCCTTGTTCCAGCATCGAAAAAAAGTATACCAGATGACTACTTATGTCACATTAGTTGCCGCCCTACTTGACGCATTCAATAGTGCACCAGCATTTATTCAATCAAATTTTGTTGTTGCAACTATTTTAGACCTAGCGAAAAATTATTTACCTTTATTCTCAATTGGAATGGGTTGGGTTATTCCTGCTTTGGTTGGTTTTTTCGTTGGGTTGATTTGGTCCAAAATGGTTGATTAGTACTAATTGATTTACTAAACACTAAGGTTTGTAAGGCAAAACTATTTTTAGTTTTCTCTTGCAACCTTTTTTTATTGATTTTTCTGCTGGTTGTTGCTGTTTAGTGCATTAACTGGCAAGTATTTAGTAAATACAGTAAAATAAGCGTAAGGAAGTGATTCGTATGTTGTATGAGGAATTAATGATGGATTCAGGAATGCTGACTAAATTCAAGATTTTCAAGCGAATTATTCGAGTGAATCAATCAAATATATCTATTAATCGATTATCTGAAGAGTTATCATTAACGTATCAGCAAACATCCATTGTATGCACAGAGCTGAATAATGATCTAGCTAAAATTTTATCGAACCATCCATCGATTTTACATAAAGCTGGAAAGGTTGATAGCAGTAAATTACTTGTAACGATTGATGAATATCGTTACTTTCTATTACAAAAATCTATTCCCTTCCAGTATATTCTTTATTTTTTAAACCATGATTCACCAAACATAGACGACTTTTGTCAACGTTATTTTGTCAGCCGTTCGACCGTTTCTAGAAAGATGCTTCCGTTAAAAAAGCACGTAAAACGCTTTGATTTACGATTTACCTATACAGAGGCAAATCTCGTTGGTGATGAACGTTCTGTTCGAGTGGCTCTTTTCGATGCACTTTGGCTAGGTACACGTGGGACTATTTGGCCTTTTAAAAGCGTTACTATAGAGGAAGCCGAAAAAATCACAGCAGCATTCGCTGAATATTTTCCTTTATCAAGAACGTATCTTGGAACGAAGGAATTAACTTATTTTGCAGCAATCTTTCTTTGCCGTACGCGAAAAAAAATGTATGTTGACTATGATAATCATTATAACTTTTTGATGGACAATAATCCTTATTATGATTTTGAACGTTTAAATAAAGAATTGGGTCCTCGGGCATTACCGGCCAAATACAGCAAGTCAGAAAGTAGCTTTATCTTTTTTTTAGCTCACTATGCGCCTTTTTATACACTAGACGATGATCCTTCATTGCGTCAAACATTGCATGATTTTTCTACACGTCCTAATCCAGTTTACACATTCGTACAAGAATTTTTGGACTATGCGAAATCAACAATTTTAGATAAAGAACCTGAACTTTTAGACAAACCGATAATTATCGGTAATCTGATTAATATTACTTTCACTTTCTATGTATTAGGCAAGCCTTTTCCAAATTTACAATTATTAGTTGAAACACCTCAAAAAATGAGTAAAACAGAGCAATTTCTTGAACAAAAACTGCAACATTTTTTTGATGAAAAAGCGATTGAAAAAGACTATAAATTTATTTACACAATAAAGAAACCTTTTATTAGTGCCTTTAAAAGTGTTTTAATGCCTGTTTACGATCAGCCAAAGCATTCTGAGCATTTAAAAGTTGGTGTCGCTTTTGAGCATAATTTTACATTGGTAAGAATGATTTATCAGTTTTTAAATGATTTAGGTTTTATAGATGCTACGCCTTATCAAGAAAATTTGAATGATCACTACGATTTAGTTATCAGTTCCTCTTTGCTTCCGAGAAAAAAATACCCAGAATTACCCTTGTATTTTTGGGATTTATCTTATGGAAGTAAAGATTTAGCGGATTTATACAAAACACTGCAACAGTTGTTTGAGAAAAAGAATATGGTTCAGGACGAGCAATAGTCACGATGTTCTAACACATGACAAACAACTAAAAAGTGAGACGAGCGCTTTTATTGAAGTTGCGTTCGTCTCACTTTTTATTCTTATGGGTTTATATCAGGTGTTTTTTTAGTAAGCCAATAAATGAAAAAACTAAAGCTTAATAAGCATAACACAGATAAAATCAAGCCAAACGTAAATCCTTCAGGTAAAAAGACAAATTCTATGGTGTGCTCCCCAGCTGGGATCGGCAACGTTAACAAGGCTTCTTTAAATGTTGGAATTTCTACAGCTTTGCCGTCAATATAGGCTTTCCACCCTCGATCGTAAGGAATCGTTGTTAAAAGAACTTGTTCTTCTTTTAGCTGTACTTTACCAAAAGCTTTGCGACCAGAAACAGCTAAATCAATCCCTTTTGCTTTTACTGCTTGATAAGATGTTTTAAATTTATTGATATCCATTAATGCTAATTCAGGCGGCACAATTTCAACAGCACCCTCTTTTTTTAAATCAGAAAATATGGTTTTAAAGCGAACTGTTTTTGCTTCATCATAGTATCCAAGAGAATAAAATTGTCCTGTCTCTTGAACACTACTCTTTCTTTTTTCACCATTTACTTCAACAGTCACATTTGCTATTCCGAACTTGGAAAAATTAGTTGTATATAGATTAAAATACGCTTGCGTATGCGCTGGAATGTCTGCTTCCCATTCAATCTCAAGCGGCTCCCCCTGCTTTTTAGGCTGATAACTTTCAATCACGGTCGCATTGATTTTTTTGCTATGTTCCTGCACATTTTTTGTTTTTATTTTATTCACCGGTGAAAATGAGAAGAAGTCTTCTTTCGTGTTTGCAAGATGATTGAATAATGTCGCTTGCGACTCTGCCACACCTTCTTGATAGATGCTATCCGTTGTCAAAACGCCTAAAGGTAACGAGTAGTCATTTTCATATAGTGTAAATTCACCACGTTTCTCTACTTCGTGAAATCCAAATTTATTCACTTTTTGCTTAGATAAATTGTATTTCATCCCAACAAGTGAATCCATCAGTAATGTATTATTATCATAACGAATATTCAGATTGGTTCCTATAGAACGATAGCCTAAGGCATTTAAATAATAAGAAGAATGACGATTTCTTATGGAAGAAAACATTGATATACCGCTATACCCATAGTTAAAACTGTCATTTGCAGAAACCCTGTCCAAATTTTCTAAACGATAAAAACCTGTATTTTCTTTCTTCGTTTGATCAACTAAATATTCAATGTCTGGATGGGGATCTGCATAGTATTTTCTTGCTGGATAATGCCATTCTTTGGCGATTCCCTTAGTCAGTTCAATACTGTTTATGACAAATTCACTGCAAACAAATAAAAAGAGCAAACTAACAACTATTTTCTTGTTTTTTTGAATAAAATAAAAAAAGACAAGATAGCTACTCAAAAAAATTAAACTAAAAATAAAGGACCAGCTACTTAAATAAGCATAATCTCCTCTATCTGCAATGAGTTTAACTACAACAAAGGTCGTAAGTAAACCAAAAATAATCGTTGTTAATTGATCAAAGTTCTCTGTTTCATATTTTTCCAATCCGTATCCGGCAACCAGCAACACTAAAAAAGAAAACAAAAAACTGTAGCGAAATAAAAACATATTTGGTGCATGCATTCCTTGCCAGAATAAATTTAACGGTTCAAAATAGAAACTTCCTATTAAGAGAAGAAACAAGAAACCATGAAACCATTTTTCTTTCCGTTCAATTTTCGGTGTTACAAAATAATATACACAAAAAATCAACGCAAATAAGCCGACAAAAATATACGGAGTTGAACCAAATTTTGTACTATCATAGACACCAATCATATTTTTTAAAATCAAATCAAGTGGTCCTGTCGCCTCTGTTTTTATTCGAGCAATAGGCGATAACGCTTCTCCGTTATTCTTTAAATCGAATATCGTAGGTAAGATTATCACCATGGATGACCCGCCAGCCAACAAAGACGTAAACAAATACATAGGAATTTTGGATACATACCGTTTTCGATCTAAACATATTCTTCCAAAAAAATAGAAAAACGAAAATAAGCCGACAATAAATCCCATGTAAAAATTTGAAATAAACAACAAGAAATAACTTATAAATAATAGTATCGGCTTTCGTTTATCCATTAATCGATGGATACCTAAAATAATCAAAGGTAAATAGATTAAGGCATCGATCCACATTAAAATCTCCGAATAAGCAATCACAAATGACATCAATGCATAAGAAATGCTTAAGCTAAGTTGTTGCCATTTAGCAATTTTAAACGTGTGAATCGATAGAACCCAAAAGGAAAGTCCTAAACAACCGATTTTTATTAATGTAAGATAATACAAATATTCTGGCATTTGTACATTGTTAAAAAAGAAAACCAAGGGTGTAAACAGTCCCCCTAAATAATACGAGATAAACGTCCAATAATTTAACCCCATTGAACCAAACCACGTATAAAAGAGATTCCCTTCTCCTTTTAATAAATTGTTAAAACTTGCATGAAAATTAGCATATTGCGAAAATGCATCACTCGCAAGTATTGTATGGTTTTCACTGCCAGGATAGATACCGATATACGCATAAACGCCTACCATAATCCCTAATGGTAAGAAAAAACTAAGTATTCCCCAAAATCCATATGTTTTAAAAAAATGATATACTTTGTTCTTCATAGTAGCCTCTCTTTATTCTTAGTGAACAAACCCAATTTTATTTAGTGGATAGTAACGGAAATCAACTACACCTTCAATCTGATCGCTTTGTACAAGCCCAATCGTTCTACTATCTTTTGAATTCCCACGATTATCCCCCAGAACAAAGTAACTTTTTGATGGAATTGTTTTCAATTTTTCAAATTTAATTTTCGCCTCTTTAGTTAGTACTCGTACAACAGTTGTACTATCTTTTATGAGTGTATCCGAACGTTCAACGAAACTTGGTTGAGTAATCATCAGTTGGTCTCCTTTAACCTTTAATTGATCTCCTGGCAAGCCTATTACTCTTTTAACGTATAATGTACTCGCCTCATTTTCAGGTAAAAAAGTGACTATATCAAATCGCTGAATCGTTTTTGTTTTACGCACCAATACTCTATCCCGATCAGAAAATGTGGGCTGCATGGAATGTCCATCTATGATATGGGTCTTCGTAAAAAATAGAAAAAAAAGAGCGACCATGAAAAATAAACTGAACAAGCAATGTTCAAAAATAATTGTCCATTGCTTCATCCTTTTTTTCCTTGCTAACTGTTTTCGTTGTTTAGGCGTTAGCTTCTTCTTCGGCCGCTTTCTTTTTGTAGACTGAACGGATAATGATTTATGTTTTTCTGTTCTAAATAGTCTCACCTCTTTACTACTTTTCTACGATTAAAAGTTAGTCATCTCATGTAATGGAAATAACCGCATCTTTACAACGCCTATAATATCTTCTTGATCAATAAAACCGTAATAACGACTATCTGATACATAAGGACGATTATCTCCTAAAACAAAATATTTCCCTTGTGGAATACGTGACACATTTGTTTTAGCTAATTTCCTCATTGTAAAATCTTCCGTAAATAGATATTCTTCTTGTTTTGCTCGGTACACTTTTTCAGTCAAGTATCGTTCAACTTTTTCTTGTCCATTTACGAATAATTGATCATTTTTATAGGTAATTTCTTCCCCAGGCAATCCAATTACACGACGGATACTTTTTTCTTTCGGTTTGTTAGGCACGTTCAAATAAACAAGCGAAAATCGCTCAATATCGCCAAATTTATAAACGACTAAGCGATCTTTATTTTCTAATATGCCGCTCATGCCGTAACCTTGAACGATCGGGAAAGCAAACAAGAAAAAAGCACCCAACGTAAAAAATAGACTTGAAATAAACATGCTGAGTAAAAGTTCGAGCCGTAACTGTCTCCATTTCTTTTGACGAAATGAGCGTACTTTTCGTTTTCGACGTTTTCTTGCTTTTTTCTTTTCCATTGACCATCTGCTCCCGCTTTAAGCCTGGTTATTTTTTCTGATTAAGTGCTTTTTCATCTACATCAAAATAATCAAATACTTTTTTCTGATTTGTTTTTGTTTTTTGGATATCCTTTTTATAACTCTCCATAATTTCTTGACGTCTAAGCGTATCTACAGATTGATTACTCAAGTTTAACCCAAGCTCTTTCATCGCTGAATATAAGCGATTCAACAGCATCTGCCCTTGTTGTGAGAGGCGACCATCCGCACTTCTAGCACCATAGCTTGATAAACGCGCTGATAAATCATAGAGATTTTTTTGGGTTCGCACTGCATTTTCTTCATCATCCACTTTACCAAGTTGTTGTTCAATCGTATGAATCAAGTAATACCCTTGAACAATAGCATCTGAATCTTTCTTACCTAAATTGGTTGCTTGGTAATAACGACTATAAAACGCACCGCTTATAAAAAGAACACCACTGAGTAGAAAAATAACCCCTAATTTTATTTGTTTCTTTTTCTGAGCTTCTAATTTCTTTCTTTTTCTGATAAGCTTTTTTCTTTTCCGCTTATTCTTTACTCGTTTGCTTTTAATTGTGTTTATATTTTTCTTTGTTACTAGTGAAAATATAAGATAGGCAATTGAGAAAATAAGGCTTAAGATAGCCAAAGAGAATAAAACGATAAAAAACCAATCCAGTATTTCCATATTGCCTACCCCCTAGGAATCGTTTATTTCTTTGTTTTCTTTTTCTTAGTTGCTTTTCGTTTTAATTGTTTTTTCTTCTGTTTCTTTTTGCTCACTAGTCGAATAATGACAAAGACAACAATAATAACAAGTAAAATCCCTCCGACAATCAGAAGAATCAATACCCAATTTATTCCTCGATCTTGCACCAAGCTTAAATCTTGATCGTTAAATTTATCTGCTTCTTCGTTGGTTATTTTGAATGATTGATCCCAAGCCCATTTCCCACCAGCTACTGTTGTTACAAGGACTTTCGCTTGATAGTCTCCAGGAGTCATTTTTTCGCCATTCATAGAAATTGGAAATTCAATCATTGAATTAGGTGCCATGCGCATATTCGACTTTTTGGTTTCATATAAGACTTCTGATGAACCTTTTTTTGTGATTTGAGCATCTACAGTCATCTTCTCTGTATAAACAGGTTGAACGTTAGAGAAATTAACGAAAATAGCATTTCGGAAATTTTGCAGTTCTGGATATACCTTGTTTAATTTCAAGTCTGGTTGAATTTCTTTTGTGTCAGATTCGCTTAGTAGCATACCTACTAAATAGGCAAATTTATTAACAACCATTCCAGTGTCTGTTTGTTTTTTGACCTCACCGTCGATTTGCTGCAATTGAATCCCGCCTGAGATATATCCTTCAAACGTAGATTCCGGCATAGTGATGTTGAAATCAACTAAGATATGGCCTTTTGCTGGTATTTTTACTTCTTCGGGTGCTTTTACAATATCGGTAAACTCATATTTTAAAGACGCATCCTTTTTGATTTGACTTGGTCCATATTCGATGACACCATTACTATTTGTTTTTGCGCTATTTAATTTCACACTTATTTTTATTTCTTCATCGGAAGAATTATTCATCTTCATTTGGACCGTTTGCTTTTGTCCTGGTTTCATAAGCAAATCAAAATATGTAACCTCTTTATTATGTTGGTTTTCAGGCTGAATTACTTCAAATGAAAATCCTCCTGTATCTGGTTTTGTTTCATCCGCATAGCTATTCATTGGAAAGATAAAACAAATTATGTATAAAAAGCTGAAAAAGCCACTTATTATCTTTTTTTTCATTAAAAAAAACCTCTTTCTTGCTATCTCAAGTGATAAATTAGTACACTTTTACTTAATTTATGTAGCGTTCTTTAAATAAATAGCAGGAAACTGGATGATCCAGTTTCCAGCTATTAAATTATGCAAATGAACTAGTTTGCATCTGTAATTGACCAAGTGATTTCTGCTTCGTATTCACCTGTTTTTAGTACGTTTGTTCCTGGAATGTTTAATGTGATAGAATCATATGAATCAGGATTTGCAACTGTTGCATCTTTATCACCAAACATTAATTCAAATACACCGTAACCTTTTCCTTCTTGTTTGTTCGATAAAACTGTTTCTTTTTGGTTAAGAGCTAAGTTAAATGTTGGTTTTAATGCACCTTCAACTGTTGTATCTGGTTTTGTTGTTGCGTTTGTTCCAGTGATTAAAGAAACATTTTTATAATCAATTGTTGCGCCGTCTAATACACGTGTACCGTTAGTGAATTGTTTTGTCATTTCAGCTGATACAGTGTGGTAGTTCGTATCAACATCTGCACGAACATCTTGGAAACGGATAAAGTGAGGCATTACTGCGTCAGTTCCATCTGTTGTTGTTGTTTTAAATGCTTTAGCATCGTAAGTTTTATCAGAGTCATTAGCAACAATTGCTTTTGAATCAAAATCTAAATCAGTAACAGAAACGATTTTTAATGGGTTTGCTTCTGTATTTTGAGTTGGTTCTGTTAATTCAGGACCAGTAGATTCGCCTGGTGGTAAGTTTGTTGGGTTAGTTGTATCATCTTGTGTGAATGTGATTTTTCCTTTTCCAATAACGTCTCCAGGTGCTGCTTTTGTTGCTGATGGTAATGCCAATCCTACGCCCATGGCAGCCATTAAAGCTGCTCCAGCTAATTTGTAAGAATTTTTCATTTGTGTTTCCTCCTAATATGTGTGTTTTCATTTATGGTAGCTCGGATAAAATCCAAGTTATCACCGTTTGATAGTTGACCGGATCTTTTTTCGTTGCTCCAGGTATTGACAACGTTAGTGCTTCATTTTGATAGATTGGTTTATTTTCAAAGGCAGGGTCTAACATTGGTTTGCCGTGTGTGTCCATTTTAGGTGACAAAGTATCTTTACGTCCTTTGTCATTTTCAATAGAAGCACCAAAGTTAATTGACCATGTTCCTTGACCTTTCCCCTGACTAGCTTCAGCCAGATTATAAGTTTCACCAATATTATTAATACGGATGACATCTTTCGATACAATTGGTGCTTCCATTTCAGAACGAGTGGAATTTGCCCAAGATTGATCTAAAGAAATGACTGCCCCGTTTAATTCTTTATTTGTTGTTGTATCATTACGGAATTGTGTTTCTTGCCTTACTTGTAGTATCCACCCAGAGCCTGTTCCTCTATAATCAGAAATTTGAATAAAATTCCCGCGAGCGCCAGTTTTGTCGTGGAAAAGTTGGGCATTTCCATAATATTTTTCATCTTTGTCCGAAATTTTGTTTGAACCAAAATTAAACTGCGGAACAAAATCGATTCGTAAATCTCCCGATGTCTTCGGACTATCCCCTGGATTTAGTATTGTCTCAGGATGTTCTGGATCTCTAACTTCTTGAGCGTATTCTCCTTCAAAGTTAATCGTTCCATTTCCTGAAACATTGGACTCTCCAATAGCAGTTGGCGCAAAAGCAAATGCACTTATTGAGAAGATAGCTAAACTGAGCAGAATCTGATAATTTATTTTTTTCACCTTAGTCAGACTCCTTCCCGTTGCTTTTTCTCTTATGCCTAATGAGAATATACAGCAGAATCAGTAATAACAACCCGCCAGTAAATACCATGCTCTTTTGAACTAATTCTCCTGTAGAAGGGAATCGGCCAACAGGTTTTGGTTTTTTAATTGGAGTTTCTGTAGTGCTCGTAGTTGTTGAACTTGAACTGCTACTTTCTTCATAAAACTGAATATTCCCATTTGTTTGAACCGCACCGCCATTTTCCTCAGCTAAAGTAGAATAAGAAAAACCAAACGCACTCACACCTACCAGAGTTAGAAGAATAACGAATGATAGATATTTTTTATACACTTTCATACTTTTCACTCCATCTTCTTAAGGTGTTCTTTGTAATTGCCAAAGGATTGTCGCTTGGTATTCTCCAAGGCGACGAATGCCTCCTGCTGGAATATCCAATTGGAAGCCTGAATCTCCTCGTTCCCATTCATCACTAATATTGTACTGACCAGCACTCTTATGTTGATGAACTGTTACAGGTTGAGCCGTATCCTTAGAAAGCGTTACAGTATCTTTTTCTGATACTTTATAACGAATGGCATCAGGTAAAATTTTATTCGCATCTACTTGGCTAGTTAATGGACTTTCTAATTTTGCTGTTAGTGTCCATTGATCCAATATGGCACGGTTGTCCCAAATAATTAATGGCGCATCAAATGTGGCTTTTTCTACTTTCGTAGCGAATATCCCTACATTTTTAACCCCAAAATCTAGTGTTTCAGGTGACGACTCAATAAAGAGCATTCCTTTAAATGTATATTGAACAGTTGTTCCATTCACAGGAATCAGTAGTTGTGTTTCATTTTCTGGTCGCTTGTCTAATAAATAGTGTTGTGCTAACACATTATCAATCGCCCCAATGATTACTTGCTCTTTCGTCAAATCAATCGTTGTACCAATGGTTCCTTGAACGGGAATTGGTGTGTGCAAAGCTTTACCTGTTTCATCAACGAATTCAACTGTGATATCAGCAAAACGATTAACTACATTAACCGTAATCACCTTCTGAATATCTTCTGTTAAACCAGAATCTGCTTTTGAAACAGTTAATGTTACTTGATACGGTCCAGCAGTTGAGTTTGGTGTTAATCCACCTAGATTACTTATCTGGATTTTATCCGTTAAATCTGTAAAGATACCATCAACTATTTTCTGTGATGAAGCCTCACTATTCTTGAGAATGTAGTCCTTTAATTCAGCTTCAGTCATCGTAGGTAATGTGTCTGTACCAATCTCAATATCATGACCATTAACGCTATTTGCTGCATCATGGACGATTAGTTTACCTTTAATTTTGGTTTTGTTCGGTGTTTTATTTCCTAATGCATCAACTGCTTCATCCAAAAGATAAACGTAAACGTCATACTCTCCTTGTTTATTCATCATCTCAGCAATATCTGCTTCTGAATTTTCTTCTGCAAATTCATAGCCAAATATTGGCTTAGCTGGATTCGTATCTGAAGGATTGCCAACAAATTTATCTGGCGTAGGGACTGTGTCACCTAAACCAACATGATATTCTGTTGGATCACCTGCTGGAGGTGTTTTATCCAAAACGATTTGTGTCGCTGTATCGTCTTTTCCTTCTTTAAAAGAATAAACCTTAATTTCTCCACCAGCTTCAAAATGCTGATCATTCGGCAGTGTATAAGTATAGGTCGCCGCAACGCCACCAACACCACCAACTGCTTTTACAGTAAAAGGTGAAGTCTGATCATCCAAAGGTTCTCCCGGAGTTGTTTCAACAGGACTCGGTACATTCTGCTCAATGGTTACTTCTTTTCCATTTGCAGGCGGGGTATAGGTAATACGAACATAGGCATCTGGATTCGTTACTCCTTTAACCGTTGTCGAGTTAACATCGGTGATTAAATCATTCGATGTACTATCTATTGACACATTTACATCTGGAATATATTCAAATAATATACGTTGTGCACCCGGTATAGCGCCTTTGCTTGCGCCTGTATTAAAGTAATTGATAAAATCAGTTCTAATAGTGGCCGCTGTGGATCTCGCTTGAATATTGGCATTTGTAACTACGCGATTGTTATACGGCAAACGCATACCAAACATTGGTGTCCAGTCTCTATCTGGATCTACTCCTATATTCCCTCGATCCCATTGTTTCACTCGCTGGACATCGACATCAAAATATCCTGCACTTCCACTCATTTCAATGAGGGATGATGCAGCATTTGGCGTACCAATAAATTTCATGTCTACTTGCTCAGCGTCGCTAAATTGAAATTTCGCGTTTGTTCCCATACGAACCAAAGATTTAGATCCTGTTCCATCACTTTCAACAGAAAAAATTCCCTTTTTCGCTACTGTAAATGTTGCGGAGTTATCTGCATAAATAATAGAGCCTGCTCCTGCTCCTGTTCCTGTAGAAGAAACGGATAACATTCCTTCTTCATCTACAGATAAGATAGCACTTGTTCCTAAACGAATAACATTTCTTGTTGCACCATCATTTTGTGCATTCGATAACGCTTGTATATCCAATTTGGCTTTTCGTGCAATCTTTAAAAAGCTTCCCGCTGATGCCAAATGAATAGCCGAATAAGGTCTGACTGTTTTGACTAATAACTTAGATTGTTCTTTCATATCCAAGTTTCCAGAAATCAACAACGCTTCTGCTAACTCTCCAGCAGTAGTCCCCGTTGAATCAGTATTATCAATCGTTACGTTCGCATTGGGGCTTATTTCAAGAGTTCCTCCTGCTTTAATATCTGTACTACCGACATTACCAGCTATTAAGTTAAGTGTTGTTCCAGCTAGAACAACGGCATTTCCGATTTCTAAATTTTGCTGTGTGCCAAAAGTTTGCGTTGAAAATGATGCTCCCCCAAATGGCGAAACGTATGATTCTACTAAATTAGTTGATACATTTCCCGAAAACTTAACGGGTGTATCATCTGCTCTTAGTAACTGCGAACCGATATGATCAATATTATGATAAGTAATAGTCGAAAGTCTTTGATTCGCAGCCGTTGCAAATCTTGTAGTTACTACACCATAATAATGACGTGAGTACATTTTTAAGTTTTGCAAGGTGATATTCCATGCACCATTACTTGTCCTAAATGCTCTTCCACGAAAATCAACCTCATGATTATTTCCTTCTATAATAATGGTTCGATTTCCTGTGGGGTTCCAAGACGCAGAACTTGAAACATAGTTTCCCTCACCAGTAGATTCGGTAATAGCAAAATCTTCAACAATGTTGAATACCATGATTTGAGGATCTTTAAACGCAGCTTGTAGATCTGCATCATTCCGAATATCTTTTATTTGAGAAGCTGGGATGTTTGTCGTATCAACTTCCCCAGATTCTTTATAATCTAGTGGAATATCGCCATTCTCATCTCTCGGATACTCATCTGTTAGTAGCGAAGCAGATTTTTTAGCAGATTTTTTTTCATTACTAACAGTCATTTCTTCTACTGCTTTACTGGATTCATCATGTGCTTTAATCTCATTTGCATGGTACAAATAAGTACCTGATGCTAACCCGATTAAAAGTAGTATGCTTATTTTGATTTTCTTCATTTTTTTCCTCCTCTCTCAATTGTTGATGTATACCAACATGTAGATATACATAATCTATTTCAAATCTCTTTTCTTATTTAACTTAAGTAAAAGAGATGAGAAAACAAATGAATGATTGCCTTATACAGGAGGAACAAACATATAGCCTATACTTCTGACTGTTTTTATCACGTGAAAATTATTTGGTTCTTGTTCTAATTTTTCTCGTATATGGAAAATAACATTAGCAAGTCGTGGTCGATATTGCTCAACGTGTTCACCCCAAATTCCTTGGGATAATTCACTGTAGCTTAATGCTTGTCCAGGTTGCTGACAAAGATGAGCTAATGCTTTAAATTCCAGATTGGTTAAACTTATTTCTTTTCCTTCTGCTGTGAATACACTCTGGTTTTGAGGATGTAATTTAAACAAAGGCAATTCTTTCTTTTCTTTTTTACTCTGTTTCATTCGATTAACTGTGTTACGAACGATTAAAAATAGCTCTTGTTTTTCTGTCCCTGTAATATTGCCATCTACACCTAATTGTAAATAAATAAGACGGTTCACTTCAGAAATTTCTTTTCCATACATCCATATTAAAAGTTTCGGATCATTTCTTAACTGTGTAATCAATCCACAACTTTTACTAATGCTCTTTTGGTATTCATCTATGATGATTACTCCATCCAGAGCATGAAACATTTGGAGTTCATTGCTATCCATTTCTATAAACTCCATCTCATCTATACTAGACAGCTCCAAATTTTTCAAATCCATCTCACCAGATAGAATAACTACTCCTATCTTTATCATTCTCTTCCTCCTAAATATGTTCTTTCTATATTTTTTATATTTTATTTTTTATATAAAATTAATATGTGTCATGTAATATTTATATCATTCGTAACCATGGTTTTGATTTCATCTTTTTTATAAAAAACGATTTTTAGTGAAATATAAAAATAATTATCAAAAAATACATAAATAAACGTTGATTTGATAATGTTTGTAAATTTACACTAAAAATGAAAATAAGTTCAAATAAACTGAACATTTTTGCATTCCCTACCTTTTCTTGTAAAAAAACAATAAAAAAAGAACGATTTCTTCTTGAAATCGTTCTTTTTTATTTGAATTATAACCGTTCATTATTCACTTGCTTGATAATTTCCAGAAAAATTTCATTAAATAATGCATTCATTGCCTGAGCATCAGAAAATGTAGTAACATAAACTGTTCGAGGAAAAATTCTCTCGCCATCGTATTGTTTATCGGTAACAAACAAATCAACTTTCGATGTATAGACTTCCGTTAGCTCGACTTTATCTGAGAACATTTTCTTTATTTTGGCCTTTATGATATCACCAATATATACTTTGGAGTTCTGAACATAGATCGTTACTTTTTCCATTCTTGTTTTATTCATTTCTTTCTTTGATAGTAAACTGTATATTAGAATGAATAATTTATTGTTCATAGCATCTTTATTCCCATCATCATCTAACTCAATATTAAAAAAGCTCCACAATAAATTTTGTTCCATACTATCTAATATATTACCAACTTTATTATATATCTGCTTCTCATACTTTGTTTTTCTATCATAGTTATCTTCATCATAATTATATAGAAATCTTCTTCCGTCAGAAAAACTAGTGTAGGCAAACAGTAGATATGTTGTGATTTCAAAATTGATCATCCCATAATATTGCTCATCGTCCTCAAAAAACTGAACAAGTACAGCATCAACCAAATAATTTTTTATGTAATCAAAATACTCAATATTTCTTGTGTCAAAGGTAATTTCATCTTCCATCAATAAATCTATTTTGATGATTTGATGACGTGTGCAAAATAGAAAAATGAACTTTGCTTCCTCTAATTTGTTTTCAATATACGGAAAGTACATATTTAAATATTGGTAAATATCTAAAAAAATTTTTTTTAAGCTCCCCTTTTCTTTGAGTTCGAAAGATGCAACATCGGATATATATTTTTTTTGCGCATTTCTCGTACTACAAATATGCATGAATAAACGTACCAACCCTTTTTGAGATGGGTCAAAATTTAACGAATTTAAAAATCAGACTTTAACGCTGCCTCTAGCGTACTGTACGCTTCTTTAGAAAAGAGCCATTTAGAACAAGCGTTGGAAAAAAACAAAAAATAGAAATTCCTAATTTTGTACTCTTCTCCTTCTAAAATATTTTCTCTAGTTAAACTAAGATCAAAGGATTCTAGAATTTTTGCCAGGCGCTTTCTTACTCTTGAAAATGTAGAAGAACTTATAAAATACTTTTCACATATCTTTACCCTATTCATTTGACCTGTTTGAAAAAGCTCTTTTATCGTAATAAACAATAGCGATTTTTCTAAATAAAAGAAAGAAGCATCTATCATAGAGACCCCTTCAATTTTTACAGAATGCAATTTCCCTGTTTCATTATAATTTAACTGTATATTTTCTTTTGTTATATATGTATTTTCTTTAAACGAGTGTATAATATGATGAATTGTGCTAGTTGACAGCTTAGTTTTAGAAATAATGTCCGTTACTAACACTTCTTTAGAGTCACGAATTAAGTAATCAAGTACCATTACTTTATTGTTATCAGATTTATTCAAAAATTCTTTCATGATTTATTCCCCCTTATAATAAAATGACATTATTATAAAAAACTTCCTTATTAATTAATCTATACATATACTTTTTTCTGAAATATGTCTAAATATCTTTCTGTATTTGCTTAGATTTCTGAATATCCAAACTTTGGTAAATGAATGATTACTATTTGTTTATTATTACAAATCTCCTTATTTATAGCAAAAATAAATATGTTTCAACCCTAAATTCAACAATACAAGAAATAATACTACATATTAAAACCATTTTCAAATTATTTTTATTTTTTATATCAATAAATTACATTATAATAAAAAATAAGGTATGAGAGAAAAGCAACAATCACTTTTCTCTCATACCTTAACTGCGAATAAACAGAGGAAACAGACGCAATCTCCTCGGAAATAGCGCTTCTGTGCCAACCTCATTTTTAGACTTCATTATTCATACTTAACTTCAACCAAGTATAATCCTTCTGGATGTGCAGTAGGCCCAGCTAAGTTTCGATCTTTCGCTGCAATAATTTCAGGAATTGATGTTTCATCCATCCGCCCATTTCCCATCTTAAGCAATGTGCCTACTAGAATGCGAATCATTTTATATAAAAAACCATCTCCACGAAATGTAAAAAGTAACTCGTCTTCTGCTTCGTTTGTTTCAACATTCGCTTCATAAATCGTACGTACTTTATCTTCTACCTCAGTACCAGATGCGCAAAATGATGTGAAATCATGCGTCCCAAGCAAGTCGATCATGGCACGTCTCACTTTTTCGATATCAACTGGATAAGGAAAATAACTGGCATAAAAACGTTTAAATGGACTTCTCGGCTTCCCAATATCTACACGAAATTGATACGTTTTTTCAATCACATGATACCGTGCATGAAACTCATCTGATACTATTTCTACCTTTTTTACAGCAATATCTTTTGGGGTTTGTGTGTCTAGTGCATAACGCATTCTTTCTAACTCTCTTGTCTGAGGATAATCAAAATGAATGACTTGCCCCTCAGCATGAACACCTGCATCTGTACGTCCAGACCCAAAAATCGTGATCGTTTTCCCATTGTTCATTTTTCTTAAAGTCTTTTCAAACTCTCCTTGAACGGTTCTAGCATCTGGTTGTGTTTGAAAACCATTAAAGTTTGTTCCATCATAAGCAATTATCGCTTTATAACGCGGCATTTCTTTTTTCCACCTTTACTTCTAACTTCTCATAAAAATCAATAGTGCTGTCAAAACGGCAAACACCAATATTGCTACTGTATCTTTAAGATGCCAATGAAGAATTCGGTACTTTGTCCGTCCATCCCCGCCCTGATATCCGCGAGCCTCCATTGCAATCGCCAAATCTTCTGCTCGATTAAAACTACTGACAAATAATGGTATCAACAACGGCACCACGGCTTTCATCTTCTGAACTAAGTTTCCCTCACCAAAATCTACTCCTCTAGCACGTTGAGCATTCATAATTTTTTCTGTTTCATCCATCAATGTTGGAACAAAACGCAAGGCAATAGATAACATTAATGATACTTCATGCACTGGAAAGCGGAGTACTTTCAATGGACGTAATAAGTATTCGATTGCATCAGAGAGATCAAGCGGGGGTGTGGTTAGCGTTAGCAATGTAGACATAAAAATAATCAACACAAAGCGGCAAAAAATCATCACACCATTCATCACACCAAATTCTGTAAGTGTGAAAATCCCCCATTTAAAGTAAACTTCGCCACCTTGGGTAAATAGCATCTGCAAAGCAACAGTAAATAAAATCAACCAAATCAGCGGTTTAATTCCTCGAATAAAGAAACGAATATTGACTTTTGATAAGAAAATGGCACCTAACGTAAACACGCTTAATACAGCATAACTTTGCCAATTATTCGCTAAAAAAATAATTCCGATAAAATAAAAACTAGCCACTAATTTAGCTCTAGGATCCATTGTATGGATAAAAGAAGTACCAGGAATATAACGACCAAAAATCAATTTATTCATCATTGGTCTTCACCAACTTTCCTGAATTCTTTTAACAATTCATCTGCTAATGCATCTGCAGTGAGTGGTAACTGTTCAAAGGTAAGTCCTTTACTCACTAATTTTTCTGCAAAAGATGCAGCGGTCGGAACACCTAATTGCTTTTCTTTTAGCCATTGGATATCCTGAAACACTTCTTGAGGTGTGCCCGATTTTACAATTGCTCCTTTTTCTAATACAATGACATGGTTTGCATAGTTCGCCACATCATCCATTAAATGAGTCACAAGAACAATCGTCAATCCGTGTTCTTCGTGTAGTCGTTGAAACATGTCCATCATTTCTTTACGTCCCTGCGGATCTAAGCCTGCTGTGGGTTCATCCAATACTAATACTTCTGGTTTCATTGCTAAAACACCTGCGATGGCCACACGACGCATCTGTCCCCCAGACAATTCAAACGGAGAACGTTCTAAATAGCTTGCATCTAACCCTACTAAAGCAAGCATTTCTGCTGCTAAATTTTGCGCTTCCGTTTCTGATACCCCAAAATTCTTTGGACCAAAAGCGATATCTTTGGCTACAGTCTCTTCAAATAACTGTGCTTCTGGAAATTGAAAGACGATGCCTACTTTTTTACGAATCGGTTTGAGATTTTTATTATTGGTTTCTGGAACAATGACTCGATCCCCAATTGTTACGGTTCCTTTTGTCGGTTTCACCAATGCATTTAAATGCTGCAGTAACGTCGACTTTCCACTTCCTGTATGACCGACAATGGCGGTATAAGAGCCATCTTCTATCGTCAAATTCAAATCAAATAAAGCTCTCTGCTCAAATGGAGTGTTTGGCTGATAAGTGAAATCTACTTGTTCAAAACGGATGTCCATAACCACTCTACCATCCTTTCTTCAGTCAAATAGTCCCTCGGTATGTCGAGTCCTCGTTCCTTTAATGCGATTTTTAATTTTTCTGGGAAAGGTAAATCTAACCCCATTTGAATTAGATCTGTTCCAGCTGAAAAAATCTCTTCTGGTGTTCCTTCGCCAACTAATTCGCCTTGTTTCATCACTAAAATTCGATTTGCATTGGCTGCTTCATCAATATCATGAGTAATCGAGATCACAGTCAAATTACTCTCTTCTTTGATTTTTTGAATCGTAGCAATGACCTCTTCCCGTCCTTCTGGATCCAGCATACTCGTTGCTTCATCTAAAATAATAATATCTGGGCGCAATGCCACAACACCTGCGATTGCTACACGTTGTTTTTGTCCGCCTGATAGACGAGCGGGTTCACGAGTAGCAAAAGAATCCATTCTCACTTTTTCTAATGCATCTTTTACTCTTAAAACCATTTCTTCTCGCGGAATTCCTTGATTTTCCAACCCAAAAGCTACATCATCTTCTACTGTGGATCCTACGAATTGGTTATCGGGATTTTGAAAAACCATGCCTACCATCTTACGAATATCCCAAACATTTGCTTCATTCAGCTCTTTGCCACCAACAAAAATACTGCCATTAGCCGGTAATAACAGACCATTAATCGTTTTGGCTAATGTTGATTTCCCTGATCCGTTATGTCCAATAATGGCAATCCACTCACCTTGTTGGATGGAAAAAGAGACATCTTTCAAAGCGGGAGAAGCATCTTCAGCTTGGTAGTTAAAATTGATATTTTTTAATTCAATTATCGGTTGCATTATTTACTCCCTCAATTATTTAGTCTTACTAACACTAACAAAAAATCAGTGTTTTTTCAATTATATATCCCTATCTTTACACTAACCTCTATTATAACAAAATTAGTTCCTTTGTGTGCATTCTTATCTGTCATGACAGATAAGTTTTTGGTGATAAATGCCCGAACTCTTTTTAATAGGCAAAAAAGGCAAGAACAAAAACTAAAATATAGTTTTATTCCAACCTTTTTAATTAACTATTGATTTAAATACTCAAAAGCATATTGAGCATATAATTCTGCCCCAACCTCCATTGCATCTTCATCCACATTGAAGCGTCCATGGTGATGTGCCCATTGTGTGTCTTTATCTGGATTTCCACAGCCGACTAATGCGAAACATCCAGGTGTATTTTCTGTAAAATAGCTAAAGTCTTCTCCACCTGTTGTTGGTGGTTCTTGAATCAATGCTACTTCGCCAAAATTTTCTTTGATAATTTCTTGGGCAAATAGCGCATCTACTTCATCGTTGATCACTGGTACAGTGCCATAATTGTACTCAACCTTAGCTGTTCCACCATACATTGCTGCTGTTTGATCAGCATAACGCTGTAACGCCTTTTGAACACGATCACGAGTTTCTATACTAAAACAACGAACAGTTCCTTCCAAACGAGCATTTTCAGCAATAACATTAAAACGCGTACCAACATCCATTTTCCCAACTGTCACCACAACTGGATCAAGCGGGTTTGTTTCTCTAGAAACAACGGTTTGGACATTCATCACAAATGACGAAGCAATGACTGCAGCATCCACACAAGCATCTGGCATTGCACCATGACCGCCACGACCTTTAAAATCAATTGAAAAAATATCTGCCGATGCAAAGGATGAACCAACCACACAAGAGGCAGTACCAGAAGGCATTTGTGACCAAATGTGAATACCAAAAACATCATCAACGCCTTCCACAGCTCCTTGTGCCACCATTGCTTTCGCACCTTGTGCATTTTCCTCTGATGGCTGGAAAATAAAACGCACTGTTCCTTTAATTTCAGATTGAACATCTTTTAGCGCTCTTGCTGCAGTTAAAAGCATTGCTGTATGTGCGTCATGTCCACATGCGTGCATTTTGCCATCTTCTAATGACTTATAAGATAATTCATCATTCAGCTCTTGAACAGGCAAAGCATCCATATCTGCTCTCAAAGCAACGGTTTTTCCAGGCTTTCCACCAACTAATTCAGCTATAATTCCTGTCGGATCTGTTTTGTGATAGGAAATCCCCATCTGATCGAGTGCCTCTGCAACTTTTTCTGTCGTTCTAAACTCTTCAAATTGCAATTCTGGATGCTGATGCAAATCTCTTCTAAAGTCGATCATTTCTTGTTTATACGTTTGGATTAGTTTCTTTAATTGTTTCATTTTACTCCCTCATTTCACTAAATTCAATAAAATACTTGAAAAAATACCTGCCAACACAACTGAAACGATTGTAACTGTAATAAATCCTGCAACTAACATTGGTGGCATCATATGACTGGTCAACGCTTCTTTTTCTTTCTCATCTTCCGTCAATGATTGAATTACTTCATTGGTAATAATGTAATCTGCTGGAAATCCATACAATGCGGTTAAAGATACTGCAAAAGCCATTTCTTTACTAACACCCAATAATCGGCCAACGATTGCTGAAAAAATATACATACCAATTACGCCGATACCAATGATTCCAAGCATCGGTAAAAGTAATTCTTCCAGCATTTCAGGCGTTGCTTTTTTTAATCCATCAAAGATAAATAGCATTAACCCTAGAATTGCAAAACCAAAACTATTCGCTTTTTTTAATGGCTGTTTTTCTAAAAAGCCGATACTCGATGCTACAACACCAAAAAATAAACATAAGACGAACGGACTAATTGATACAATAGGCGCACACCAAACAGATACATAATAGGCTACTAGGGCAACAATCGCTAAACGAAAGATACGTGAAAAATCAGTGTGGTACTTTTGAGGAATGTTCTTAAACAGTCTAGGAAGTTCTTCTTCCGAATCATGAGAAGTTTTGTGAGAATCGTCTTGTTCATGATCTGGCTTCCACTCACCATCGCGATATTTTTTTAACATTCGCTGTCCTTCTTTTTTCAACATAATAGAAGTCAATGGATATCCAGCGAAACCTTGCATAACATAAATCAAAATTGCCAGCACGGATAGAGAAGTTAATCCTGCTGTCTGCGCAGCTTCTGACATAATCAGCGACGAGACAACACCTCCAACTAATGGCGGTACTGCTACTAAGACTGTCTCATAGTCAAAAACCATTGATCCCACCGTTAATAATAAAACAACAATACCTAAAATTCCTGAAAGTGTGATCACGATTGTCTTCCATTGATTGGCTAATTCTTTAATTGACAACAATGTTCCCATATTAGTAATTAATAAATACATCAATAATGTTGCAACTACCGGTGGAATGCCAGCAATCTCTACAATATTTTCTGGAAAAAAAGTCCAATAGCCAATCACAAATAATACTGCACAAACAAAAACAGATGAGATCCATGCTTTTGTTCTATTTGATACAACGTCTCCAATGTATAAAATTCCCATCAGCAACGTAAAAGCGGTCATTTGTGCCATGTTACTCCCCCTAAAACTCCTTTATTTGTCTGAAAATTCCGACTAATAAAAGTATACTAAAGATTACATGAGTATGCAATAACGTAACAAAAAATAATTACTATCTATCCATAAAAAAATGCCCTAAGAATAAATTCTTAGGACAAAAAAATACACCTTATCTATGATGAGTGCTTCCCTGCTAAACGAGTTCAGCAGGGAAAGCGTTGAGCTAGACTAGGAGTCGCCTCCAACATCATAACACTCTAAAAGAATCATCTATAAAGTGACGGTATAGTTTGATTATTTAACAAATTCAATAATTACCATTGGTGCTGCATCTCCGCGTCTTGGTTCTGTCTTCAAGATACGAGTGTAACCACCTTGGCGTTCTGCGTAACGAGGTGCAAGATCGTTGAATAATTTTTGTAAAGCTGATTCAACAACGATTTTTTCGTCTTCTTCACGTACGCTAGCAACTTCGTTACGTACAAAAGTAGCTGCTTGACGACGGGCATGAAGATCTCCACGTTTGCCTAAAGTAATCATTTTTTCTGTAGTTGAACGGATTTCTTTCGCACGAGCTTCAGTCGTAACAATACGTTCATTGATAATTAAATCAGTAGTTAAGTCACGCAACATTGCCTTACGTTGGCTTGATGTGCGTCCTAATTTACGATAACCCACGTTGGTTTTCCTCCTTCACTAAGTTTCGTATACAGTCCGACTAAAAACTAAAGGAAAGACGGACTAGCATCCTTCGTAAAAAGTATTAATCGTCTTTACGTAAGCCTAAACCTAAATCATGTAATTTTAGTTTAACCTCTTCAAGAGATTTACGACCTAAATTACGTACTTTGATCATTTCTGGTTCAGATTTATTTGTAAGTTCTTGTACAGTGTTAATACCTGCACGTTTTAAACAGTTGTATGAACGAACAGACAAGTCTAGTTCTTCGATGGTCATTTCTAGCATTTTTTCTTTTTGTGTTTCTTCTTTTTCAACCATGATTTCAGCGTTTTTCGCTTCATCAGTAAGGTTAACAAAGATGTCTAAATGCTCCGTCATGATCTTAGCAGCTAAGCTAAGGGCTTCTTGAGGAATGATTGAACCATCAGTCCATATTTCCATTGTTAATTTGTCAAAGTCATCACGACGACCAACACGAGTGTTTTCTACTTGGTAGTTTACACGGCGAACTGGTGTATAGATGGAATCAACAGGGAGAACACCAATTGGCATATCTTCCTTTTTGTTTTCGTCTGCTTGAACATAGCCACGACCAGGTTTCACTGTTAAGCGAGCATGGAAAGTAGCTCCTTCAGAGACACTACAGATAATTAAATCTTTATTCAAGATCTCAACATCGCTGTCAACGATAATATCGCCAGCAGTTACTGTAGCAGGTCCTGTAATATCGATCTCAAGGGTTTTTTCTTCTTCTGCATAAAGCTTAAGAGCTAAACCTTTAATATTCAAAATAATTTGAGTTACGTCTTCTCTCACACCTTTAATGGTAGAGAATTCATGCAACACACCATCGATCTGAATATTTGTAATAGCCGCTCCCGGCAGAGAAGATAATAAAATACGACGTAGAGAATTACCTAAAGTAGTCCCGTAACCTCTTTCCAGTGGTTCAACGACGAACTTGCCATAATCTCTATTCTCATCAATTTTTTCGATTCTTGGTTTTTCAAATTCAATCATTCTTATCTATACCCCTTTCAAAACGAAAAGTGTCTTGTTCAATGACGTTCTTAATTCAAACTCAGAATGAGTGGCGCTCATTAAACACGACGGCGTTTTGGAGGGCGGCATCCATTATGAGGAACTGGAGTCACGTCACGAATTGCAGTCACTTCTAAACCTGTTGCTTGCAATGAACGAATCGCTGCTTCACGTCCAGAACCTGGTCCTTTAACTGTTACATCAACAGTTTTAAGTCCGTGTTCTTGTGCTGCTTTAGTTGCAGCTTCTGCGGCCATTTGAGCTGCAAACGGTGTTGATTTTTTACTTCCTTTAAAACCTAATGAACCTGCAGATGACCATGCTAATGCATTACCATGACTGTCAGTGATCATTACAATTGTATTGTTGAATGTAGAATGGATATGTGCAATCCCAGTTTCTATATTCTTTTTCACACGGCGTTTACGACTAACTTTTTTTGCTGCCATGAAGATCTAACCTCCTTCACTTAGGAATTATTTTTTCTTGCCTGCTACAGTACGAGCTGGGCCTTTACGAGTACGTGCATTATTTTTCGTGTTTTGTCCACGAGTTGGTAATCCACGACGGTGACGGATTCCACGGTATGAACCGATTTCCATCAAACGCTTGATGTTCAAGTTCACTTCACGACGAAGATCACCTTCAACTTTTAACTTATCAATTTCCGCACGGATAGCATCTGTTTGATCATTCGTTAAATCACGAACACGAATATCTTCAGATACGCCAACGTTTGCTAATACTTGTTTAGCAGTAGTGTTACCAATACCAAAAATATAAGTAAGGGAAATTACTACACGTTTATCACGAGGGATGTCTACTCCTGCAATACGAGCCATTATTCGTTACACCTCCTATTATCCTTGACGTTGTTTATGTTTTGGATTTGCTGGGCAAATGACCATAACACGTCCTTTACGGCGAATTACTTTACAATGTTCACACATTGGTTTTACTGATGGTCTTACTTTCATGATAATACCTCCCTGAATTTTACGGAGTACAATTATTTAAAGCGATAAGTGATTCGACCACGAGTTAAATCATATGGAGATAACTCTACAGTCACTTTATCCCCAGGTAAAATTCGAATATAGTGCATACGGATTTTACCGGAAACAGTTGCAAGAACTTGGTGTCCATTTTCTAGTTCAACTTTAAACATTGCATTCGGCAAAGTTTCGACGACTGTACCTTCGACTTCAATCATATCTTCTTTTGCCACGCACAGTACCTCCTTGTACTTGTTTCGCATTTTCACACGATAAAATGGCGGAAACTTCAGCTCCCACCTAGAATTTTCAATTAAACTTCTTCTTTAAAAAAGGTAGAAGTCGGACTGATATATTCTATCATAAATTATTCTATTTGGCAAGAGAATCTGAATCAAACAAAATGGTAGGCTGCGGGCAATTCAAACAACTATCTTTTTTCAATGATTTGTTTCACTTCAGAAAAAACAGTATCGATCTCGCGATTACCATCTATTGTATGCAACACGTTTTTAGCCTTGTAAAAGTCTAAAATCGGTGCACTGCTTTTGATGTTTACTGCCAGACGGTTTTTAACCGTTTCAGGCTTATCATCTTCTCTTTGATAAAATTCATGTCCGCCACAACGGTCACATGTTCCTTCCTCTTTTGGAGGATTGAAGATTTTGTGGTAAGTCGCTCCGCATGTCCGGCAGATAAACCGTCCTGCTAAACGATCAACCAAAACGTCTTCTTCAACATGGATGTCGATGACAGCATCAATTTTTTGTTTAATTCTGTTAACATTTTATCTAATGCTTCTGCTTGCTCCAACGTACGTGGAAAACCATCTAATAAAAAACCTTTATCAGTATCTGGTTCAGCCAAACGTTCTTTGACAATTCCATTTGTTACATCGTCTGGAACCAAAGCACCTTTATCGATATAAGATTTCGCTTCTAAGCCAAGAGCAGTCTCGTTTTTCATAGCAGCACGGAACATATCCCCTGTAGAAATATGTGGAATATCGTAAGTATCAACGATTTTTTCTGCTTGAGTCCCTTTGCCTGCACCAGGCAATCCCATTAAAATGAGGTTCATTTCTTTTCCTCCTAATTTTAAAGGCTGGCTTTGGATAGCTAAGGAAGAATGGTGCTGAGGATGATCCTCAACACAAAACTCCTACTTATTGATAAAGCCAACATATTGACGTTTCAACATTAAACCTTCTAATTGTTTAGCTGTTTCTAATGCAACACCAATAACAATCAGTAAGCTCGTTCCTCCTAGACCGATAGATTGCGGCAATTTCCAAATCATTTGAGCAATGATTGGTAATAATGCAACCAAACCTAGGAATATAGAACCGACAACACTTAGTCTCATTAACATTCCAGAAATATATTCTTCTGTCCCTTTACCTGGTCGTACGCTTGGAATATAGCTTCCTTGTTTTTGCAAGTTTTCCGATAATTTCTCAGGATTTACTTGAACAAACGCATAGAAGAATGTGAAAGCCACGATCAGCACAGTATAAATAATTGCACCTGGAACGGTATTGTAACTAAAAATTTGTGTCATTACATCATACCAACCTTCACCAGCATAATTCTTAGAGAAGGCTTGTAAAACAGCGTTCGGCGTTGCAATTAGCGAACTTGCAAAGATAACTGGGATAACACCTGCAGCATTTACTTTTAATGGTAAATAACTACTCGTTGGTGCACCGGAAACACGTTTTGTATATTGGATCGGAATTTTTCGTTCTGCTTGCTGGAAAAATGTTACTAATGTAACAACAGCTAAAATTGCAATAATCAAAATCACAATAAAAATCGCAGATTGCCAAATTCGTGAAGACTCAATATTGATAAAGTAATCGTCAACGATCTCTTTGATTCCTTCTGGTAAACGAGAAATAATCCCCGCGAAGATAATCATTGAAACACCATTTCCAATCCCTTTTTCAGTAATTTGTTCTCCTAACCAAGTAACGAACATTGTTCCACCCGTTAAAATCACAGCGATCATTACATAGGTATTGAAGTTTGGATTTTTCACAACCCCAACTGAACTTAAGCTTTGGAATCCTGCGGTAATCCCCATAGATTGAGCAATACCCAAGACAATCGTTAGATATCTTGTTGCTTGATTCAATTTCTTACGTCCAACTTCACCTTGCTTCGACCATTCTACAAATTTTGGAATGATATCCATTTGTAATAATTGAATGATGATCGATGCTGTAATGTAAGGCGAAACTCCCATCGAGAAGATAGAGAAATTTTGCATGGCACTACCACTGACCATATTCAACATATTTAAAAATGGCAAATTGCTTAAGTCTTGCAATCCTTTTGCATTTACGCCAGGTACAGTTATATGCGCACCTAAACGAAATATAAAAAGAATGAATACAGTAAACAAAATTTTTGATCTAATGTCTTTGACTTTAAAAGCATCTTTTAATAGTTTAAACATTAGATCACCTCGATTGATCCACCAGCTGCAACAATTGCTTCTTCTGCTGCTTTAGAGAACTTAGCTGCTTTCACTGTTAATTTTTTAGTCGTTAATTCACCATTAGCTAAAACTTTGATTCCAGCTTTTTCGTTTTTCACGATTCCAGCTTCGATAAGTCCTGCAGGTGTAACTTCAGTTCCATCTTCGAAACGATTTAAGACATCTAAGTTGATGACTGCATAATCTTTACGGTTGATATTTGTGAAGCCGCGTTTTGGTAAACGACGGAATAATGGAGTTTGACCCCCTTCAAATCCTAGTCTTACACCACCACCTGAACGAGCTTTTTGCCCTTTTTGTCCGCGGCCGGCAGTTTTACCATTACCAGATGAAGTACCACGTCCAACACGGTTACGTACTTGGCGTGAACCTTCAGCAGGTTTCAATTCATGAAGTTTCATTGGTTTGGCACCTCCTTAAACAATGTACTATTGTAAATTAAACTTCTTCAACGTCCACTAAATGTGACACAGTGTTGATCATACCTTTGATAGCTTCATTCGCAGGTTTCACAACAGAGCTGTTTAGTTTACCTAAACCTAGTGCTTTTACTGTATCTTTTTGGTTTTGAGGACGTCCGATAACGCTGCGTTTTAATGTTACTTTTAATTCAGCCATTCTTTTGTCCTCCTTATCCTAAGATTTCTTCTACAGTTTTACCGCGAAGTGCTGCCACTTCTTCGGCACGTTTTAATTGTTTTAACCCTTCAACTGTTGCGCGAACAACGTTGATTGGTGTGTTTGAACCTAATGATTTTGATGTAATATCTGCTACACCAGCTAATTCCAATACGGCACGAACTGGTCCACCAGCGGCTACCCCAGAACCTTCTACTGCAGGTTTCATAAGGATGCGGCCACCACCAAATACTCCGATCACTTCGTGAGGGATGGTAGAACCAACCATAGGCACTTCAACTAAGTTTTTCTTCGCGTCTTCGATTGCTTTACGGATTGCTTCTGGCACTTCTTGTGCTTTACCAGTCCCAAAGCCAACGTGACCGTTTTTATCTCCCACAACAACTAGTGCTGCAAAGCGTAGACGACGTCCACCTTTAACAACTTTAGTTACGCGGTTGATAGCAACAACGCGGTCTTCTAATTCCAAGTGTTTTGGATCAATATAAACCATGAATGGTGTTCCTCCTTCTCCTAAAATTCTAGTCCATTTTCACGCGCTGCTTCAGCTAAAGCTTGCACGCGGCCATGGTAAAGGTATCCACCACGGTCAAAGACTACTACTTTAATGCCTTTTTCAGCGGCACGTTCAGCAATTAATTTACCAACAGCTGCGGCTGTTTCTGTTTTATTTCCACCTGAAATTTCTTTATCTAAGGCAGAGGCACTTGCTAGCGTTACACCCGCTACGTCATCAATGATTTGCGCGTAGATGTTTTTGTTAGAACGGAATACGTTCAAGCGTGGGCACTCAGCAGTACCAGAGATTTTGTTACGTACACGACGATGTCTCTTTTGACGTGTTTTGTTTTTATCTGGTTTTGTAATCACAATTGTCACCTCTTTAATTTTATTGGACTACCATTTCAGGCAATCAACGAGTTGCGGAAAATAGAAGCTGTGACACAAGCAAAATCTCTTTTAATGAAGACAAGCTTCATTAAAACAGCTTTTTCTTGTTGCTCACTTCTAAGCGATTTTCCTACACATCTCTTATTATTTACCAGTTTTACCTTCTTTACGGCGTACGAATTCACCAACATAGCGGATTCCTTTGCCTTTATAAGGTTCTGGAGGACGAACGCCACGGATGTTTGCTGCTAATTCACCAACGTGTTCTTTGTTAGCGCCTTTAACAATTACTTGTGTGTTCGAAGGTACTTCTACAGTTACACCAGCTGGTGGTGTGATTTCTACTGGATGAGAGTACCCAACGTTAAGAACTAATTTAGTCCCTTGCATTTGAGCACGGTACCCAACCCCGATAAGTTCAAGTCCTTTTTCAAAACCTGTACTTACACCAACGACCATGTTGTTGAAGTTGGCACGAGTTGTTCCGTGAATTGTTTTCATGTCTTTGCTATCGTTTGGACGAGTGAAAGTCACTTCAGTTCCTTCGATATTCATTGTGATATCAGAAGAAAATTCACGAGTTAATTCACCTTTAGGTCCTTTTACAGTAATGTTGTTTCCTTCTTGTTTGACTTCAACGCCAGCAGGAAGTACAACGATTTTATTACCAATACGGCTCACTTAGAGACACCTCCTTGTGTGTTTTTTTAAATTACCATACGTAGGCGATTACTTCGCCGCCGATATTTTTTGCTCTTGCTTCTTTATCAGTGATAACACCTTCAGAAGTTGAGATGATTGCGATTCCTAGACCGTTTAATACTTTAGGTACTTCATCAGATTTGACATAAGCACGTAAGCCTGGTTTAGAAATACGTTTTAAGTTAGTGATAACACGCTCTTCGTTTTTACCATATTTAAGGAAAACACGGATCACGCCTTGTTTGTCATCTTCGATATATTCTACATCACGTACGAAACCTTCACGTTTCAAGATTTCTGCGATATCACGTTTGATTTTTGAAGCAGGTACTTCTAAGCTTTCATGTTTAACCATGTTTGCATTACGAATGCGCGTTAGAAAATCTGCAATTGGATCTGTCATGACCATTGAACTATTTACCTCCTTTATGCGAGTTTACTTGTTTACCAGCTAGCTTTCTTCACGCCGGGAATTTGACCTTTATAGGCAAGTTCGCGGAAGCAAATACGGCAAAGATGAAATTTACGATAAACTGAATGTGGACGTCCGCAACGTTCACAACGAGTATACGCTTGTGTTGAATGTTTTGCAGGGCGTTTGTTTTTAGCAATCATTGATTTTTTAGCCACGTAGTTCGCCTCCTTTTATTATTTTTGGAATGGCATACCTAATTGTGCAAGCAATTCACGAGATTCTTCATCTGTGTTTGCTGTTGTTACAATAACGATGTCCATACCGCGTACTTTATCTACTAAATCATAATCAACTTCTGGGAAGATTAATTGTTCTTTAATACCTAAAGTGTAGTTACCACGTCCGTCAAAGGCTTTTTTGCTAACACCGTGGAAGTCACGTACACGAGGTAAAGATACTGATACTAATTTATCTAAAAATTCGTACATTCTTTCTCCGCGCAAAGTAACTTTCGCACCGATTGGCATTCCTTCACGAAGACGGAAACCAGCGATTGATTTCTTAGCTTTAGTAATCAATGGTTTTTGACCAGTGATCAAGGCTAATTCTTCAACTGCTTTATCTAAGTTTTTTGCGTTTGATACAGCGTCACCCACACCCATGTTAATAACGATTTTATCAACTTTAGGTGTTTGCATAACTGAACTATAATTAAATTTTTCCACTAATGCTGGAGTAATTTCTTTAATATATTTTTCTTTCAGGCGGTTCATTTAGTAAGCCCCTCCTTCCTATTAATCTATTTATCTAAGACTTCACCGGTTTTTTTAGAAACACGGACTTTTTTACCATCGACTTCTTTGTAGCCAACACGACCTGCTACACCTGTACCGTCAACCACCATTACATTAGAAACATGAATTGGCGCTTCGACTTCCAAGATTCCACCTTGCGGCGCTGCTTGGTTTGGTTTTTGGTGTTTTTTCATGATGTTGACACCTTCAACGATGACTTTGTCTTTTTTAGGAAACGCTGCTAATACAACGCCTTCTTTATTTTTGTCTTTACCAGTGATAACTTTTACTTTATCGCCTTTTTTAACAAACATTACTGTTTCGCACCTCCTTTGATACGCGTCCTGATTATAATACTTCTGGTGCTAGAGAAACGATCTTCATGAAGTTGTTTTCACGTAATTCACGTGCAACAGGACCGAAGATACGAGTTCCACGCGGGCTCTTATCATCACGGATAATCACCGCAGCATTTTCATCAAATTTAATGTAAGAACCGTCAGTACGACGAGCTCCTGATTTTGTACGAACGATAACGGCTTTTACTACTTCACCTTTTTTAACAACTCCACCTGGCGTTGCTTGTTTGACCGTAGCAACAATCACGTCACCAATATTAGCAGTTTTACGTCCAGAACCACCTAGTACTTTAATCGTTAAGATTTCACGAGCACCTGAGTTGTCTGCAACTTTTAATCGGCTTTCTTGTTGGATCACGATGTGTATCCCCCTTTCAGATTTTATGTTTCAATCTATATAGGAAAATCTCGTTTTATTAGATAATAACTGCTTCTTCGACTACCTCTAGTAAACGGAAACGTTTTGTAGCTGATAATGGACGAGTTTCCATGATTCTTACGATGTCTCCAACTTTTGCTGTGTTGTTTTCATCATGAGCTTTGTATTTCTTAGAATATTTCATACGTTTACCATAAATAGGATGGTTTTTCTTTGTTTCTACGACAACAGTGATAGTTTTATCCATTTTGTCTGAAACAACACGACCTTGGTAAACTTTGCGTTGATTTCTTTCTTCAGTCATACGCGTTTGGCCTCCTTCCACTATTAGTTAGCTTGTTCACGCAATACTGTTTTGATGCGTGCAATCGATTGACGTACTTCTTTAATACGTGCAGTGTTTTCTAATTGACCTGTTGCTAGTTGGAATCTAAGATTAAATAATTCTTCTTTGAATTGCTTTTCTTTTTCAAGCATTTCGGCAGTGGTTAATTCTCTGATTTCTTTAACCTTCATTCGATTCACCACCCATTTCCTCACGTTTTACAATTTTGGTTTTCACCGGCAATTTGTGGGATGCAAGACGAAGAGCTTCACGAGCTACTTCTTCAGGTACGCCTGCGATTTCAAACATGATTTTACCACGTTTAACTGGTGAAACCCAGCCTTCAGGTGCCCCTTTACCTTTACCCATACGAACACCGATAGCTTTGCTTGTATAAGATTTGTGAGGGAAAATTTTAATCCATACTTTCCCGCCACGTTTCATATAACGAGTCATAGCAATACGGGCAGCTTCGATTTGACGGTTAGTAATCCAGTGAGATTCAGTTGCTTGTAAACCCCATTCACCAAATGCTACTTCTTTTCCGCCTTTGGCTTCACCACGCATTTTACCTCTAAATTCACGACGGTGTTTTACACGTTTAGGTACTAACATGATTATTTCCCTCCTTTCTCAGTGTTTTTTTTCGTTGGAAGAATTTCTCCACGGTAAATCCACACTTTAACTCCTAATTTTCCGTAAGTTGTGTCTGCTTCTTCCCATGCGTAATCAATATCAGCACGCAAAGTGTGAAGTGGAACTGTACCTTCAGAGTAACCTTCTGAACGAGCGATATCAGCACCGTTTAAACGACCTGATACTTGTGTTTTGATTCCTTTAGCGCCTGAACGCATAGTGCGTTGGATCGCTTGTTTTTGAGCACGACGGAAAGCAACACGGTTTTCTAATTGACGTGCAATTCCTTCGCCTACTAATTTTGCATCTAAATCTGGTTTTTTGATTTCAACGATGTTGATGTGAACTCGTTTGCCAGTTAGTGAATTTAATGATTTTCTCAGGTTTTCGACTTCAGATCCGCCTTTACCGATAACCATACCTGGTTTAGCTGTGTGGATTGAAATATTCACACGGTTTGCAGCGCGCTCAATCTCAATTGTAGACACAGCGGCATCAGCAAGTTTTGTCGCGATGAATTTACGGATTCTTAAATCTTCGTGCAAGAACTCAGCATACTCTTTTTCAGCATACCATTTTGCATCCCAGTCGCGGATGATGCCTACACGCATTCCTATTGGATGTACTTTTTGACCCACTGATTGTCCCTCCTCTTAATCTTTAAAGGTTCGGTATCTACTCACTCTAAGTGCTAAAGCACCAAGAATCGTAGTCCTCCTCTTATCTAGTGACATCTGTTTAAGAACAGATTATTTTTCTGATACTACTACTGTAAGATGACTTGTACGTTTGTTGATTGGTGATGCTGAACCTTTTGCACGTGGACGGAAACGTTTCATTGTTGGTCCTTCGTTGACAAATGCTTCAGATACTACTAAGTTTTCAACGTCTAAGTCAAAGTTATTTTCTGCGTTAGCAACTGCTGACATTAAAACTTTCTCAATGATTCCAGCTGATTTGTTCGGTGTGAATTTCAAGATTGAAATTGCATCCGCAACGCTTTTACCTCTGATAAGATCGATTACTAAACGGGCTTTACGAGGTGAAGTGCGAACTGTTTTTGCAGTTGCCTTAGCTGATGTAATTTGTTCTGACATTTGCATTTCCTCCCCTCAAAATTAACGTCTAGTTTTCTTATCGTCGGCTCCGTGGCCACGATAAGTTCTAGTTGGTGCAAATTCACCTAATTTATGTCCTACCATGTCTTCTTGAATGTATACAGGAACGTGTTTACGTCCATCATATACTGCAATTGTAAACCCAACGAATTGTGGGAAAATTGTAGAACGGCGAGACCAAGTTTTAATTACTTTTTTCTTTTCGGCACCTTCTTGAGCTTCTACTTTTTTCATTAGATGCTCATCGACGAAAGGTCCTTTTTTCAAACTACGACCCATGGTGAACCTCCTCTCAAAATGTACGACACATGGTCAAAAAAATTATTTAGTACGACGACGAACGATAAGTTTGTCAGATTTAGCTTTTTTGTTACGAGTTTTCAAGCCGATAGCTGGTTGACCCCAAGGTGATACTGGAGCTTTACGTCCAATCGGTTGTTTACCTTCACCACCACCGTGTGGGTGATCGTTCGGGTTCATTACGCTACCACGTACAGTTGGGCGTTTACGCATCCAACGAGAACGTCCAGCTTTACCGATGTTGATTAATTCGTGTTGTTCGTTACCAACAGCACCGACAGTTGCACGGCAAGTTGCCAAGATCATACGAACTTCGCCTGAGTTCAAACGGATTAATACGTATTTGCCTTCTTTACCAAGTACTTGAGCACTTGTTCCAGCTGAACGAATCAATTGACCGCCTTTACCAGGTTTCATTTCAATGTTGTGAACAACAGTACCTACTGGAATATTTTCCAATGGTAATGCGTTCCCTACTTTAATATCTGCTTCTGGACCTGAAACAAGGCGCATGCCTACTTCTAATCCTTTTGGTGCTAAGATGTATGCTTTAACTCCATCTTCGTAATGTACTAACGCAATGTTAGCTGAACGATTTGGATCATACTCGATCGTTTTAACAACCGCTACAACGTTGTCTTTGTTACGTTTGAAGTCGATCAAACGGTATTGACGTTTGTGACCGCCACCTTGATGACGAACAGTGATACGACCGTTGTTGTTACGACCAGCATGGTTTTTTAATGGCGCCAATAACGATTTTTCTGGTGTTGATGTCGTGATTTCTGCGAAATCAGACGCTGTCATATTACGACGGCCATTTGTGGTAGGTTTGTACTTTTTAATCGCCACGTCTTTTTCCCTCCCATTTATTGATTAAACATGGTCTGCTTATTCAGCAGCATCGAAAATTTGGATTTCTTTTGAATCATTTGTTAATGTCACAACAGCTTTGCGACGTTTTTTAGTATATCCTGCATATTTACCCATGCGTTTGAATTTAGGACGCACGTTGATGATGTTTACGTTTTTAACTTTAACACCGTCAAAAGCTGCTTCTACAGCTTGTTTTACTAATGTTTTGTTTGCGCGAGTGTCCACTTCGAAAGTGTATTTCTTTTCGTCCATAGCAAGCATGGATTTTTCAGTGATCACTGGGCGTTTAATTACGTCTAGTAAGTTCATTATGCAAGCACCTCCTCAATTTGAGTAAGAGCAGTTTGTGTTGCCAATACTTTAGTATTAGAAACGATATCTAGAACACTTACGTTATCAGAAGTTACTACAGAAACGTTAGGTAGATTACGTGCAGACAACGCTGCAAAATCATTTCCTGCTTCTAAAACAACTAATACTTTCGCATCAATAGATAAGTTTGTAAGAACTTGTTTGAATTCTTTTGTTTTTGGTGCATCGAAGCTTAACGCATCAACGGCTACCAAGTTGTTTTCAGCAACTTTATCTGACAATACAGATTTCATTGCTAAACGACGAACTTTTTTAGGAAGTTTGTAGCTGTAAGAACGTGGTGTTGGTCCGAAAACTACGCCACCTCCACGCCATTGTGGTGAACGGATTGAACCTTGACGGGCACGTCCAGTTCCTTTTTGACGCCATGGTTTACGGCCACCGCCACGAACTTCTCCGCGGTGTTTAACTGAGTGTGTTCCTTGTCTTAATGAAGCACGTTGCATGATGATTGCATCGTAGACAACTGTTTCATTTGGTTCGATTCCGAAAATTTCTTCGTTTAATGTGATTTCACCATTTTGAGTTCCATCTTGTTTAAATAATGCTACATTCGGCATTCCTTAGTTCCTCCTTTCCCTACGCTTATTTAGCTTTCACAGCTGATTTGATTGTGATTAATGATTTTTTCGCTCCAGGAATGTTACCTTTGATCATGATTACATTTCTTTCAGCGTCCACTTTAACAATTTCAAGGTTTTGAATTGTTACGCGGTTGCCACCCATACGGCCAGCAAGTTTTTTATTTTTAAATACACGGTTAGGTGCAACTGGACCCATTGACCCAGGACGACGGTGGTAACGAGATCCGTGACTCATTGGTCCACGGCTTTGTCCGTGACGTTTGATAACGCCTTGGAATCCTTTACCTTTCGTAGTTCCTGTAACATCAATAATGTCTCCTGCTTGGAAAACATCTACCTTAATTTCTTTACCTACTTCGTATTCTCCTAGCTCAACATTCTTGAATTCCTTAATGAAGCGCTTAGGAGCCGTGTTTGCTTTTGCAACATGACCTTTCGCAGGTTTGTTCGATAAAACTTCACGTTTGTCTTGGTAACCAACTTGGATAGCTTCGTATCCGTCAGTTTCAACAGTTTTTACTTGTAAAACTACGTTTGGAGTAGCTTCAACTACTGTTACTGGAATTAATTCACCAGACTCAGTAAAGATTTGTGTCATTCCCACTTTTTTCCCTAAGATTCCTTTGGTCATGAGTACACCTCCATCTTAATTTTATAGTTTGATTTCAATATTTACACCAGACGGTAAGTCAAGCTTCATTAAAGCATCAACTGTTTTTGGTGTTGGGTTCACAATGTCGATTAGACGTTTGTGCGTACGCATTTCGAATTGTTCGCGAGAATCTTTGTATTTATGAGTCGCACGAATAACTGTGTAAAGTGAGCGTTCTGTTGGTAATGGAATCGGACCTGATACGTCAGCTCCAGTTCTTTTTGCTGTTTCCACAATTTTATCCGCTGATTGATCTAAAATACGGTGTTCATACGCTTTTAAACGGATACGAATCTTTTGTTTTGCCATCTTGTTCCCTCCTTCGCCTATTTTGAAAGTAGACATAGCTCCACGAAAATTTTTCCGTCACGCTCGTTCGTGGCAAAGCGTCCGGGCGTGTCGCAACCTCTCGTTTCTTAGCCGGTAGATCAAAAGCTTGATTTACCAATGCTTTTTACACTTCTGTAAATAGCACCTTTGTAATTATATTATAGAAACATAGTAATAGCAAGGTTTTTTTATAAAAAAGACACTTTTTTACTGCAAGCATTTTTTTCGGAAAATATCCTCTGACGACCTATTCGTTTGCCAAGGAACTTCAATCATCTATTTTATTGAAGACTTTTAATCGTTTAGACGATTCAATTAATAAAATAATCATACAAAAAAAGGATCAAGATATAACTCTAAACGTTATATCTTGACCCCCTAAAAACCGAATAAAGGGTAGGAGCAGAAGCAACCCCTTCGCTCTTCCCACCCTTTCAAACTCTTTTACAAGTCGCTAATGATTCGTTCAACATTCATATATTGAAAATCTTCTGGTTTTATAAATACGATTTTAGAGGTACATTTTTCCTGATCGATGATTTTTTGGATCTTGTCCTGATATCTTGCAACTTGAGGCGTTAGAAGTAATACATCATAATTTTTGAAATTAAGTTTCTCTTGAATGCGGCTTACTGGTGCATAATCAATTGAATACTCCAATTGTTTGTCCCTAAGTGCTTCAAGAATTTTCGAGACAAGTAACGATGCACTGATTCCAGCCTCACAGACAATCAATATATTTTTTTCCACATGAGCCCCTCCCAAATGATTTTAATTCCCCTGCATTACAATTTTGCCAAACCTATAGGAGAAAAAGCGATATAAGTTAAAATGACGATCACAACCAAGACTACAGAAACAACCTTTGTATAACGCCATGGTTTAATATCTACTTTTGTATCGAATGATTCCAAGACAAAGTTGCCGTCTGGTTTCCACTTGGAGATCACCAGCATAATCAACACGTCTAAGAAAAACAACAAGCTTAATACATATAAAAAGTGGATATCTTTTAAGAATACTTTTGACAACGCATACAAAACAATATGAATAACAATTGTTGATTTCGCAGCAGTCGCTGTCGCTTTTTTAGAATAAAAGGCAAATAAGATAATCACTAACAGCGGCATATTGTACAATCCATTAAATTCTTGAACGAATTGATACAGACCAGCCGGAGCAAATGAAATAAACGGAGCTACCACAACGGATATTACGCCTACTATTATAGTAACAATTTTTCCCGCGCGGGCAATTTGTCGATCGTCCGCCTGTTTATTAATCACAGGTTTGTAGAAATCTAGCGAAAACAATGTTGCAGTAGCATTCAAAGCTCCTGCAAAAGAAGAGAGAATCGCACCGAAAATCACAGCAGCAAAAACACCAAACAGTGCTTGCGGCAGAACTTCTGTCACTAAATAGGGATAGGCATTATCTGGATTGTTCATCAATGCTTCTCCAAAAATATTTCGAGCCACAATCCCTGGAAAGACTAAGAACAAGGCACCGAATACCTTGAAAAGCCCAACAATAAATGCTCCTTTTTGAGCCTCCGCTAGGTTTTTGCCTGACAAAGCTTTTTGTACAATCATTTGATTTGTACACCAGAAATACAAATTATTAAACAGCATACCTGTGATTAAGGTTGGCCATGGCACGATTGCAGAATCGATCGCTCCAACTGAATTCAACAACCATGGCGTTTGATCAACAATATAGTCAATACCGCTAATAAAGTTGCCATCACCTAATTTCATCACACCTAAAATCGGAATCATTAGTCCACAAACTAACAATCCCACACCATAAACGGTATCACTATTGGCACTTAGCGAGAGCCCGCCAATCAACAAATAAAGAATACCGATCAAACCGATGATGAAAGCAACTAGAATAATGGCAACGATCGGTCGAACACCCAAGAGTTCATCGATATGAAAAATTTTATTAAACACTAGCGAACCTGAATATAAAACAACTGGTAAAAAGGAAATCATGTATGTCACAATGAATAAAATCGAAATAACCCGTTTTGTCACTGTATCATAACGGATTTCAATAAAATCCGAAACAGTATTAATACCATACTTAAAATATTTGGGTAAAAAGATTACTGCCAAAGCAACGATCGCAATCGCCGCCGTCACTTCCCAAGCCATCACTTCCATTCCTGCATGATAACTTTGACCATTTTGCCCAACGATTTGTTCTGTAGATAAATTAGTCATAATGATAGAACCTGCAATTGGCAAGGCTGTTAGACTTCTCCCACCCATAAAAAACCCTTCTGAGCCTGAAGTATCTACGCCTCTAGCGCGACGATAAGCAAACAGCCATACACACGCTACAATCACGACAAAACTAATGAGAGAAAATAGATTCATACGATTCCGCTCCTTCTTCGACTTTTAGCTATTTGTGATTTCACGAATATATTTTCTTGCCTTCACTGCGTATTCAAAAGGATTCGCCTTGGCTGGGTCTTGCTCTGCTTCAACAACGATCCATCCTTCGTAATCACTATTTTCGATTGCTTCCCAAATTGGTATGAAATCAATCATCCCATCTCCAGGAACAGTAAATACGCCAAGCTTAACTGCATTCAAAAAGCTTTGTTCCGTTTCTTTCACTTGTTTAGCTATATCTTTTCGAATATCTTTGAAATGGATATGTTTGATACGGTCTTGATACTTCTGATAAATAGCAATTGGTTCTTCACCAGAAAAAACTAAGTGTCCAGTATCAAACAACAAAGAAACTTTCTTTGGATCAGTCAGTGCCATCAATCGGTCGATTTCTTCTGTCGTTTGTACACCAGTCCCCATATGATGATGGTAAACAATCGTCATATCTTTCGCATTCGCCAACTCACCTAAGCGTTCTAGACCAGAAGCCAAGGCTTGCCACTCTTCTTCTGTAAATACAGGTTTTTCTTTAAAAATCGGTGTACTCATCTGCCCTTGTATACTATGTCCTTGCTCTGAGACAACAATTACTTTAGCTCCCATGAAATATAAAAAATTCATATGCTCGATAAACGCTTTTTCTGTTTCTTCATAGGGTTTTGTTGTTAAAAATGCGCTAAACCAAGCACTCGCCACTGATAATCCACGAATATCAAGATATGACCTTAACACATCCGGGTCTTTAGGATACTTATTACCAATCTCAGTGCCGACAAAACCAGCTAATGCCATTTCACTAACACATTGCTCAAAGGTATTTTCTTTGCCTAGTTCTGGCATATCATCATTTGTCCAGGCAATCGGTGCAATCCCTAAACGGATTTTTAAATCATTCATTTTATTTTTTTCTCCCCTTTCTAAGGAATATTGCTTATTCATCTTCAAGTGTAACCAGCTCATTCGTTTCAAATGATTTTTTACATGCTAATGCCACTTTTGTCGACTGCAACCCATCATACGCTGAGACTTCGGGCTGACGTTTTTCTTTGATACAGTCAATAAATTCTTTTGCTTCGCTGACAAAAGCTTCACGAAATCTTTCTGGAAAGTCTTGCGAGCAAGCTCTTACAACGCCTTGTTCATTCATCACCGTTACTAAATTCTTCTCTGGTACAGCCGCAACTCGCAACATCCCTTTAGTTCCAATCAATTCTGTCTCCACGTGATAACCATGATGACAATTTCTACCCGCGATCAGAATAGCCATTGCCTGATTTTCTAACTGCATCATAGCAGCGCCAGTTTCTAACTCTCCGACTTCATCTAACTCAGGATAGGCAGCATTTTTCCCAATTGCCCAGACTCTACGGACTTCTTTTTTCATAAACCAACGAACTAAATCAATATCGTGAATTGACATATCCATAAATAACCCTCCGCTGTCACTGGCTCCAGCAAATTTCACAAAACTTTCCATGCCAGAGCTAGGGTCAATACTGTAACAACGCATCAGTGTCAGCTCACCTAATTCTCCGTTATCTACTAATTGTTTGGCATATTGATATGAGTCATCATAACGACGCATAAACCCTAACATGAATACTTGATCCGGATAGCTTTGAATCACACTTTGGGTTTCTTTTATCTCATCTATCCCCAATCCAATCGGTTTTTCACTAAAAACATGTTTCCCATTTTCCATCGCCAATTTAATTTGCTCACAATGAAAGCCTGAAGGAGAAACGATAAAAACAGCATCGATTGATGGGCTTTCCACCATTTTTTCATATTCGTTGTAGGTTTCTTTCACACCTAACTCTGCTACAGCGTAAGCTAATTCTTCTTGAACAAAGCTACAGGCCGCAACTAATTCGCACCCTTGAACATTTTCAGCTAAATTTTTCGCATGGACTTTTCCTAAGCGTCCTAATCCGACAATTCCTACCTTGATTTTCTCCATTTTTCTGCCTCCTAAATTTTGAAAGCGCAGCGGACTTCCTAGCCTCTATGTCTCTATTGGAAAAGAGGCTAGGCCGCAAAGCTAGATAATCATTTAGTTAATGCCTTATCTTATTTGTATAGTGTCGGGCAATCCGGCAATTGGATCAACGCTCGTTCTCCTGTATCTCTAGCCTGCCCACAAGCATCCATCGTAACCGCAGCAACATATCCATCCCAAGCGGTCGGACCAGTTAAATTACCTGATTGTATCGAACGAACCCATAGTTCAAATTCATAATCATACGCTTCAATAAAACGAGTCTGCCAATCTGGTGCGATCTTGGTATAGTCTTTCCCTTTTGATTTCACATGGGTATACGCTGGGTCTTCTAACCCGATTTCACCTGTTTCACAAACAACATCACACTTGATATCATAGCCAAACTGACAATTGACAAAAATTTCTAAATCAATATGAATACCAGAAGTGGTTTCTAAAATCAGCATTTGTGGATCATGTAATTTTTCATGGGTGAAACTCGTTTGTTTTGGCATAATCATTTGAGCAGAAACATAATCTTCCTGAAGCAACCAGCGTAGTGCATCGATTTCATGGATTCCTGTGTTGATGATCGCCATTGGTGTATGGTAATTTTCATCTGCAGTCGGATTTCTATGTGCACAATGCAACATCAACGGTTCGCCAAATTTTTTCGTTTCAATCGCTTCTTTCAATTCGATATAACCGCGGTCATACCTTCTCATAAAACCAACCTGAACTAATTTTTTTCCAGCAGCAATCTCAGCATCAACGATCCGTTTACACCCTGCACTGTCTGTGGCTAACGGTTTTTCGCAGAAAACATATTTTTTGTGTTTAATTGCTTCTAATACGTATTTTTCATGCGTTGGATCCCAAGATGTCACAACAACAATATCTACACTGGAAGAAGCAATTAATTCTTCACCTGTCTCAAAAAAGACGGCATTGATTTGATTCGCTAATTTCTGAGCTTGCTCCACATTGATATCTGAAACTGCTGTAACATAAGCACCTTGTACTTTTTCGTTGATTCTTCTAATATGTTCGATTCCAATTGCACCTGTTCCAATGACGCCAACTTTTAAATCCATTACTTTGCCTCCATTTTCTTTTTTTACAAACCTGACAGACACCTGCTTTAGATCTGATCAACATCACGTATGCGCTTTCACAACATCTTAGTTATCAGCTAGCTAACCAACTTCTGATAAAAGCGCGCTTATTAGGTTAATATTTTTTGGCGTTTCCTAACATTTTTTGACTACGATCATATGCCGCTTGAATTGCTGGCGTCGTCGAAACTTCAGCAACGCCTACGTGCCACCAGCTATCATACCCATCTGACATTGTTTTTGGTAAGACCTTTATTTCAATCAATGTAGATTTTTCTTGTTTTTTAGCATCTTCCAACGCTACCCTAAGTTCTTCTTTCGTCTTAACCCGATACACTTTAGCGCCATATCCTTCTCCGACTTTCGCATAATCAATAGTCATAATTTGATTGTTATAGTCTCTGAATTCGCAGTTATAACTACCACTTCCATTATCCATCTGTAGATTATTGATACACCCAAAGCCAGAATTATCAAAGAGCAAAATATTGATTTTTTGATTGTATTGTAGCGCTGTAACCAGCTCTGAATGCAACATGAGAAAACTGCCGTCTCCTACCATGGCATAGACTTCTTGCGACGGGTTAGCTAGTTTCACGCCTAAAGCGCCAGCAATTTCATACCCCATACAAGAATAGCCATATTCTAGGTGATACGTATTTGGTACGGTCGAATGCCACAAACGTTGCATGTCGCCAGGTAGTGATCCCGCCGACGCAATTGCTATGCTATCTTCAGCAACATTGTCATTAATAGTTAGAAACGCACTAGTTTGGGTAAACTCCGTCTTTAGAGCATCCGCGTATTCATTAAGTACTTCTTGCGTGAATTGATCGTTGATTTCTGGTGAAAAATCGGTTCTTGAAAAGGTCGTTTCGCCCAAGCGTTTTCTTTCAGTCGACCACTCCGCTTTTAGTTGCTGGATACTTTCCCCAAACGCAGTTCGATACTCTGTCAACTGCGGTATCAGCATTTCTAAGGTCTCTTTTGCGTCACCTATAAGCTGGAAAGCATCAAATTTATACGCCTGCATTCGATTAACATTGATATTTAAAAATTTCGTTTGTTCGTAATTAAATGCTGTCTTGGAAGATGTCGTGAAATCTGTGTAGCGTGTGCCAATCCCGATAATCAAATCAGCTTGTTGAATCGCCTTATTGGCCGCCAACGTCCCAAGTACCCCAGTACCTCCCAGATTATTTTTGAAATCTGCTTCTACTGTAGATTTTCCAGCATGCGTTTCTACCAGGGGAATATCACATTGTGAAGATAAATCAATCAAAGCTTTGCGTGCCTGTGAATATTTAGCACCTCCACCAACGATGATTACTGGTCTCTTGCTTGCTTTAATTCTTTCCACGGCTCCCTTTAATTCGCGTTTTGTAGGTATTTGCCGATTTATATAATGTACTCTTTTTTGGAAAAACGCTTCATCATACTCGTATGCCTCAGCTTCTGTATCTTGAGAAATACAAATCGTTGCAGGTCCACTAGTTGCCGGATTTGTCATAACTTCAAACGCTCGTAACAAGCTACTCATCAGCTGTTCAGGCCGTTGAACTCGATCCCAATATTTGGAAACAGCTTTAAAAGCATCATTCGTTGTTATCGCCGCACTCGTTTCATGTTCCAATTGTTGCAAAACCGGATCCGGCTGTCTTGTAGCAAATGTATCTGCTGGCAATACCAACACTGGAATATTATTTGCAAAAGCTGTCGCTACTGCCGTAATCATATTAGCTGATCCCGGTCCTGCCGAAGCGGTCACTGCAAAAATTTTCTGCCGTAATTTTTGCCGACTGTACGCCACAGCAGCGTGGGTCATTCCTTGTTCATTTTTGCCTTGTATCACTTTCAAATGTCCTGGGTTTTCTTCAAGCGCCTGACCGATTCCTAAGACATTTCCATGACCAAACACATTAAATACACCTTCGACAAAAGGAATTTCTTCCCCGTCGATATGAATATATTGCTGATTCAAAAACTTGATTAGTGCTTGAGCCGTGGTTAATCGGATTTTTTTCACCATACATTTCCCACCTTACTTTTTTATCAAGATTGTTCTAAAATCAATTGCTCTATTTCCTGTGCTGTCGGCATCGCTTCTGAGGAACTATGCTTACTAACGACAATTGCCGCTGATGCACTCCCATATTTTAATGCTGTTTCAATATCTTTCCCTGTACTTAGCGCATATAAAAATGCCGCTGCATACGAATCCCCTGCACCAAATGTTTTCAGAACTTGAGTCTTATACGAACCAGCTTGGTAGCTCTCTCCATTTTTGGTATACGCATACGAACCTTTTACGCCATGTTTGATTACAATCAGCTCTGGCCGATGTTGAAAGAGGTACTCAGTTGTGGTTTGGTTTGTTCCGCCTTTTTTACCTTCCATTTCGTCATATTCATCTCTAGTCCCAATCACAATATCAGCATTTTCAGCGACAATTGAATAATAGACCGCTACCTCTTCTGGCGAATGCCACGTATATGGTCGATAATCCAGTTCAAATGCTACTTTTATTTGATTTTTTTTTGCATAGGAGATCGCTTTTAATACGGCTTCTCTCGAAGGACTTTGCGAAAGCGCTGTTCCAGAAACTAACAGCAGATCTGTTTGATTGATATACTCTTCATTGATCTCCTCTGGTGTCAAATACAAATCCGCTACTTGATCCCGATACATCAAAATACTACACTCTTCTGGGCTTTTAATCTCCGTAAACGCCAACCCTGTTTTATGTCCTTTTTGATCGACAAACATCTGGCTCGTATCAATACCGGCCTCCCCCATAAATTTTTTGATAAAACGGCCATGCTGATCATCTGAAACTTTACCGATAAACCCAACTTTTACACCTAATTTAGCACTACCAATCGCTATATTCGCTGGAGAACCACCTACATATTTTTTAAACGTCATCGTTTCTTCCATTGGTCGATTATACTCAACGGCATTCAGGTCAATACATGCCCGGCCAAGGGCGATCATACCAAATTTCTTTGTCATCCTCGTCACTCCTTCTATTCTCTAGTTAAGATCCATTCGTGATCAGGATCGTTATGAAATTGCCATTTTCTAATTGGTCCTGCCATCACATTTAAGTAATAAGAGTCATAGCCATCCGGTACGCCTACCGGATGGTACCCTTCAGGCACAACCACTACATCACCATTTTCAACCGTCATCGTTTCATCAAGCAGTCGATCATCGGTATAGACTCGTTGAAAAACAAAGCCTTGTCTAGGATTCATCTCATGGTAATAGGTTTCTTCTAGTTTAGATTCCAACGGCAGGTTATCCTGATCATGTTTATGGGGCGGATAACTGGACCAATTACCGCCATCAGTAAACACCTCAACCACCAACAAGCAATCTGCAAACGGAGAGTTATCAGGTAAAATATTATGAACTAAACGCTTATTTTGATACTGCCCACGATGTTCAACGGTATTCTCTGCTGCCTTAATCAACCTAGTTTGATTTTTTTTCTGGGACGGCGCGTAACAAAGTACCACAGTTGCTTTTGAATCTCCCATTATCTTAAATTCCTGCTCTATTGAAATATAGACACTGTCTGTTGGTATTTTTTCAAAGACATTGTCGCGAGTACCGATTGCCTCAAAGGTTTGGTCTCCATCTGTCACTGTTATTTTTCCAGTCAATGCAACAATACACACTTCTTGCATGCCTAAATATTCTTGAAAAACACTTCCAGCAGACATTTCGATTACTTTTAGCTCAATATACTGCAACGCTGTATTTTTTTTATGGATATGTTGAAGTAGTGTAATCCCCGGATCCAGCTCTCTTGGGATTGGCTTATAGTTTAAACGTGCCATATTTGTTCCTTCTTTCTAGTTTAAATATTTGCCTTTGGATAACGGGCTGTGACGACTTTTTTACGAGTGTAGAAATCTACACTGTCTTTGCCATTTGCATGAAGTGTACCGTAGAAAGAAGATTTCCAACCAGAAAACGGGAAAAATGCCATCGGTGCCGGCACACCTAAATTGATCCCCAACATGCCTGCATCAATATTTTCTCTAAAATAGCGAATGGCGGATGCATTGTTGGTAAACAGACATGCACCGTTAGCAAATTCAGACTGATTGGCTGTAGTAATCGCTTCTTTTAAATCTTTCACCCGAATAATTGATAAAACCGGCGCAAAAATTTCATCTCGCCAAATCGTCATATCTGTTGTTACCCCATCAAAAATAGTCGGCCCTACAAAATAACCATCTTCTGGAATATTTTCTCTTCCATCTATAATCAGTTGCGCCCCTTCTTCGATTCCTTTTTCAATATAGGAAACTGTTCTTTTTTGGTTTTCATCACGAATAACTGGTCCCAAAAAGACACCATCATCCAATCCATTCCCTATTTTAATTCCACCAGCTTTTTCTTTTAGTTTATGAATGAATTTATCTGCTACCTCTTCTTCAACTGTTACAACGGCACACGCCATACACCGTTCGCCAGCTGAACCGAATGCAGCTGACACAATATTTGTCACCGCATCATCTAAATCTGCGTCTTTTAAAACAATCGAGTGGTTTTTTGCTCCAGTTAAAGCCTGAACCCGTTTTAAGTATTTACTTCCTTGAGTGTAGACATATTCTCCAACAGGTTTTGAACCAACAAAGGAAATCGCTTTCACTTCTGGATGCTCTAAAATCCCATTCACAATATCATGTGCACCATAAACAACATTAAACACTCCTGCTGGCAACCCAGCTTCTGTAAATAACTCAACCAATCGTTCAGTCAATAACGGTGTTCTTTCTGAAGGTTTTAAAATAAAACTATTGCCACATGAGATCGCCATCGGAAACATCCAACAAGGAACCATCATCGGAAAATTGAATGGTGAAATCCCTGCAACCACCCCAATCGGGTAACGGTAATTGGTCGCTTCTACGTCTGTAGCAATGGAAGATAACGAATCGCCCATCATCAGTGTTGGTGTTCCTGCTGCAAATTCTACGTTTTCTATACCTCGCTGAACCTCGCCTAACGCTTCATTTAGATTCTTACCGTTTTCCAAAGTAATCAAACGAGCTAATTCTTCCTTATGCTTAATCAATAGCTGTTGGTAGCGAAACAGAATTCTTGCACGTCTTGGCACAGCCATTTCCTTCCATTGTTCAAATGCTTCTTTAGCAATTTTCACAGCTTCTTCTAAATCTTCTTTTGTAGAAATCGGTACTTCACATAGAACTTCTTTTGTAGCCGGATTGTAAACGGTCTCATATGTTTCTGTCAGACTAGTTACCCACTTCCCGCCAATGTAATTTTTTAGCTTTCTGATCTCTATCATCTATACATCCTCCTTAGTTTCCATTAAAAATCAACACGGTGATGATATCTTGATAACGTTTGGTTAACTTTTGATTATATTGTACAGTTACAATTTAAGATAGTCAACCTGTTTTCAATGAAATATTGATTTTTTTGATTACTTCTTGGATAACTGCCTCTTATCAAGTAATAAAAATAATCATTTAGCACACATCATTTACTTATTCCTGGTTATATATTGATTACATTGAGAGCATATGTTATAGTGAAGCTAATTACACGAAGTGGAAAGGTTATAGCATATGAAATTACAACGGATTCAGCAAATCGAAAACCATATCCAGCAACAAGGCAGTATTTCTCTTGATGAACTATGTCGCGTTTTCAACGTTTCTAAAAATACCATTCGTCGGGATATCAATGAATTAGAAAAAAGAGGAACCATAAAGAAAGTATATGGCGGCGTGGTTTATGTAGAAAACAATCTCGTTTCTTTTGAAAATCGAACGATTCACAATCAAGCAGAGAAGGAAAAAATTGGTGCACAAGCTGCAACGCTAATCCAAGAAGACGACTTAATCTACATCGATTCTGGTACAACAACTAGTCAACTATTAAAAAATGTTGATCCAGAACTGCCATTTACCTTATTGACCAATAACCTTGATATCATCAACGCTGCGGCAGCAATGAAAAACGTTCAGTTAATTCTTATCGGAAATAGCTACAAAAGAAAAACACGTTCTTTCGTGGGCATCGAAGATGAAGCGGTTGTAACAAGGTATAATATAAATAAAGCATTTATGGCCGCTACGGGTGTATCGATTACAAGCGGGCTGACCAATTCAGATTTAATGGAGTATCGTATTAAAAAAATGATCGTTCAACGAGCAAAAGATATCTACCTGTTAGCAGATCAATCAAAATTCGATCATTCTACCTTGCTCACCTACTCACCATTAGAGAGTATCAAGGGAATTGTCACAACTAAAGATATTCCACAAAATTATGTCGATTTTTGTGATTTACATACAATTGAACTTTTATACGGTAATTAATTATTTTGAAAAGGAGGGAAGCAATTGCCATTACTAAAATTTGATATGGTTGAAGGACGCAGCGAAGAGGAAATACAAAGAATTCTTGATATTGCTCATTCTGTTGTTTTGGAAGCTTTTGATGTTCCTGAAGGGGATAGATATCAGATCGTGACTCAGCATAAACCATTTGAAATGGTGATGGAAGATACGGGGCTAGGGTTTAAAAGAGACAAAAGAAAGATGATTTCACTTACTGTTATTAGTAGAGAACGAACAACACCTCAAAAGGAAATGTTTTATCGCTTACTTTCACAACAATTAGAGGAATTTTGTGGGATGACACCTGAAAATTTACTTGTTTCATTCGTTATTAATAATGATGCGGATTGGAGCTTTGGATTTGGAAAAGCACAGTTTTTGACTGGGGAACTTTGAGAGGAAAATACGTCTGGGACATAACTCTACAAGTTATATCTCAGACACCAAAAACCCGAATAAACGGCAAGGAATAATGTGATTTTTACGAAAAAACTATACCAACTACATAGCTGATAATCAATAAAATCACTTTTACCAATGCCAAAATTTTAGTTGCTCGAAGGTTTTTGCTTGAAGAGTAAAAAAGATAAAGAAACAAAATAAAATCTAAAAGCAGTGCGACACCAGATACTAATGATACAGATACCACATTGATAAGTAATAAACTTAATGTGTTAACTACAATCCTGGTAAGCAATAGAGAAACAAATATCTGATCGCTATATGCCCCACCTCCACCCTTATAAAGCAGCTGAAATAGTGTTTTAATCAGAAAATAAGTAACAAATAGCATCACTAATATAAATGGAATTATTATGATTGCTACAACAAATAAAGAAGAAGTCTCAGTTATATTTAAACGCTCTTTAACATTTGAAAGAAAAGTGTTTATTTCAGGATTATTTCTCGCTAAATCAAACATCAATAATATATATGACATTACATAAACACTCACCATAATAAATTTCAATCCTAAATTTTTTAATTTTCTAGACACCTCTTATTTCCTCCTTAATTTATAATACTTTGCGCGTAAGATAAACTATCACGTAAAAGTAGCCCATCATGAGTGACAACAATAGCATGCAATCACTCAGAAGTTTATTTATCCAAATATCTATAAATAATACCTTTTGACTCTTTATCCATACTTGCCAATATCTCCCTTGACCCAACTGTACTACTACAATTTCCCCATTTATACTGTCATCTATTTCAAAAAATAGTAACATTTATATAATCTAAAAGCAATCTTATTTTCATTTAACTTCCTTTAAAATTTCATTTTAAATAAAAACTAATCTTACAATTCTAATTATAGCTACTTATAAATTATGAACTATTAAAAATTACAAGGTTTTTTCACACTCCATAAAAATTTGATAGGTGCAACAAAAAAAGCCGAAGGGAAATCCCTTCGGCTTACGTCCGAGTACCCCAGCTTTTTACACTGGTTAGCGCTATATTAAGTCTAATTATTTAACGATTTCAGAAACAACGCCTGAACCAACAGTACGTCCGCCTTCACGAATAGAGAAACGAGTTCCGTCTTCGATAGCGATTGGGTGGATTAATTCAACGTCCATTGCTACGTTATCACCAGGCATTACCATTTCAATACCTTCTGGTAATTCAACTACACCAGTTACGTCAGTTGTACGGAAGTAGAACTGAGGACGGTAGTTAGTGAAGAATGGAGTGTGACGTCCGCCTTCTTCTTTTGATAAAACATAAACTTCAGCTTTGAATTTTGTGTGTGGAGTGATTGAAGCAGGTTTTGCCAATACTTGTCCACGTTCGATATCTTCACGAGCAACACCACGTAATAACGCACCGATGTTATCGCCAGCTTCAGCGTAGTCTAATAATTTACGGAACATTTCAACACCTGTAACAGTTGTTTTAGATGTTTCTTCTTTAATACCAACGATTTCGATTTCGTCACCAACGCGAACTTCTCCACGTTCAACACGGCCTGTAGCAACAGTACCACGTCCAGTGATTGAGAATACGTCTTCGACTGGCATCATGAATGGTTTGTCAGTATCACGAGTTGGAGTTGGGATGTACTCATCAACCGCAGCCATTAATTCCATGATTTTTTCTTCGTATGAAGCGTCGCCTTCTAAAGCTTTCAAAGCAGAACCAGCGATAACAGGAGTGTCATCACCTGGGAAGTCATATTCAGATAATAAATCACGAACTTCCATTTCTACTAATTCTAATAATTCTTCGTCATCTACCATATCCATTTTGTTTAAGAAAACAACGATGTATGGTACACCAACGTTACGTGATAACAAGATGTGCTCACGAGTTTGTGGCATAGGACCGTCCGCCGCTGATACTACTAAGATAGCTCCATCCATTTGTGCAGCACCAGTGATCATGTTTTTAACGTAGTCCGCGTGTCCTGGGCAGTCCACGTGAGCGTAGTGACGAGCATCAGTTTCATACTCGATATGAGAAGTGTTGATTGTGATACCACGTTCTTTTTCTTCTGGAGCGTTATCGATATCAGCATAGTTTTGAGCTTCACCGCCACCGTGTTTAGCTAACACAGTTGCAATTGCAGCAGTTAATGTAGTTTTACCATGGTCAACGTGTCCAATAGTACCAATGTTTACATGGGGTTTAGAACGGTCAAATTTTTCTTTAGCCATTTTAAATGTTCCTCCTAAAATATATGAATTTTATTTTATTTGATAGATAGTGACAACTACCTGATCATCTTTAATTAGTTTAACCGAAATCGTAAGAAAATCCTAGTCTTAAATAAGTAAGTACCTATTTCTTAACTATTATGCGTTGTTTCCGCCATTTTTCTTGATGATTTCTTCTTGTACAGATTTTGGTACGTCTTCATAGTGGTCAAATACCATCATAAATGTACCGCGACCTTGTGTTGCTGAACGTAATGTTGTAGCATAACCGAACATTTCAGCTAGAGGCACCATCGCGTTAACGATTTGTGAGTTACCGTGTGCTTCCATACCTTCAACACGTCCACGACGACTTGTAACGTGTCCCATGATATCACCTAAGTAATCTTCTGGAACAGTAATTGTTACTTTCATCATTGGTTCTAAGATAACTGGATTAGCTTTCTTAGCAGCCGCACGTAACGCCATAGAAGCCGCTACACGGAAGGCAGTTTCATTTGAATCGACATCATGGTATGAACCATCATAAAGTTTTGCTTTGATATCAACTAATGGGTATCCAGCAAGAACACCGTTGTTCATTGATTCAGCTAAACCTTTTTCAACCGCTGGGATGTATTCACGAGGAACCACACCACCGACGATAGCATTTTCGAATTCGAAACCTTTTCCTTCTTCGTTTGGTGTAAATTCAACCCAGACATGTCCGTATTGACCTTTACCACCAGACTGACGTACAAACTTACCTTCTGCCTGAGTTAGAGGCGCACGGAAAGTTTCACGATATGATACTTGAGGCGCACCAACGTTAGCTTCAACCTTGAACTCACGTCTCATACGGTCTACTAATACGTCTAAGTGCAACTCACCCATACCAGAGATAACTGTTTCACCAGTTTCAACGTTTGTTTCAACGCGGAATGATGGATCTTCTTCTGCAAGTTTTTGCAGAGCCACACCCATTTTATCTTGGTCGGCTTTTGATTTAGGTTCAACAGCAACTTGGATAACTGGTTCTGGGAACTCAATTGATTCAAGGATAACTGGTGAATCTACCGCACATAAAGTATCACCTGTTGTTGTATCTTTCAATCCAACAGCGGCAGCGATATCTCCTGAATACACTTTATCGATTTCTTTACGTGTATTCGCGTGCATTTGTAGAATACGACCGATACGTTCTTTTTTGTCTTTAGAAGCGTTCAATACATATGAACCACTTTCAAGAACACCAGAATAGACACGGAAGAATGTTAAACGACCTACGAATGGGTCAGTCATAACTTTAAATGCTAATGATGAAAACGGTGCTTCGTCATCAGCAGGACGAGTTGTTTCTTCGTCTGTCTTAACGTCGATCCCTTTGATTGCATCAATATCAAGTGGTGATGGCAAGTAATCAAGAACTGCATCAAGCATTAATTGAACACCTTTATTTTTAAAGGCAGAACCAGCCATTACTGGGAAGAACTCAACGTTAATCGTTGCTTGGCGGATACCCGCTTTTAATTCTTCGATTGTAATTTCTTCACCGTCAAGATATTTCATCATTAGGTCTTCATCAGTTTCAGCAACAGCTTCAACTAATTTTTCACGCCATTCAACTGCTTGATCCATATATTCTTCTGGAATTTCAGTTTCTTGGATGTCTGTACCTAAGTCATTTGTGTAGATTTCAGCTTTCATCGTAATTAAATCGATGATCCCTGTAAAGTTATCTTCTGCACCAATTGGTAATTGGATTGGATGAGCATTTGCTTGTAAACGATCATGTAATGAGTTTACAGAGTATAAGAAATCCGCACCGATTTTATCCATTTTGTTACAGAAAACAACACGTGGAACTTTATATTCAGTTGCTTGACGCCAAACTGTTTCTGTTTGAGGTTCCACACCTGATTGTGAATCAAGAACGGTTACAGCACCATCTAATACACGTAGTGAACGTTGAACTTCAATAGTGAAATCCACGTGCCCTGGTGTGTCAATGATGTTTACACGGTAACCTTTCCATTCTGCAGTTGTTGCTGCAGATGTGATTGTAATACCACGTTCTTGCTCTTGTTCCATCCAGTCCATTTGTGATGCACCTTCGTGCGTTTCACCAATTTTATGGATTTTACCAGTGTAATAAAGGATACGCTCTGTTGTTGTTGTTTTACCCGCATCAACGTGAGCCATGATTCCGATATTACGAGTTTTTTCTAACGAAAATTCTCTTGCCATTCTAGGTTGTTCTCCTCTCTTTATTTAAATCGATTGTAAAGTGACTGTCTGTTGTAAAGTTAAATTACATACAGAGAGGATCTTACCAACGATAATGTGCAAACGCACGGTTAGCGTCCGCCATTTTATGTGTGTCTTCACGTTTTTTAACAGAAGCACCAGTGTTATTGGCAGCATCCATGATTTCTTTCGCTAGACGTTGTTCCATTGTATGTTCACCGCGTAGGCGAGCATAGTTAACAACCCAACGTAGACCTAAAGTTGTACGACGTTCTGGACGAACTTCAACTGGTACTTGATAGTTAGAACCCCCAACACGGCGAGCTTTTACTTCTAAGACAGGCATAACGTTTTTCATTGCTTGTTCGAAAACTTCCAATGGGTCGTTCCCTGTAGATTCTTTAATAATATCAAATGAATTATAGATAATATTAGCAGCAATCCCGCGTTTTCCATCAACCATTACACGGTTGATCAAGCGAGTTACTAATTTTGAGTTATAAATTGGATCTGGTAAAACATCGCGTTTTGTAACAGGACCTTTACGTGGCATCCGTAACTCCTCCTTCCGAAAATTCTTTTTTATATACTACCTTAGTGATTGTCAAATTATTTAGCTGCTTTAGGCATTTTAGTACCATATTTAGAGCGGCTTTGTTTACGATCAGTAACGCCGGCTGTATCAAGCGCACCACGTACGATATGATAACGTACCCCTGGTAAGTCTTTTACACGTCCACCGCGTAATAATACCACGCTATGTTCTTGTAAGTTGTGACCAATCCCTGGGATATAAGCTGTTACTTCGATTAAGTTAGACAAACGAACACGGGCATATTTACGTAAAGCTGAGTTCGGTTTTTTAGGTGTCATAGTTCCCACACGTGTACAAACCCCACGCTTTTGTGGTGAATTTACGTTTGTTTGAGATTTCTTGAAGCTATTATATCCTTTGTTCAACGCTGGTGAATTAGATTTTTCCACCTTTGATTTACGAGGTTTACGTACTAATTGATTAATTGTAGGCATTCCTTGTTTCCTCCTTCCTCATTTCGCATCTAGTCCCACACATCCAGGTGGTTCTTTTTTAGCGATAAAAAATAATGCAGTCTCTGCACTCATTATCAAATATGCTTCGATAGACAGTCAGCACGTCTCCAACGAGAGACCTGTAGATAAAGCACCTTTGATAGCATACCATGACGTATTTCATTTGTCAACTATTGTTTTTTAGGTCCACAAAAAATAACTCATTTACAAAAAGTAATAAAAAGAGTACTATAGATTGAAAGAAGGAGGAATCTATATGAAAAAAAATGGTAACGCTTTACCCATTGTTAAAAGGCACTATCTGCTTATCGCTCTGTTTGTTTGCTTCATTTTCTCAGCTCAAAACGCTTTTGGCGAAGAAAGTAGTCTACCAGCCAAGTACGATCCTCGGGAAACTGGACAAGTGACTCCGGTTAAAGCTCAAACACGATCTATTTGCTGGTCATACGCCGCCACTTCGGCACTTGAGAGTTATTTAGCCAGAAATGGTGAGCAGCACGATTTCTCAGCAAATTATTTTAATTATCTAATTGCTAGGGATGCAACTGGCGCAATAGGAGAAAATCCTTATTCTACTGTTATTAGTAATGGCGGCGGATTAGATAACGGCTATGATACTGAACCCGTTATAGATGCTATGTTAGACTGGTCTGGTCCAGTCAACGAGAACACTTTCCCCAACTCTATTACTGGCTACCAACCGCTTGCTAAGTGGCAAAACTTAAATGCAGAAAAGCATGTACAAGGTATAGTCACTCTTCCAAAAGTCTCATTAGACATTTCTCAAGAAGACAACGATAAGCGTATCCAAACAATCAAAGAATATGTTCATCGTTATGGTAATGCTATTCAGAGCAATTTAATGTTTAGAGGGTACGAAACCCGTTATAGTTCTCAGTATATTCCTAAAGAACGTGTTGGTACTGTTAATCACGTAACGACCATCGTTGGCTGGGATGACACCTTCCGCAAAGATGTATTCGTTTACAAACCATCTCAAGACGGCGCGTTTATTGTCAAAAACAGTTGGGGACCTAACTGGGGAGATCAAGGTTATTTTTATATTTCTTATGATGACTTCCAATTAAAAAAATCAGACATCAATGTCATTACTTCCGTAGAAAATAAGGATAATTATTTTAAAAAGTACAACGGAGCTTATTTTACTGGTGGACAACTTGTGCCATTATTTCCGAATAAAGAACGAACACTTGCCACTTCTTATTCACGAAAAACCGAAACACCAGAACAGTTATCTGCTGTTTCATTGAAAACATTAAGTAATGATGTAAATTATGAAATTTACGTTATACCTAATGGAAAACCTTCAAAAAACCTAACTGGTTTTACTAAGGTTCAAGAAGGGATAAAAAAAGAAATAGGCACTGAAACAATCCGGTTGAAAAAACCTGTTACTTTAACTGGAAAAGACTTCTCTATCGCTGTTGTTTATCGTTCTTCTGATAAAGAAAACCGCCAAAATTTACCTGTTAGCCCAAAGGAAACATTAGGTTTAAACAGTGGTAGCAGTTACTTATTACAAGACAATGGCATATGGACTGAGGAAACTTTCCGTACCTTTTTTATTGGCGGTTTTACTGAACAAACATCAGAAATAGCTGCAACTTCAGTTACAGTTCAAAAAGGTGCCCTATCACTTTTAGTAGGCGACCAGGAGCAGCTAACAGTTACATTAGCTCCTAAAAATGCGACTTATCCCTCAATCGGTTTTAGAAGTCTTAATCCAGAGATTTCCACTGTCGATTTTAATGGTACAGTCACTGCTGTTCATGCTGGAAAAGCAAAAATAGAAGCTTTTTCAACTAGAAATCCTTCTGTAAAAGCAGTGATTGACATTACAGTAAGTGATTTACCTAAAATTCAAAAAATAGAGCTTAGCCAAACAGCACTCAATATTGATAAGCTTCAAAAAGTTACTTTAAATGCCAAAACCCTACCGGAGAATGCGCAGCCACAAAATATCATCTGGACAACGAGTAATCCATTAATCGCCACTGTTTCATCAACTGGAGAAATCAATTCTAGGCAGGCTGGAGAAGCAGTCATTACAGCAACTACTGAGGATGGGACTGTTAAAGCTGTCTGTAAAGTATCAGTTAACTCAAGTTCATACTCAAACGGCTATTCCTTTGTAGGCTGGGGAACAGATTTGCGAGATAGCCGTAGAAATTATCTGTATATTGATGATCCTATGACGAATACAATTTATTTCCAATATGGTGCTGGACTCCTTAAAAATTCAAAGGATAATTGGGTTGAATTTCATTTAACAACGGCAAAAGGAAAAACGTTTAAAGCCGTTGACTATCCAGAAATTACATGGTTCGATTCTTCCAACAAGCTTACTTCCATCGTAGATGCTACTATCGAATATACTAAAGATGGGGTCAATTTTACTTCTGAAAAACCAGATTCACACGAATTAGAAGGCTTTAGAATTCATTATGCTTCGAAAATTACTGCTAATTTACAGCTATTTGTCAATCTTAAACTAAAAGTAAATGATCTGAAAGAAGAAGATAAGAGAAAAGTTATACTTCCTATCCAATTAAAAAAGGGATACCACTTATATGGACCAACAACAGATGTAATTGCTGATGGGCTAGCACCATCTAAAATCAACAGTTTTAACGTTTACTTTGCTAAATAAGTTTAAAATTAAAAAACAGATAAATCAATTTGAGTATCTATCTTTTTTTGTTCCTTGCATGTAAACTATTGGTGTGAGACTTAGACTTAAAAAGGAGAGGGTACGTGTAATGAACCTTAAACAAATGGCAGGGATTGAAGCAGCAAAGTATGTAGAAGATGGAATGATTGTAGGTCTAGGAACTGGCTCTACCGCAAAATTCATGGTTGATGAAATTGGTAGACGTGTAAAAGAAGAAGGATTGTCCATCACTGGTGTGACAACGTCAAAAGAAACAGAGCGTCAGGCTATTGAGTTAGGGATTCCTCTAAAAAGCATTGATGATGTTCCCTATGTTGATTTAACCATTGACGGTGCGGATGAAATCAGTGAAGATTTTCAAGGAATCAAAGGTGGGGGCGCGGCTTTATTATTTGAAAAGATCGTTGCAACCTATTCAAAGAAATGTATTTGGATTGTCGATGAGTCTAAACTAGTCAAAAAACTTGGCAAGTTTCCGTTACCTGTTGAAGTCATTCCTTATGGCAGCCAACAGTTACTTCGTTTATTTGAAGAAAAAGGGTTCTCACCAGCTTTAAGAATGGCAAGCGACGGTAAGGCTTTAGTTACTGATGGCGGTCATCACATTATTGATCTTCATTTGAACGAAATTGCTGATCCAATTGCATTAGGTGATTATTTAGATCAATTAGTTGGCGTAGTTGAGCATGGCCTATTTCTTCAAATCGTTTCAACCGTTATCGTAGGTGGCGAAAGTGGACCTAGAACAATTCATGTGTCTAAATAGTACTTTTGTTGTACTTTATTTCAAATAAAACAAATATATGAGAAAAAGATGAAAAAAACATCTATCATTTCGTTCGTTTATGTGCTACATTCTTAATATCCTATTATTTTTTCTTAAGAAAGGACGAACGATGAAAACAATTGGTTACGCACGTACAACAATTACTGACAGCGATTTAGATGCTCAAATAAAGATATTGACTGATTTCGGTTGTGAAGAAATTTTTCACGAGTCTTTTGATATTACAGACGATAAACACGCTACTTCTGAACTTGAATCTGTCCTTAGAATTTTGGAACCTGGTGATGCACTTGTGATTTGCCGTTTAAATCGATTAGGACGCTCTACTCGACAATTAACTGAATTGACCCAAACCTTTAAAGGTTCCGGCATTCATTTGGTTAGTTTAGATGAAGAAATTGACACTCGTCAAACTATGGGAGACATCTATTTTAAGTTGATGAATGGGTTAGCACTTATGGAATGCGACCTGATCAAAGAACGTACCTTGATCGGTTTAAATAATGCACGTAAAAAAGGAAAAATCGGTGGTCGCCCAAAAATTGATAGACAGACAGTCAAAAAAATTCGACATCTTTACTATGAAAAAAAAGAAACCATCCAGTTCATTTCATCAAAATGCAATGTTTCTGTCGGTACTTGTTATAAGTATATCAGGCTACCCGAGAATGAAATCACAAAAATATAGTGTTACAGTTAAGAAAACATCAAACAGACCAACGCTTGGTTTGCCTTGATGTTTTTCTTTTAGAAAGCTTTTCTAACAAGACTTTTCAGTAGTTTTTACTAATTTACAATGGAAATCTATTTTAAAACGTTGTACAATAGAAAAGGAAATGAAAGTTTCAGAAACTACAACTCAAAGGAGAGCTATACATGCCAAAATTAGTATTTTCTCGTCATGGACTTAGTGAATGGAATGCGTTGAATCAATTTACCGGTTGGGCTGATGTTGATTTAGCACCAGAAGGAATTGAAGAAGCGATTGAAGGCGGCCGCAAAATCAAAGAAGCTGGAATTGAATTTGATGTAGCCTATACTTCTGTTTTAACTCGTGCAATCAAAACATGTAACTTACTTTTAGAACACTCAGAGCAATTATGGGTGCCTCAAATTAAATCTTGGCGCTTAAACGAACGTCATTATGGTAAATTACAAGGCTTAAACAAAAAAGAAACTGCTGAAAAATATGGAGATGACCAAGTACACATTTGGCGTCGTTCTTACGACACTCTTCCTCCATTAATGGAAGCAAACGATGAAGGGTCTGCTGCAAACGATCGCCGTTATGCAATGTTAGACAAACGCGATGTTCCAGGTGGGGAAAACTTAAAAGTAACATTAGAACGTGCTTTACCATTCTGGCAAGATGAAATCGCTCCTGCTTTACTAGATAATAAAACTGTTTTAGTTGCAGCTCACGGTAACTCTTTACGTGCGTTAGCAAAACACATCGAAGGTATTTCAGACGAAGATATCATGGATCTTGAAATCCCAACAGGTCAACCACTTGTTTATGAATTAAACGATGATTTAACAGTAGCTAAAAAATACTATTTATAAAAAAGCGAAGAGGCTGGGACAGAATGCGTTTAGCCCCGAGAAATAAGAATACATTCACGAAAATTGTTCTTCAAATTTTTGTGAATGCATTCTTATTTCCGAAGGGGTTGCTTCTGCTCCCGCCGTTTATTCTGTTTTTAAGGGTGAGGTTGAGATAAAAGTCGGTTAGGTTCGAGCAATTGGAGTAAAAATCGAACAATACGCTTCTTGTATTGCTCGATTTTTGCGAAATTGCCGAAGAACCTGACTTTTGTCCACCGTTTATTAGGAATTAGAGTGTGAAACAAAATTGATTTTTAGTTTTGTCACGCACTCACCCTTTTTTATTTCTCTAGATTTTCTTTCAAACGTTGAAGCCAAGTATCAATAACTTCTCGCTGCGTAACAAACTCAAAATCGGACATATTACATTGAACATAGTATTGTCCACCTTCAAAACGAACCATGATTGAAGAACGGACTTTTTCCTCTAACGCATCTGTTTGCAACTCTTCACGATAAAATATCCAGCTTGTCGCCAAAACATCAGCAGTATTCTGCAAGTCATTTTGGATAATTTGGCAAATCGTTTCTATTAAATCGATTTGCTCTGTATTTTTAAAATAAGCATACCAAAGCGTCCGATTTTCAGAATACGTTTCATCAAACAACTGTTTCATCAGCCTATCCCCTTTTCAAGTCGCAAATTTTAGTTACGTAAAGCTAGACTCAGTTAAACATTCACGATAAATCGCCTCAACATCTGACTCATTTAACGGAACAAACGCATCTGTTTTAATTGTACTGTGTGCTACTGCTTGTTTCGCCATTTCTCCAAATTTTTCCTCATCGATCCCAACAGCAGGTAAAGTCATTGGAATGTCGCAAGCTTTAAAGAAATCATAGGTTGCTTGAATGCCTTTTTTCGCCGCCACCATCGGATCATCCTCAACGATTCCCCAAACATTATGAGCAAACTGCGCAAATTTAGTCACTGTTTGGTCTGAAAGTACATAGTTCATCCAACGAGGTGTCAAAATAGCCAAACCAATTCCATGTGTAATATCATAAAATGCACTTAACTCATGCTCCATCGCATGACAGGACCAAACACCGTGTTTACCATTCCGTGTTAATCCGTTTAATGCCAAACTACTTGACCACATTAAGTTCGCACGAGCATCATAATTATCAGGATCACTAAGCGCAATTGGGCAATTTTTAATAACAGCACGCATCAAGCCTTCTGATACAAAATCCTGTACATCCGTTCCTTCAGTTATATTAAAATAACTCTCAAATAAATGACTTAAAATATCAGCAGAACCTGCAGCTGTTTGATAAGCTGGTACAGTAAATGTCGTGGTCGGATCTAAAAATGACACTTTCGGCATCATCGCTGGCCCACCAACACCTAATTTTTGGTTTGTTGCTACGTTTGTAATCACAGCACCAATATTCATTTCGCTACCTGTTGCTGCTAACGTTAAGATGGTAACAATCGGCAAAGCTTCACCTTGAAAACCTTTACCTGCTACTATGACTTCCCACGGATCTTCATCACTGTAAAAACCTGCTGCAATCACTTTAGAACAATCAATTGTTGAGCCTCCGCCTACAGCCAAAATGACATCGATATCATTTTCCCGACACAACGCTACACCACGACGAACGGTTTCAATACGAGGATTAGGCTCTACACCACTCAATTCAACAACTTTATTTTGATTGTTTTCAAGTAGATCGATTACTTGATCATACAACCCATTTTTCTTAATACTACCTCCGCCATAAACCAGCAATACATTTTTACCATATACATCTAGTACTGCTGTTAACTCTTTTGTTAAACGGTCTTTCCCAAAGCGAATATCTGTCGGTACGTAAAATCTAAAATTATCCAATTTTCTTCCTCCGTTCAATTCAGGTTTCTTATTTATATGATAATCCATCAACCAGGCGTGTCAAGAAAAACAAACCTTTAATCCCATCCGATAAAGTCGTAGTATAAAAACAGCTCCATCTAAAAGCAGGAGCTGTTTTACTAATTATTGTTATTAACTGTTGATCGCTGTTTCTAGGCCTACTTCAATCATGTCGTTGAATGTTGTTTGGCGTTCTTCGGCAGTTGTTTCTTCGCCTGTTACCAAACTATCACTAACGGTCATGATCGCTAGAGCTTGAACATCGAATTTAGCCGCTAAATAATATAAAGCTGCAGCTTCCATTTCAATCGCTAGTACGCCTAATTTACCAAGCTCAAATACACCATCCATACTATCTTTGTAAAAAACATCATCTGATAGAACATTTCCTACATGGGTATTGAAGCCTTTCTCTTTTGCAATCGTGTAAGATTTCAACAACAAATCAAAATTAGCAATTTGCGGAAAATCATATTTTGGAAAATCATTACGGATCATTGAAGAAGGCGTAGCCGCTGCTTGGGCAATGACTAAGTCTCGAACCCGAACTTTTTCTGAAATCGATCCACATGTTCCTACACGGATCAGTTTTTTTACACCATAAGAATTGATTAGTTCATGACCATAAATCGTTGCTGAAGGCATCCCCATTCCCGTTCCTTGAACAGAAATACGTTCTCCTTTATACATACCAGTATAGCCTAGCATTCCTCTCACTTGGTTATAGCACACAGGGTTTTCTAAAAATGTTTCAGCAATATATTTTGCTCGTAATGGATCTCCTGGTAATAAGATTTTATCTGCGATTTCGCCTTCTTTTGCTTCGATATGCACACTCATATTTTTTCTCCTTTGATTCTCTTTTTTTATAATTCAGCTAACGTTGCTTTAATCAGTTCTTTAAATTGCGCTTTCACACGTTCTGTTGTTTCAACAACTTCTGCGTGATTCAAACTGCTTTGCATTCCGGCAGCTAAATTTGTAATACATGAAATCCCCAACACTTTCAACCCGCTATGTGCTGCAACAATAACCTCTGATACCGTCGACATTCCTACTGCATCAGCTCCCATTACACGTGACATGCGAATTTCAGCAGGTGTTTCGTAAGTGGGACCAGAATAGCCCATATAAACGCCTTCTTGTAATGGCATGTTTTGTTCTTTTGCAACTTTTTTCGCTATTTCAAGATACTCTGGTGTATATGCATGGCTCATATCTGGGAAACGTGGACCCATTGCTTCATCATTTTCTCCAATCAATGGATTATCCCCTGTAAAGTTGATATGATCTGTGATCAACATCAAATTCCCTGGTGTGAAGGTTTCGTTTACACCACCTGCAGCATTTGTCACTATGATTGAGTGAGCTTTCATTGCCGCCATTACACGCACAGGGTAGGTTACTTTTCGCATCGAATGTCCTTCATAGTAGTGGAAACGACCTTGCATCGCTAACACTTTTTTCCCAGAAAGCGTACCGTAAACCAATTTGCCAGCATGACCGACAACTGTAGAAACGGCAAAATGAGGAATGTCAGAAAAAGAGATTGCAATAGCGTCTTCTACTTCATCAGCTAATTCGCCTAAGCCAGAGCCCAAGATCAAGCCAAAATCAACGTCTCCAACACCTTTTTCTTTTAAAAATGTTGTTGTTTCTTTTAATAATTCACTTAGTTTTGTCATTATGTCTCTCCTATACCAGTTTATTTAAAAAGCTTTCGCCATTTTCTGTTTTTGGAACTGAAAAGTTTTCAGCCACAGTTGCTGAGATATCTGCATAATGACCTTGAGGCAAGCTGCCTTGGCCGTTCATTTTTTTGCTGTACACTAGAAGTGGTACGTACTCTCTTGTATGGTCTGTTCCAGGGAAAGTCGGATCGTTCCCATGATCTGCTGTAATCATTAGCAAATCATCTTCCTCCATTGCGTCAATGATTTCTGGAAGCCTTAAATCAAAAGCTTCGATCGCATGGGCATAACCAACTACATCACGACGGTGACCATATAATGCATCAAAATCAACTAAGTTAGTGAAACTCAACCCTTCAAAATCTTTTCTCATTACTTTAAGCAATTGATCTACACCGTCCATATTACTCTTCGTACGCACTGAATCAGTGATACCTTGACCATTGAAAATATCATTGATTTTTCCAACAGCGATGACTTCTTTGCCATTTTCTTTTAAGGAATCCAACACTGTATGTCCAAATGGATCGAGAGCATAATCGTGACGGTTACTTGTTCTAGTAAAATTATCTGGTTCGCCAACATAAGGACGGGCGATGATACGACCGATCATGTATGGTTCATCTTTCGTAATATCACGTACGTACTGACAAATACGGTACAGCTCTTCTAATGGGATAATCTCTTCATGAGCCGCAATCTGTAACACTGGATCAGCAGAGGTATAAACGATCAAATCCCCTGTTTCCATTTGATGTTTCCCGTAATCATCAATAACTGCCGTTCCACTATACGGTTTATTACAAACAATTTTACGTCCTGAAAATTCTTCAATTTGCTTTAGTAATTCTTCTGGAAATCCATCAGGAAATACGCGGAAAGGTTTTTGAATATTTAACCCCATGATCTCCCAGTGACCGGTCATCGTATCTTTCCCCACAGAAATTTCTTCTAATTTAGTTGCATAGCCTTTGTGATCAGCAACGGCTTCTACGTCTTTAAGCGGCGCGATTGTTCCTAGACCTAGATTTTCTAGATTAGGAATCGTCAAACCTGCCTCTTTAGCAATATGTCCTAAAGTATCACTGCCTAGATCACCAAATTTTTCAGCATCTGGGGCTTCTCCGATTCCGACTGAATCCATAACGATTAGATGTACACGTTTAAACATAACCATCCTTCTTTCTTTGATTTTGTTTTAGAAAACTGACATGTTCACTCTAAAACTATTGATAAAAAGGGCATGACTTAAGAAAATGTCCCATAGTCCCGCCCTTTTATACTAAACTTTTTATTTGGATTTGATATAGTTTTGTCCGTTTGCTTTTGGTCCAGAAGCTTTTCCTAAGAAAACGACTAAAACGATAATAGTTAATACATAAGGCGCTGCTTGTAGATAAACAGCTGGAATAGATGAAATGACTGGTAAATTCGATCCAGCAATACTGACATTTTGAGCAAATCCGAAGAATAACGCTGCTCCCATTGCTCCTAATGGATTCCATTTTCCAAAAATCATCGCCGCCATTGAAATAAATCCTTGACCAGCAATTGTCGTTACCGCAAAACGTCCAGCAATCGTTTGTGCAAAGACCGCTCCGCCAATACCACCTAAAAATCCTGAAATCAATACGCCTGAATAGCGCATAAGATAGACATTGATCCCAAGTGTGTCTGCTGCTTGAGGATTTTCACCTACAGAGCGAAGACGTAAACCAAAACGAGTTTTGAACAATACAAACCACGAAAGAATCGCGACAATGATTGCCACAAATGCTGGCAAAGAGGTTTGTTTGAAGAATAATTCTCCCAAAATAGGAATATCTTTTAATACAGGGAATGAAAAGTACCCAAAAGATTCTTTGATTGTATCTGTTTGACCTTTACCATAGATTACTTTAATTAAGAAAATCCCCAATGCTGGTGCCATCAAGTTGATAACCGTACCACTAATAATATGATCTGCTCTTAAATTGATTGTCGCAACTGCATGCAACAGCGAAAATACCATTCCAACCACACCGCCTACTAAACAAGCAAGCCAAGGCGTTGCTGCCCCAAAGGTTTCAGCAAAGGTTAAATTAAAGACGACTGAGCTAAATGCGCCCATAACCATGATACCTTCTAGTCCTACGTTTACAATACCACTACGCTCGGAAAAAGTCCCGCCCAAAGCCGTAAAAACCAAAGGAGTCGAATAAACCAAAGTTTGTGTAATAATCGGCGCCAATACAGCGATTAATGCAATATCCATTAGATTTTTCCTCCTTCTTGACTCGTCGGATCTGATTTTCCTGCCAATTCTTCAACCACGGCAACTTCTTTTTTACTGCCAGAAGCTTTTGCCAATAAGAAGCGAATAAGGTAACTAATGGCAATAAAGAAAATAATCGAAGCAATAACCACATCTACAAGTTCAATTGGCACCCCCGCACGAAGAGGCATTCCTTGACCACCGAGTTTTAATACGCTAAACAAAATCGCAGATAGGAATATTCCGACTGAACTTCCTGCACCAAGTAATGAAATAGCCATTCCGTCAAACCCAATACTTAATGATGAACCTTGAACAAAGAAATTCCCAAATGTTCCCAGTCCAAGAACCACGCCGCCTAAGCCTGCTAATGTTCCTGAAATAACCATTGACATTACAATCGTACGTTTGCTACTCATTCCAGCATATTCAGAAGCAAAGGGATTCAACCCGACCGAGCGAATTTCGTATCCTAACGTAGTTTTTTTCATCATAAACCAAATCAGTACTAAGAAAATAACTGCAAGAAAAATCCCGCCATTTAAACGCGAACCATTCGTCATTTCTTTCAAAAAATCATTTCTCAGACTGGCATTTTCTCCGATGATCTTAGTCACACCTTTATTTGTTCCTAAGACACTTTCAGACATGACATTATTCACAATGTGAGTACTTGTATAAAGAAAAACATAGTTCAACATAATCGTAACGATTACTTCACTTGTGCCAAAGAAGGCACGCAATAATCCAGGAATTGCTGCCGCCAACGCACCCGCCAACGCACCTGTAAGTACTGCTAGAGGCAAAACAACCATGCGCGGAGCATCAGGCATCGACAATGCTACCCAAATACTGGCTACCCAGCCACATAACGCTTGCCCTGAAAGTCCGATGTTAAAAAATCCAGCTGCATTTGCTACAGCAAAACCCAGTGCCGTTAAAATCAATGGTGCAGCTGTTACAAAAATCTCACCGATACTTTTAGGATTTAAGAATGCTGTTTTTAACATTGCTTGATAACCGATAATTGGGTCTTGTCCAGAAATAAGCATAATAATTGCACCAAGAATAAATCCTAACAATACTGATAAAACAGGGACTAAAATATTACGTAGTCTTTCTGATCGATTATTCAACTGCCTCACCTACCTCTTGACTTAATTCTGCTCTGGCTTCTTCTAATGAATAACCAGCCATTAATAATCCTAATTCGTTCTCAGTTGTTTCTTTTGGATCAACGATTCCGACGATTTTCCCAGCATGAATTACAGCAATTCGATCGGACACATTCAATATTTCTTCTAATTCAAAACTAACTAATAAAACAGCTTTATCTTTGTCACGCTGTTCGATTAAACGCTTATGGATATACTCAATGGCCCCAACATCCAAGCCACGAGTTGGTTGAGAAACAATCAGCAAATCAGGGTTACGATCAATTTCGCGGGCAATGATTGCTTTTTGTTGGTTCCCACCAGAAAGAGCTTTAGCCGGCACAAGTTCATTCGTTGTCCGTACATCGTATTCTTCAATCAATTTACGCGCATAAGCATTGATTTGATTGTAATTTAAAACCCCACTCTTACTTAGTGGTTTTTGATAATAGGTTTGCAAAGCAATATTTTCAGCTAATGTCATATCCAAAACTAAACCATATTTGTGACGGTCTTCTGGGACATGCCCTACGCCGGCTTCTGTGATTTCACGTGGACGTTTATTAGTGATTGCTTTTCCATTTAGTTCAACAGAGCCACTTTCAGCTTTACGCAAACCGGTCAGCGCCTGAATTAACTCCGTTTGACCATTTCCATCAATTCCGGCAATCCCAACAACTTCACCTGCACGAATATCTAAACTCAGACTTTTAACTGCTTCTATTCCCCGACTTTCTTTAACTACTAAATCCTTGATTGAAAGTACCACTTCTTTGGGTTCAGCCACTTTCTTCTCTGTTTTAAAGGAAACAGAACGTCCCACCATCATATCTGCTAATTGTTGTGATGAAACATCTTTTACATTCACTGTATCAATACTCTGACCACGGCGAATAACTGTGCAGCGATCTGCTACTTTTTTAATTTCGTCCAACTTATGTGTAATCAAAATGATTGATTTTCCTTCTTGCACAAGTCCACGCATGATGTCGATTAATTCATCGATTTCTTGAGGTGTCAAGACTGCTGTTGGTTCATCAAAAATCAAGATGTCTGCGCCGCGATACAAGGTTTTCAGTATTTCTACTCGTTGCTGTGCACCTACAGAAATATCACGAATATACGCCCCTGGATCTACGGATAAACCATATTGCTCAGACACTCGTTTAATTTCTGCCGTTGCTTTTTTACGATCTAGCACGCCTGCGTGTGTTGGTTCACTGCCTAAAATAATGTTTTCGGTGACTGTAAATGCCTCCACCAACATAAAGTGTTGATGAACCATCCCAATTCCCAAACGATTTGCTGCAGTAGGTCCATTGATCGACACCTTTGAACCATTCATAAATATTTCACCTGATGTTGGTTCTAATAACCCAGATAAAATATTCATCAAAGTGGATTTTCCTGCACCGTTTTCCCCAAGCAAAGCATGGATTTCTCCAGGTCGGACGGTTAAGTTGATATTATCATTTGCCTTAAATGTCCCAAATTGCTTCGTGATATTGCGCATTTCAATTACATAGTTTTCCTGAACCACATTTTTCACATCCTAACGATTTAATCACGTGCATCAATGAACGCGGTACTTCTAAAATAAGCAGCTTTTAGGCTCTTAAAGAAAGAAAACGAGTCTTGTTAAGGCATCATTTTCTTTCTTTAAAAGCTTAATAAAATCTTAGCGCTGCTACTCGTGCAGCGCTAAGCAGAACGTTTTATTCTTTTACGTTTTTAGGTGCTTCTGGCGCTTTGATATCACCAGCAATAATTTTTTCTTTTGCTTTTTCAACGGCTGTTTTTGCTTCATCAGATAAGTAGCCATCTGTTAAATCAACACCGCCGTCTTTCAAGCCGTATACTAAGTGTTCGCCACCAGGGAATTTATCTTCTAACGCACGGTTTGAGATATCTTGCACTGCCGCACCAACACCTTTAAGTGTTGACGTTAAAGTAAAGTTATCTTCTTTGCCATCTTTTGTTTTATATGCGCCCTCTTTGTCTTGATCGCTATCAACGCCGATAACCCAAACTTTATCTTTAGAGCCTGTTTCATTTAAATCTTTTGCTTCTTGGAAGACCCCTTGTCCTGTACCACCTGAAGCATGATAAATGATGTCTGCGCCTTTTTGATACATTGAAGCAGCCAAGGCTTTCCCTTTAGCAGGTTCACCAAATGAAGCAGCATATTCAACTTCAACTTTGATGTCTTTTTTCAATTCTTTTGCTGTATCAATTACACCTTGATGGAAACCAGCTTCAAAGCGATCGATAACTGCTCCTTCTTCTCCCCCAATAAAGCCTACTGTATTTGTTTTCGTTGTGTAAGCTGCAGCTACACCAGCTAAGTAAGCTGCTTCTTGGTCTTTAAATGTTGCAGAAACGACATTGTCTTTTCCTTCAATTACACTATCAATGATACCGAATTGTGTATCTGGATTTGCATCTGCCGCTGTGCTGATTGAGTCTGTTAGTAGATAACCGATTCCAAAGACTGTTTTAAATCCATTAGAAACAGCCGTGTCAATATTTGTTACGTATTCAGAAGCATCATTTGATTGAATATAATCAAAGCCCTCCGCTCCTTTTTTCAATCCATGTTCTTTCCCCCAAGCTTGTAAACCTTCCCAAGCTGATTGGTTGAATGAACGGTCATCTACGCCGCCGATATCAGTAATTACTACGACGCTATGATCTTTATCCTCACCTTTTGAGTCGCCACCTGCTGAATCTTTTTTACCTCCACCACATGCCGCTAACGCAACTGTTAATGCTAATGCAGTCAAGCCAAAACCAAATAATTTTGCTTTTTTCATCTCTGTAAAGCCCCCTAAAATAGTTTTATATTTTCAACAGCCAGACGACTGAATGAAACAAGATAATAGTGAAACAACTCTCTCTTCGTTCACCTTGTACTTTTCAACATCAAATCACTATATTCTTTGTGTTTCTAAGCAAAGCGGAGTGAACCGCTCAGACCTCAAACAACCAAGTCCTTCAATTCTAAGTGTTATTGACACTTAGAAATTGATGAAATCGAAACGAAGTGTAGTAGATACCTTTTTACATCAACTCTTTTCATTCGTTGTGTACCAAGGCACTTTGTCTATTTGTTGAGAGGTTTGGTTCATGTAGCTAGATCTTATAAAGCCACATGTACAATAATGTAGCCTTATAGATCTTTTTCCGTAAAAGCATATGGAAGTAATTCACCAACAGTTGTTTCCTTTGTCACACCTTGTTCACCAACTAATGTAACCGGCATATCTGGTGCACAAAATTCAGCCATTACTTGGCGACAAGCGCCACATGGAGAAATCGGCTCTGGTGTTTTCCCAGTGATTACTAAGTGTTGAAAATCACGTTCACCTTCTGATACAGCTTTAAAAATTGCTGTTCGTTCTGCACAGTTCGTCAATCCATAAGAAGCATTTTCGATGTTGAGTCCTTGATAGGTTTTCCCTGATTTTGTTACTAGACACGCTCCAACTGGAAAGTGAGAATAAGGAACATATGCTTTTGCTAATGCTTCATTTGCGATCGTTAGCCATTCTGGTTTTGCTGTCATTTGTCTGCCGCCTTTTTATTTGATTTAATAACCTGCCCCTGTGGAACCTTCCATAATCGCCACACCCGCACTGGTTCCAAGTCTCGTTGCACCAGCTTCAATCATCGCTTTCGCTTGCGCTTCATTATGAATACCACCAGAAGCTTTGACACCCATCTCTGGTCCAACGGTTTCACGCATCAATTTAACATCTGCTACTGTTGCCCCACCTGTAGAAAAACCAGTCGATGTTTTCACAAAATCAGCGCCAGCTTCTTTTGCTAATTCGCACACTTTCACTTTTTCTTCATCTGTTAGTAAAGCAGTCTCGATGATAACTTTGACTAATGCTTTCCCTTTAGCCGCATCAACGACTGCTTGGATATCTTTTAATACTTTTTTATATTGTTTTGATTTCAGCGCACCAATATTAATGACCATGTCAACTTCTGTCGCGCCATTGTTGATCGCGTCTGCTGCTTCATAGGCTTTTACTTCTGATGTATTTGCTCCTAGTGGAAAACCGATGACGGTACAAACAGCAACCGAGGATTCTGCTAAGTGCTCTTTTGCCAATGCTACCCAACAAGGATTGATACAAACCGAGAAGAAATTATAGTGTTTCGCTTCTTCAATGATACGTAATACATCGTCTTCTTTAGCGTCTGCTTTTAAAATAGTGTGATCGATCAATTGATTTAATTCCATTATTTTAGACACATCCTTTACGCAGTTATTATATCATGAATCAGCACAGGCTCTGTTGCCGAACTGCCGATTTGGATATTTTTATATAGAAGTTCTTTTACCTCTTCGATTGATTCTGAGTTAGCATAAATTGTCAGCAATGATTCCCCTTTTGCTACAGGCATACCGACTTTTTTATGCAACTTAATGCCTACTGCATAATCAATAGCGTCTTCTTTCGTCGCTCTTCCAGCACCTAAAAGCATCGCTGCAATACCGATTTCATTCGCAACGATTTTTTGAACGACGCCAGCTTCTTTTGCTGGCAATTCAATTTGATAGTTGGCTGTCAATAAGCGCTCTGGATTATCAATGATGCTGGCATCGCCACCTTGATTACTGATCATTTCACGGAATTTCTCCAAGGCTTTTCCAGACTCTAAGGATTCTTTTAGCATTGCTCTTGCTTCATCTAGCGTTTCAGCTTGTTTAGCCAATACAACCATTTGGCTGCCTAAGATATAGCACATCTCTAACAAATCTTCTGGCCCTTTGCCTTGAAGTGTTTCGATTGCTTCAACAACTTCCAAACTATTGCCGATTGCTTCTCCTAGAGGTTGTGACATATCTGAAATGATCGCCATTGTTTGTCGATTGGCTAGATGACCAATTCGAACCATTGTTTTTGCTAAACGGCGGGCTTCATCAATGTTTTTCATAAAAGCTCCTTCGCCAGTTGTTACATCAAGGACAATAGCATCTGCACCTGCTGCAATTTTTTTACTCATGATTGAGCTGGCAATCAACGGAATTGAATCAACGGTTGCTGTCACATCCCGTAAGGCATAAAGCTTTTTATCTGCTGGCGCTAGGTCACCAGATTGTCCGACCACCGCTACGTGACTCTCATTCACTAGCCGGATAAATTCATCATCAGGAAGTTCTACATGAAAACCTGGAATAGCTTCCAACTTATCAATCGTACCACCCGTATAACCAAGTCCTCTACCTGACATTTTCGCAACACTAACGCCAACACTAGCAACTAATGGCGCAAGAATCAACGTGGTCGTATCGCCTACACCACCAGTAGAATGTTTATCGACTTTGATTCCTTGAATGGATGAAAGATCGATCATTTCACCTGAATGAGCCATCTCTAATGTCAATGTCGTAATTTCTTCATCCGTCATATCTTCGTAAAAAACTGTCATTAAAAAAGCACTCATCTGATAATCTGGAATGTCGCCTTTGGTATATCCTGAAACAATGAATTGAATTTCTTTGTCTGTTAACGCCTGTCCATCACGCTTTTTCTCAATCAAATCGACCATTCTCATGCTCTTTTTCCTCCAAATCAATCCCCAAGGATGTATTATACACTAAAATCGTTCTGGTTAAAACCTTTTAGTAAAACAGTTTACTAACGCTTTCATAAATTAAAAACGCTTACAACACGAACATTAAATCAAATCAACGAACTTGTCAATCGATTTAGTGCTATTTCTCGAAATAAATGTTGTTTCAAAAATTTTATTCGGCATTTTTTTCTCCGGATGATTAATTGCTTCAACTAAAAAGCGTGCAGCATAAAACCCAATATCAAAACTTGGCTGGTATACCGTAGTCAATCCAGGAACTAAATACTCTGATATTTCTAAGCCATCAAATCCGATAATCGAAATATCGTCAGGAATCTTTTTCCCGCTTTCTTCAATGGCTTGATAAGCGCCCATCGCCATTTCATCATTCCCACAAAACAAGGCAGTGATTTTCGGATTTTCCAATACTTTTTTCGCTGCTTCATACCCACCGCCCAAATTCAGATCTCCACTAGACATGTACTCTTCTCTTAGCGGAATATTATGGTCTTTTAGCGCATGTTGGTAAGCGGTTACTCTTTCGGTCAATTGATAATACCCATCATTTTCCTTTAACATCCCAATGTGCTTATGACCTTGTTTAATCAAAAAACAGACGGCTTGGTAAGCGCCCTCATATTCTTTCACAATCAAACGGCCATTTTCACGAGGATTGATGCCACGATCCACAAGAACCACTGGAACTTTGCGTTTTTTCTTATTCCTTAAGATGTGATTCGATGGCAAAATATTCGGTGTAGCAAAAATAATTCCATCCACAGAACGATGAACGAGCTCAGTAACATAGTTTGTCGCTTGCTCTTCATCATGTTTTGAATTACATAATAAAATCATGTACCCTAACGAATTCAGATAGGTTTCCACACCTTCAATTACCTTTGAAAAGAAAAAATCGGTAACATCTGGCACGACCATGCCTATTGTTTTGGAATGGCGAGTAATAATGTTTGAAGCAAAATAATCTGGCTTGTAATCATATTCTTCTACAACAGCTAAAACTTTCTTTCTGGTTTGTTCACTAAAACGACTGCCTTTATCATTTAGAATTTGAGATACCGTCGTTACTGACACACCAGCCATATCCGCGATTTCCTTAATAGTCAATTTCATGTTTTACTCCCCTTACTCGACAGGTTAACTCCTTCAAAATACATATCGAATGGTTACAGTTTATCAGAGTTGGCTGAAATTAAATAGTATAATCTATCAACAATCTCGTCTAACAATGACAAGCGGTAGCTATAAATCATATAGTAGATATACTAAAACAAAAAATTCAAAGCGAAAGTAGTCGTTTTAATAACGAACTACTTCCTCCTTATTTTTTCGCTTTCACCAATTATTTGTCAACATCAACAACCCTGGAATCCAGCAAGTCACAATCCCTTCAACAATCGCTAAATAAAGAACAGGTTTGCCGATTTCCTTCTTTAGCACATACTCGATAAATCCTGTCAGCCACAATACGCCCCAAGATAACCAAATCAAAGCAAAGCGCCAATCTCCCTCCACTGCATAGCTGATATAAGCCGCCGGAATTGTATTCACCGCAACAAACAATGCAAATATTCCATACACACGCATATCCAAGTGCAAGAAATAAACCAACCCAACCATTAAATACGTAAAGGCAAATAAATACCCTGTCCCTGCATCATAATACTCTCCACGCCATAAATGAATCGTATTAATAATAAAAGACAAACTTCCTGTAAATAAATTAATCACAGCTGTCGACTTTTTATCCACTCCAGCCAAGCCGCAATAGCCATTACTAATCAAGGTAATCGCTACAAATAATAATCCTACACCTAACAAAAGAATCTCTCCAATCAAAAAGATATGATTTTCTACTGGATTATTTTACGTTAAAAACACTGAAAAAACCACACCTAATTGACTATTTCACTATCGCTTATTGACAGCTCAAACGGAACATGTTAAAGTCGTCAAAATACTTGTCAAAAGCATAGAGAAAAGAGAGGTTGATACTATGGAGCGTCACATTGTTCATCACTTACCCAAAATAGAACTGCATTGCCACTTAGATGGTTCCATCCGACCAGAAACATTACAAAAAATAGCCCAGTCACAAGGTATTGCTTTACCTACAAAAAAAGAGCAACTAATAGATCTACTCGTTGCACCACAAGACTGTCAAGATTTAAATGACTACTTAAAGCGTTTCGAGATTGTATTAACTTGTTTACAAACAGAAGAAGCGTTAAAAACAGCAGCACTAGATATTATCAGCCAAGCCGCAGAAGAAAATGTTCGCTACATAGAAGTTCGCTTTGCCCCTTCTTTGCACACCCAAAAAGGTCTCTCTTTGTCTGACATCGTCACCGCAGTTTTAACCGGACTAAACGAAGGCGAAAAACAATTTGGTGTAAAAAGCAATGCCTTGTTGTGCGGTATGCGTCATGAAGAACTTGATTCCATCGAAAAAATCGTCCATTTAGCGGAAAATTTCAAGCAGTCAGGTGTGGTTGGTTTTGACCTTGCTGGTAATGAAGAGGACTTTCCTCCTTATCTTTTTGAGGATGCGTTGAAATTGGTTGAACAACTGAGTATTCCTTTAACTTTACATGCTGGTGAATGTGGGTGCGGAAAAAATGTTGCTGATGCCGTGTATTTAGGCGCTAAACGGATCGGACACGGTATTGCTGTGAAAGATACACCAGAATATTTTGATTTATTAAAGGAAAAGAATATTCTTATTGAAATGTGTCCTACTAGTAATTTCCAAACAAAAACGGTCACTACCCTAGAAGAGTATCCTTTTAAACAATTTCTTAATGAAGGTCTGTCTCTTTGCATTAACACAGACAACCGAACAGTATCAGCGACTACTTTGACTGATGAGTTTATGAAATTGCATGAATGGTACGGTATTACATATGCGGACATGGAACAATTAACCCATAATGCTGTTGATGGCGCGTTTATCTCTGAATCCGAAAAACAAGGACATCATACGTACTTAACAGCCGCCTATAAAAACCTCAAATAGACCACTTTTTTTCCACAACAAAGACGGGACATAACTAAAAAGTTATGTCCTAGGCTCTTTGTATCCGAATAAACGGTGGAAGCAACCTCTTTATCTTACACTTCCCCCTTAGTTCCCAATCATACCGGTTTGATTTACACCAATGATTTGCCAGTCGTAAATTCGCGCGGTCTTGCCATTTTGCTCGGCTTTTTCTAATGAAAGTTTGACATAACGCCCTTCGATTAATGAAATGGCTTCTTTACTGATATTTTCAGTGTTTCCGCGACGTTGTACCACATTCGTCCAATTTTGCCCATCAGAACTTACGGAGATATCGTATTCTCGGGTATTCCACTCAACGCTTTCTCCACCAGCACCGGCATGGAAAAGAGTGAACCCTGAAATCGTTTTTGTTCCATCTAAATCAACGACCATCCAAGGCTTTTCACTACCGTTATCACACCATTTAGTTGTCTGATCGCCATCTATAGCGTAGCGATAACTTTCGTTTTCATTCGTAAATCCAGACCCTTCATTCGCTGAAGTTGTTGGCAAAGTAGATAGATTTTCTATTTTGATTCCACTGTCTTTAGGGTAGACATGAATATACTTTTCTTTCACAATCTCTGTTGTCCCAGAAGCATTGCTTGCTGCAGCTTTTACAGTATAAACACCAGCCTTAGGAAATGTAAAGCTCACTTCTTTACCAGATAGCTCTTGCGGCACAGCGCCCACTACTTCCCAATTGACCGTTTCTGTAGAGGCTGAAACAGTTGCTGATAAATTGATGGTATCTCCTTCAAAAATCAAGGTGCTACTCGCATTAATTGTTATCTCTGGTTGCTTTAATGGGTCAAATGAATACAATCCAACTGCACTTTTCTTTTGCTCTTCTCGTCCATAATAACCTACTGGAACCACTCGATAACTAGCTGTATCTTCTTGTCTCTTTTGATTGAGTAAGGTATACGACGTATTGGTTGTCTCTCCTTCAAATGCCAATTGTCCGTCAACTTCTCGGTAAATACGATACGAGGCTGTATGTTTATTTTTACTATCCCAACGCATCCGAATACTTTCTGTACGGTCATCCACAATAGTTTTCCCTGTAAAACGGACATTGCGAACTTCACTAACTGCTGTCTTCTTCTCTTTACCAGCTAATAATTGCCCTAAATAAATCTCGGCAGAACCTGATTGATTATTTTTCATGTTAAAACCGATAGACGTGACTGTTTGGCAAGCCGCTGATTTCAATGAATAAGTCGTTTTCATCCAACCTTTTTCCAGCCCTTGGCGTTCTCCTGGGATCACTAACGTTTTGTTTTTTCCTTTGAGTTCTAAAACAAGGGATGCCTCATCTGCACCTTTCGTTACAAAGGTAAGACTGTCAGACGCCGCTACTTTGGCTTGTGCGGCATACAATTTAATAAATGTTTGTTTTCCAGCAGTCATCTCACCAGTTAATTTAATCGAAGAGCCTCCGTTAAACGCATCTTCATAGCTAACCGCAGCATTTAATTGATTGCCAGCTTCATTATCGATAATCCAACGATATGTTGGCATCACATCCTGCAAACTACGATTATTAAAGCTTCCTTCTTTCACTTTTTGTCCATTTTGATAAAAAGCGTCCCCATTCCCTACATTAAAATTAGTTAAAAAAGGAAATTGAGTAATCGGTGTTTTTTCCACAAAATAGCGGGAAATCCCTTGCCACTCATTTTTAGAGCTGCTGACTGATCTTGGATCTCCTTGAGCGTTGATCCAAAATAGCTTTTCGTTTTCCCAATAGCGATCGATATCGTATTGCCCACCGTCACGCAACGTCCAATCAGGACAATATAAACCTAATGAAACCAATGGTTGTCCATCTTTCCCTAAAATACTACTTGGTTTCCGACGGCTATTAATCCCACTTGCTTGAACATCGATTCCGGCAAAAAGATCGTTAGGATCGCGTTTGATTTCATTCGCTTTATTCTTGGAAAATTCGAGTTCTTGCCAACGGAAATCAATAAATAGTTTATCCGAAATGCGTTTTTTCCCCTCTTGAAAATAGCCTTGATTTTGTTCATTCAACGCACCTTGCCAAGCGACATTGCCATTAGCAATCATCGAATCATACCAAATGACTTGTTGATTTTTAGGTTTACGTGCTTGCATATAAGCTAAAAGTTCTTTCATCCCACTCGCTGTTTGAGGATCAACATTCGTCTCTTGATTGATGAACCAGCCATCAAACCCATAAACTTGCGCCATTTCTATTAATTTATCTGCTAGAGGAAATCGTCCTTTGGCATCTTTTTGAACAAATTGTTGCACCCATTCCGCCTTCCCACCATACGCTTCTGGCGGAAAAAAGACTGTTCCAACCACAGGTACACCATTTCGGTGGGCAGAATCGGTTACATCAGCACTTGGCGGTACAATAATTCCTTCTCCTGACGATCCAGCCCAAGCAACTAAGGTGTCGACATATTGCCAATTCGTAAAATTATACACCGCTTTGTCCGTTCCACCTTGAGAAGGCGTCCCTTTTGTATGGCGATTAACAATGGCAATGGATAAAACTTTGGCTTCCTTACTTTGATCAGGATTCGTTATCTCTCCTTGTACTCTTTTAGCCAATGGAACAGTAGCAACATTGAATGACGCATCAGGATCACTTTGAAATTGCCAGTCCAACAGATTTTTCGGAAACAACACAGTCGATTCTGGTACTTGGTCGTATTTCGGGATCTCGTTTTCTTCTTTAGTTACTACAGAAGATAGCGTCTCTGCATGGACCGTCGTTACCACATTTCCTCCCAAAGCAAGACCAACCATTACAGCAGAACAACAAAACACATGTGTTACATTTTTTCTTTTCAATGAATAAGCCCCCTCTAATCATTTATTACCCTAAACGCAGTATTGTTCATTCCTAACAAAATGATAGCGCTTTCTTAATTATTGATAAATAGACAAACTATAGTTTTTTCATTACAAAGTATAGGACTTATCCCGTCCTTAATTAAATTTCTGCAGAAAAAAAGCAAATAGAAACAAATCCTAAGATTGTTGCTATTTGCTTTTTTGTCTTGAACTACGCTTGCGCTTTTGCAAGTAATAAACAGCCTAGGGTGCCACTGTTGTCCTTCAATTCACAACTAACAATATATTGCTCTAAATCCGGAAGTGAAACATAATTGTTTAATTGCTTTGCAAATGATGCACGAATTTTAGGAAGCAATTGCGCTTGTTTCATCACTCCGCCGCCTAAGATGATTTTTTCTGGCGAAAGGACCAACGTATAATTCATGATTGCCTGAGCTAAATAATAGGCTTCCATCTCCCAAACTTCATGGGTTTCAGGTAATAATTGTCCTTTTATACCTGTTCTTTTTTCTAATGCTGGTCCTGCCGCTAATCCTTCTACACAATTCTCATGATACGGACAAGCGCTTTCCAATGTATCTTCAGGATAACGTTGAAGAGAAATATGCCCCATTTCAGGGTGACTAAATCCTTGTAGAACCTGACCATTGACTACTGCGCCACCGCCTACACCTGTTCCCACGGTTAAATAAATACAGCTTTGCGTGTGTTTGCCAGCACCTAGTTTCATTTCACCATATGCTGCGGCATTTACATCTGTTGTCCAAGCCATCGGTATATTATATCGTTCTTTCAATGCACCTAGCAGATTGAAATTTTTCCAGCTCACTTTAGGTGTAGACGTGATATAACCATATGTTTTTGATGCTTCATTTACATCGATTGGACCAAAAGAACCCACGCCAAGCGCTTTTAGTTGATACTTATCAAAGAAAGCAAAAACATTTGCTAACGTTTCTTCTGGCATTGTTGTAGGCAAGCTGATTCTCTCTAAAATCGTCAACGACTCATCTGCCACTGCACAAACAAATTTTGTTCCACCAGCTTCAATAGATCCATAGTAATCCATTTCTATTACCCTCCGCCTCTTATCGATCAAATCCAATCGTGCGAATTTCATAGGCACGTAAATCAGACTTGACTTCCTCTCCTTGTTTTTCTTCCAATAAGTTTAACAAAGATGCTTTTTCTCTACTTTTTTTCTCTATCTTAATTTTACAAGATTCGTCACTCATGTTAAAGCCTCTTAAGACAAGATGTTGATCATCTTCACTATTTTTCAAGGCTGTTGTCGCAAAAGTATCTCCTGTAATCGTTAGATACGCATCTTTTGGCTCCAAACATTCGTGGTGTTTAGTCGTCTGCTCTACGCTAAAAGGAATTTGTGTAGCATAAGCATGTTGGTATGTTTTAAAACGCTCGGAAGGTCTTCCATGAAAAGCCAGTCCATAGGCAAATACATGTTGACCTAAACATTGTGCTTCCGGCGTTGGAAAATAGCCCCAATCGCCCATTTCTCCTACGCTCCTTAATAAGGTCAAAGCAATTGTGTTGTCACTAGGCAATACTTCATACTCGTTCAAGCCAAAATTTGAAACGGTTATCCCAGCTATTTCATCGTGTATATTAACAAAAGCATGTTGATGTTGAGGATTGGTCGGATTTTCCCAGCTTTTACTTACTTGATTTGGACGTGTCACTACTTCATAAATACTATCAGCCTCATGGGTTTCAGCTTGAATAGTCGTAGGGAAAAGTATCCGTAAACGATGGTCTCGACTTTGATTATCGATCGTTGTTTCAATCCCTAAATAAGCAGAATCATTTTCCATTGTTATCACTGTTTCGACTAATAATTCTGTCATTTTTGAAGAGCGTCCAGCTTTACGGTAGCGAAAATCTATGACGGCTTGTTGTTCCTGTTCTAATAACTGATCTGCTGATTCAGGAATCATGAGTCGTTGAACCATTTTCACTTGGGCTATAAACGATTCATCTTTGATCACCGTTATCTCAGCTGGCAGTCCTTTGGATAAAATTGGTTCGCTTCCTTCTGGTTGTTTGAAGATATACTCATTCCCGATATCGCCTGTATCTTCAATCATCAACAAATCATCGTATTGTTTTCCGGAAATTTTGTCTAAGACTTTAAGCGTCCCATCTGTTTTGATCGTTACATGCAATCGACTGTTTTCTAATTGATTGGTTGTCCCTTCTTTAACCATAGAACTCTTCTTTACTTGACTGCTCTCTGTTTCTTTAAGAGCAAAACTATTCCACGAAAATGCCGGCATATCTTCTATGCGCATTTCAACCTCAATCATTTTTGCCATATAAGGCACTCTGAAACGATCTTTAGGTAAATCATAATCAAACCCAACCTCTGGATGAGAGAGAATCGCCGGAATGCTTTTCCCATGATGATCAATCACTTCAAAGACAGGTGTATCTTTTTCTGCTAAGGTCTTCCATAATTCGTGAGGAACTCCGTTACTAAAGGTTTTTCTTTCAATTTCTACTTTCACTTTCACAATTCCTGATTTTTGGTAACCAGATGTATTGAACACTACAAACGGATGACTATTTTCAGGAAAAGCATCTGTATTGATTGATTCAGTTAATACTCGTATCGCTTCACTCGCTAAGTACCTTCCAACTTCGTAAGATTTTTCAAACCTTGGAACCATTTCTCGATGCACTTCATCCACTGAACAACCGCAAATACTATCATGAGGATGGTTTTGCAATAATAATTTCCAGGCATAATCTAGTTGATCGTGCGGATAGTTGTTTGTTAATTCATAGGCCATTGCAGCCAATGGCTCCGTTATATTTTCTAGTTGGCGTTCAACTTTGGTATTCCATTGTTTTAAATACACTCTGGCAGAAGCAGTATTGGCTAAAGTAAACCACCCATCTGTTTCTTGGCTCGTTAATTCGCCATAAACTGTGCCTACTTTTTCTGGCAACTCTTGACGGACTTGTTTTAAATACTCATCAAAATTAGAATGGATGAATTCATAATTTGGGAACAGTTCATTTGCGAGTGCAATCGCTTGAGTGATATCTTTTTGAACAGGTTGGTGATCTACTCCATTCATCATCAATAGATGATCTGTTGAGGCAAATCGTTCAACATCTGCTAATTTTTGCGTCCAAAAGTCTATAGCCGCTTCTTTCGTTGTTGGGATCTCATTGCCATTGCTGTACCAGTTAGCAAATAATAATCCTAATATCTCGCTTCCATCAGGTCCTTGCCACCACATTTCTGAATATTGAGACGTATAACTTTCATCCTCCAAAACTTCATTATTGAAACCCACTGGTTTAACCCCTCTGCCAAAAGCGGCAACTTCAAGGTTGGCTTGTTTCATCATTTGAGGGGTTTGGCCCATGTTTCCAAATGTATCAGGGAAATAACCTAATTGAACTGGCGCTCCCCATTTCTCACTTTCTTTTTTGCCAATCAGCATGTTTCGGACATTGGATTCAGGACTGATTAAAAAGTCATCCTGCAAAATATAAAAAGGACCGATTTTTAGTTTCCCCTCTGAGATAGCTTTTTGAACATCTGCTTTACGCTCTGGTCTAATCTGTAAGTAATCGTCCAAAATAATGGTTTGCCCATCTAAATGAAAACTATCAAATGCAGGATCTTTTTCCGCCAATTCTAAAATGTCATCCATCAATTCAACTAAACGCATATGATGCTGTTCATACGGCATGTACCACTCTCGATCCCAATGGGAGTGAGAGATAATATAGACTTTTTTCTTCATTCTGGTCACGCTCCAATCTACTGTTTATTTTTCCACTCGAATATCAAAATAATCCATTACTAGTTCGCAAAACATCATATTCGCCCATGAAAACCATTCTCTTGTATATTGATTAGGATCATTTACGTCAAATCCTTCATGCATCAAATGAGTTCCGCCATCATTAGCAACTAAAGAATCCAAAATTCGTTCTTTTTCAGCCTTATCTTCAGTTGTCATACCTTCCATAGCCAAAGCAATAGGCCAGACATAGTTTTCTGGCGTATGGGAGCTACCGATTCCTTTTGCGTATTTCCCTTCATAGAAATAAGGATTTTCTTTACTTAAAATCGTCTTGCGCGTGGCTTGGTATATCGAATCTTCGCTAGTGGTGTAACCTAAATAGGGTGCTGACAGTAAATTAGGTATATTGCTGTCATCCATAATACTACTGTTTCCAAGCCCATCTACCTCATAGGCGTAAATAGATTCCCCTGCTTGGTTCTTCGTCTGTCCATATTTTTTAAGACCGCTTTCAATTTCTTTTTTTACTTTTGATGCACAGGCAACAATCTCTGAATCATGCAAAATCGTTGTAAAAATTTCTTCGATATACGTTAAAACCACGACTGCAAACATGTTTGAAGGAACTAAATACCCATAGCGACAGGCATCATCACTTGGACGAAAACCAGACCAAGTCATTCCAGTCGGTTTAACATCAGCCCCTTTTCCATCGTTAGGCAAGGTATCTTCGATTCTTGTTGTCTCACGTTCAAAGGTATACGGTGAGTGTTGATGATCTTGTTCTGTAGCAAATACAGTGAGTATTTTTTTCACGCCAGTAACAAACGTTTCATCAAACTGTTCCGTCAATCCAGTATTTTTGAACAATAGATAGGCTAATTGAACAGGATAGCACAACGAGTCAATTTCATATTTTCTTTCCCAGATCCACGGGTTCATTTCAGTGTGATCGGTTTGATGCCCTGCATTATTGGGCGTTTCATTAAAGGCATTTGCGTAAGGATCGATCGTGATGTAGAAAAATTGTCGTTGAACCAATCCACAAATCATTTTCGCTAACGCTTCATCTTCTTTTGCAATCACTAAATAAGGGCGTACTTGGGCTGTAGAATCTCGCAACCACATTGCTGGAATATCTCCTGTCAATAAGAATGTCGTACCATCTTCTTGTTGCCGAACGGTCGTCGTTAAGGTATTCGCAAAAGCAGCATTAAAGTTCTCTGCCCATCCAGCGTGTTCTTGTCCACACAACGTCGTGATTTTATCCATAAAACGTTGTACAGAAGTGGGAATGTTTTTATAAGTCATAATTGCCTCCTTTTGTTGATATATCATTTCACAACGAAAGTATATGCTAATGAAAGCGTTTTGTCTACTGTTTTATTAAATATTTTTAGATTGAAGTCTTTTTTCTTTTATGATAAACTACAAACAATGATATATCATTTCACATTTAGGAGAACACTTATGTCAAAACCTTTATATAAAAAAATAATCGATGATTTATTACAGGCTATTCAATCTGGGGAACTGGTTGAAAATGCTCAATTACCTACAGAAAAAGAGCTATCTCAAAAATACAACGTCAGTCGTATCACGTCCAAACGAGCGCTAACAGAGTTAGAAAATCAAGGGCTGATTTACCGCATTCAAGGCAAAGGCAGCTATGTAAAAGCGTATAAACCTAAGAACAAAACAGTGCCACGGATTTTATTTTTGATTCCTTTTGCAAACGATCTTTCCCTCGGAAATTTCAATGAAGGACTGGCTCCTATTACTAGCGAGCATCACTATGAAGTCATCATGTCTTCAGCAGAATTTTTGATCAATAAACAAGCTTCTGATCTTATCGAAAACTTTGATGGCATGATCTACTACGCTCATAACACAGAGGATTTTTTAGATACTTTATTTGAGTTATCCATTGCTCAATTCCCAGTCATCATACTAGATAAAAAAATCCACGATCTCCCTTATCCAACGGTTCAATCGGATAACTTTTCTGGTGGAGAAATGGCCACTAATTATTTAGCTGCCAATGGTCATCAGCGGATTGCCTATATTTTTGGTGAAGCTGTATTGCCACAATCTGTTCGGCAACGTTACTTAGGCTATATTCACGCAACAAAAGAACAGCAGCTATCCTTTCATACGGCTTTGACAGATAAACAAGCAGTTGTAGGCAACGATTTATTGGATTATCTAAGTAAAAATAACATCACTGGCGTCGTTTGCGAAAATGATCTCGTCGCCATTGCACTAATGAATCAAGCCAAGCGCGCTAACGTTGATATACCAAATCAATTGGCGATTATTGGATTTGATAATATTCAAGCTTCTGCACTAATCGATCCAGCATTAACAACAATTGCTCAAGATTTTAAAGGAATGGGAAAAATTGCTGGTGAGATGCTTATCAACTGGATTGAAAAACAACAGATTCCGACAGATCAACAGATTCCAGTAAAACAAATCATTCGACACTCAACAAAGGAGACCTAGTCAATGAACATAACAGAAATAGACACGAGACATGGTACAGATAATCAAGCTTCTTTTTCAAACGGAAATTGTTTACCTTATACAGGAGTACCGTTTGGAATGAATTATTTCGCACCACAAACGAATGGAGAGAATGGCAGTTGGTGGTTCAATCCTCGTGACCGTACGTTCCAAGGCTTTCGCCTAACTCATCAGCCCAGTCCTTGGATGGGGGATTTCAGTTATTTGGTTTTATTGCCTTTTAATGGCGCTCTGAAAGAACCCTCTCTTTTCCATGCTCAATCGTCTTACCGACCAGATGAAAGCGTTTTTAACCCTAGCTATGTAGAAATCACAGAGCAACGCTACCAATTGAAAACCCGCATCATCCCTAGCATGTATGGTGGTGTTTTGACTGCTCGCTATACACATAAGGAAGCAGGGCTCTTACTTTCATTGCCAGGACAATATCAACTAACTATTGAAGATGAACAGACGATTTCTGGCTCTATCATAAATTACGCAGGATGTGAAGATCCTACATTTTCCTTTTATTTTACATTGCATTTCAAACAACCGATCCGTTTTGATACACCTGTTAAAAAGAAAGGAGAAAATGACTGTATTCCACTTTATTTCGGAGATATCGACGAACAAGTGGTTCAATTTGGCACATCTTTTATCAGTCACGAACAAGCAGTTTTGAATTTGTCCCGTGAATTGCATTTACAACCAGAAGATTATTTAGAGCAATCTCAACAGCTTTGGTCGAATTATTTGACTAAAATCGACATTCGGGACAAAAATCAGCACCGTCGTTCAACTTTCTATCATAATTTATACCGAACGTTTTTATTTCCACAGACATTTTACGAAAAAGAGGCTTCTGGGCAAGCGATTCATTATGATACCTTGGCGAAAAAAGTCCGCCCTGGTTACTTGTATACCAACAATGGTTTTTGGGATACGTACAAGACTGTCTACCCGCTGTATTCATTGATCGCTCAAGATAAATATGAAGAAATGTTGGAGGGCTTTTTAAACAGTTATCGCGAAAGTGGTTATTTACCTAAATGGTTATCGCCAGACGAACGTGGGTTGATGCCGGGAACATTGATTGATGCGGTAATTGCAGATGCTGCGGTGAAAAACATCCGGCCAGATCTGATGCCTGATTTCTTAACAGCTATGGTTAAAGGTGCTACGGTTCAAAGTGCCTCTGCTAATTATGGTCGACAAGGAACAACGGACTACTTAACATATGGCTATGTTCCAGCTTCTTATCATGAATCGGTCAATCACACCTTGGATTATTGCTATAGCGATTTTTGTATTAGCCAAGTAGCGAGTATTCTAGGCGACACAGACACCGCACTGCATTACCGCCAACAAGCGAAAAATTACCAACATATTTTTGATCCCGAAACCTGTTTCATGCGTGCAAAACAAACAGATGGAACATTCACTACACCATTCACTAGCCATCGTTGGGGCGGTGATTACGCAGAAGGCAGCGCTTGGCAAAGTAGTTTTGCTGTGTATCATGATTTTAAAGGCTTAATCACTTCTTACGGCGGCCAAGAACGATTTCAAGAAAAATTAATCGATCTCTGTAATCAACCTCCTGCTTTCACCGTTGAAGGGTACGGTTTTGAAATTCATGAAATGAGCGAAATGGCCGCTATTGAATTCGGTCAACTAGCCATCTCTAATCAACCAAGTTTTCACCTTCCTTACCTGTTCAACTATATTGGAAAACCTGAATATGCCCAGCCGTTGCTAAAACAATTAATGACCCAAGTTTTTGACGACAGTGCAACTGGTTATCCAGGTGACGAAGACAACGGGAGTATGGCTGGTTGGTATATTTTCAGCTCGTTGGGCTTTTATCCTGTTTGCCCTAGTTCAGGCGAATATGTAGTCGGTATCCCTTTATTTGACGAAGTAACTATCCATTTATCTACTGGTAAAACACTAACTATTACAGCCAGTCCAAACCATGAGCAACAACAATTCGTCGATCAGATTTCTTTTAATGGTTCCTTACATGAGTCTCTTTTTTTCACTCATGAAGCACTAATAAATGGCGGCACCATTGATTTTCATTTAGGCATTGTTCCTCGTCCTAAAACGTATACTAAAAAACAATTGCCTTTTAGTCTCTAACTAAAAAATAGGGCTCTATAATAAATGGGACTGATGAAAGTAGAAATGCTTTTTTCAGTCCCATGTTCATTTTTAGATAAAAAAACATATCGTTCTCTGATAGGATTAAGTTTTGATGTAGTTGTCGGGAAACCAACTTCATCTTAACAGTTTAGGGGGCTTTTTTATACCACGCTGAAAGCTTTATGGAACCACCCGATAGCAGGTAGTTTTCAAAAAAGACAAAAAGATGCTGGTGATTTCTCACCAACACCAAAAAGTATAGCGCCAATTTGTTAAATAAACCACATACAAATTTTAGGACACACAACTATTATCCTTCATCAAACAAATCTATTCCTATTTCACCTATCTCTTTTGCCTCAGATTCAGTTAAAAACCAAAACGACATTTCTTCATGTCCAATAAATCCTAACCACGGTTTCTCATCTTGAAAAAGAACTAAGTCTTCGGGAAGTTTTGGTCCACACCAATCACTCACTGAATTAGAATATTCTAGTATCTTCATTAATGATTGCTCATTGAAACGATATCTATACAACCTTGCTTCTTTTTCACGACTAATAATCATATCTGTTACCCAGTGATTTGTTTGTATTTCAGATACTAGAAATGGGGTTAACTCTTCCATAAACTTATACGTATTTTCAGAATATCTATAGGAATAATCACCTAAAAAATCAATATCATGACGAATACAAAACTCAAAATGATTACAACCATTTTCCTGCGCAACTGTCAATACTTGTTCATAGACTTCAGCAGAAAAACTTTTGTATAATACAAATGTATTACCTTGCGGTTCCATAAAATGAATGTCCCCCTGCTCTGTTCCAAGTATGATGATGATAAAAATTACCTGGTCCACCATGACGTTCAGCTTTCTTAGGCTGTTGTAATTTACCTCCTCTCGGTGTTCCCGCAAAATATGCCACTCTCCAGGCTAAAGTTTGGGATATCGACCATACATCTCCACGAATTTTCAAATAGTTCACAGCTGTGTTTAAATTCATTCCACCTAAAACCGCTAATCCTACTTTTCCAGTCCTAACAACTCTATAATGATCATAATATTTTCTATAGTTAACATTTACAGATATTAAAGTTAATGCAGCTCCCAATAACCCTCCTATTACAGCTGCAAAGGCCATTTTTAATAATTGGGTCGCCACCTGTCTTGTAATATAAATACCAACAGGAATTGCCCAAGCATACGATGCTACACCGTCACTTGGATCAATCTCTCGTTCACTATTAGTGGCTAAATCAGTCATTACAATAGGGGTCTCAGCTAATTCCTCTGCTGTAGTAATTTGATTCTGTTTATTATTAAAAATCTTTTCTGTTGGTAATTCAATTTTTTCTAATTCTTCATCCGTATACTTCCCATCTTCAATATCCTGTAATAATTTTTCTTCTGCTGCCATCGCTTGTTCTAATTGATGTTTTTCCTCTACAGTTCCAAAATAGATAGAATATTCATTTTCTTCTCCATTTGATGCCTCTTTTACAGTTAGCGAATCAGTAGCAACTGCCTGTTCCTCTGAAAAATCATTAGTAATTTCTACATTATGAGTCTCTCCATCGTTTTCTACTTCTGCTTCAATTTTGATTTCTTCATTTTCAAAATCAATTTCAACATTTTCAAAGGAAGTCCCCTCATTCGAAACTTTTTCGAGCTCCTGTTGTATTTTATTCTCTACCTCTTCTTGTGCATCAAATGTCGTAGCATATGATACATTACTAATTGTTCCAGCTATTAAAATTATTAACAAACTTAATGTAATTTTTTTCATCCTCTTCACTCCCCATGAATTGTACTTTGAGAAAAAATAAAATTCTTCAAATATTTCACTTGATTTTCCTCTCTGCTTTTAGTGGATTGTAATTTTTTTACTGAAAGCCCCGTTGCAATAGCAGTAGAATAAGTAGTGCCTTTCATGTTTTGAAATTTATTCTCTCCTATCGCTGTCATGATATCTATTCCTTGAAAATAAACATCTGCATTTGAATTTGAGTTCATATAAGCTTTGTTCCCATTACTATCTGTTGCACCAACAAAAATCATATTATTTACTTCTTTTTTCAATATCCTTTTTTGCGTATCAAAATTTCCATTAGAAAAAATAAAAAGAATATTTTTTGCTTTGTCAGAATTTATAATTTCCAGTAATTCCTTGCGAAAAATTGTAAACGCTACACTGACGTTTATAACTTCTACCTCTTGTTCTATACACCATTCAATTGCTTGTTTCAAATTTCCAGACGATGCTAATCCATCTGATAATATAACTGCGTTCATCACTTCGAGATATCTAGAATCCCCTATTCCAAGATCATTATTGCCACAAATAACACCTAACACAGAAGTACCATGAGTAATATCGCTATCAGTTATATTATCAGAGAAATATCTTTTCTTTATGGAATAAAGATCACTAAAAGCTATATGCTCCTTATCAATCTCCCCGTCTATAACACCTATTTTCACAATTCTTTTTTTTTCAGAGACAGCTAAGTTCTTATAATCCGATACGGTCTTGACCATAGCTCGTTCATTTTTTACCTTTAAAGCTATCAAAAAAATTATACACAAAATAACAATTATAAATAAATATACTTTTCTCCTTTTGATTAACTACTCCCCTCCTTCTTTAAATATTGAGCTCTCTAAATAATCTTTTAAAAATTTTATCATAACCACTTTTTGTCAGAAAATTAAAACAATTTCAATTGATAATAAATATCCTAACATAGTGTACTTTCACACTCAATATATTTTTTATTTTTTGTATTCTTTTGTATTCTTTTCTATTCGTGCTTTCTGATAACAGTTTGATAATACTCTACTAAAATCGAGTACATTTTAAACAAACTCAAATCACTTAAAATAGCGTAAATTCAACTATCATGTACCGTGCAAAACTAATTTATTTTTGAGTGGGAATATTAAAGAAACTGTGAGCCCTTTGATATTAATAGCCGCAAGTTCACTGTCTTGCGGCTACTTTTAGATATGAATTGCTCTCACCCATCTTCTCCTATCGAATGGTAGCGATGCTTATATTTTTCACGGAATTCTTTCGGTGTCAGATCATTCATTTTTTTAAACATTTGCGAGAAATACGTACTATTATTAAACCCAATCTTATCGGCGATCTCATTGACGTTATCATCCGAATACAATAATAGATTTTGAGCTTTTTTCATACGGTATTGATTCAAATATTGGGAAAAACTCTTTTTGGTTTCTTTTTTGAACAATTGTCCCAGGTACATCACATTTAAATGAAGGGATTGTGCGACATATTTTAACGTTAGTTCGCTCGTGTAATCGGAGCGAATTTTATCAATGACATTTTGGACATTTTCTGAATATTCATAACTGATTTTTTCCCGAGTGATTTGCTTCAGTGTGGTGAATAAAATCTCCCGCAATCTATCTGCATTTGACGAATGGTTGATATCATCTAAAACTTGTTGGTATTCCCCTTCATCCAAATGATTAAAACAACGGTAAATATCCATAAACAACATAAAGGTAATATGGCGAACATCTTCTGGACGGGCACCAATTTTTTGAGTCTTTGTAAAAATTTCTCCAACCACTCCTTCAATCGTCGTAAAATCACCTACCATCAAGGTCTTATTAAAATTGATGATATCAGAGGAAAGATCAAAATCATCCGAAAATACCGAGTATAAAATATTGCTGCCGCTTGTTTCATAAAACTTATATCGCTGTAACGTCTGACTCGCTTTTTCAAAACTATCAGGCACATCTTCCCAATCTTTTACTGTCTCGCCAATGCTTATCAACCAACTATCATCACGCATTGATTGTAAGGGATTCTCTGCGATTAGTTGGTTTAACTGGCGCTTGTTCCCTCTAAAAATATGTACAAGCAAGCTTTTATCTCCTAAATTTCGAGAAAAAAATAAACATTGCCCTTTTTCTTTTAACCATTCAGTAAAATAAATTTTCTGTTCACGATTGACCTCAATCAGCAACACAGTCCAGTCAACCTCTTCTTCAATAGCCACAAGGTCACTCAATTCCTCTAAACTATCTGTATCAATTTCTCCATTGACCCACTGGGATAATAAAATGTCACTGTATAACCCTTTTCTCGTTTCTTCTTGAGTCCGGCTATCTAAACGTGTTTTCGCTTTTTTAACGCTTTTTAGCAATTCTTCTTTGTCTACAGGTTTCATTAAGTAATTGATCGCACCTAGTTGCAGACCACCCTTTAAAAAATCGAACTTTTGATACCCAGAAAGAATCATAAATTCAAACTGTCCCGCTTCTTTTTGAGCGGCTTCAATAAACTCTAAACCTGTCATCTCTGGCATCGTAATGTCTGTAATCACTAAATCAATTGCTTCTGTTTCCATTAACGTCAACGCTTCTTTAGGGTTTCTAGCCGTTCCCTTGATGGTAAACCCTTCTGTTTCCCAGGAAATAATTTTTTTCAGTCCATTAACGATCATATATTCATCATCGACTAATAAAACATTATACGTCATTATTTTTGCTCCTTTACTGTGAAACTTCACGAGCTGCTTTTGCCTTGTTCTGTTCCTTGTTATCTTGACTAACCAACATAAATGAAAGGTTGATGGACATCCCTTTCCTGTCATTTTGTATAATTGTCATAGAAAAACTAGGCCCAAAATAGGCACGCAAACGCTCATTGACATTTTGTAGACCAATCGAATCGTGCAATTCAATCTGAGTGCTTTTTAGTTTCTCTTGAATTAGATTTAGTTTATGCTTGGAAATTCCTTTTCCATTATCCCGAATCCTAATGTCAACCAAGCCATCTACTAAACACGCTTTTACACTGATGGCATTATCATTGCGGGAAAAATCAATCCCATGAACAAAGTAATTCTCTATCAAAGGCTGAATTGAAAATTTTGGTAATACTAATTCGTTTAATTGTTCATCGATTTCAAAGTGATAGGCTACTCGATCTGGGTACCTCATTTGGTACAAGTACACATATTTTTCGCAAAAACTCAGCTCTTTTTCCAATGTCGTTGTTTTCGCCTGATCGGTGTTATTACGTAATAAGGTAGAAAAAGCATAGACGACGTCTGCTAACTCTTCACTTCCTTCACTTAATGCGTACATCCGAATATACTCCAGTGTATTGTATAAAAAATGCGGACTGATTTGCGATTGTAACGCCCTCATATGGGCATCTTGCTGTTTGATTTCTAGCTTATAAATGTCAGCAATGTATTGTTCACTGTTGTCCAACATTGTATTAATCCCTTTAGAAAGCTCTTTTAACTCAAACTGTGTGGTCTGCTCATTAATTCGTGTGTTCAAATCCCCTTGCGAAACAAGAGCCATTGATTCCATGATAGTATCCACTTGCTGCGAGTATTTTGTAAAGGTTCGATAAAGCAAATATAATAACAACAAAATCAAGGTCAAGCCACCCAGCATTAAAAAGCGCAATTCAAAAAACACCTGTGTCAAAATTTTCTTATTGGACAGTGTAACAAGAATATCAAAACCACTCGTCGTTTCCAGATGTTCCACTAAATTTGTTTCAGCTAATGTTTGCAGCGGTAATTGAGAGGTTTCTTTCATTTTTTGTTTGATCAACAGTTGATCACTTGTGCCGACTTTTTCTGTGTACGTTAACAACTGATAGCCCGTATTGGAAAATACATATGCAGATAATCCATCAAAAGAGGTTAAATGAACCAAACTATCAAGGATGTCCTTTTTGGAAAATTCGACATAAAAACTCCCTAAGACTTCTAACGTCACAGGATTTGTAATCGGATACGCTAAATAAAATTTATTATTCAAATCAGGAGAGCCGCTTTTTTTATCCCCACTCTTATTGTCCAATGTAGAAAGATAATAGCCATCATAATTATTTAACACCATAATGACCGACTCAATATTGTCATACGTCGTATAAAAATTCTTCACCTGACTAGGTAAAAACAAATAATTCCCAGTAGCTAACTGCTGATCGTAAGAGTAATTTAAATAATCTGAAATCGAAGCATCCATATAACGATTTAAATTATTTATTTTATCTTGTGTCTCCGTTAGTCCATTCAACATCATTTTTCCTTGTAAATTTTTATCATTGATTGAACGACCAATCATATCCACTGCTTCTTGCGTTGTGATTTTTCCTCTTCCCATCGATTGCCAATACGTATTCATACTGATACTAATCATACCAATCAAAATCAGCGATACTAGAATCAATGCATAATTTTTTAACAACCGATTTAGTAGTGTCTTTTTATTGAACGACGAAGATGAGCGCTTAAACATGGCAGCCCAAACGTTCATCAAGACTTGTTCGCCATGATTTCGTCGCAGTGAAACTCCATAGCTGAATCAGCGAAAACGTCCCAAACAAAAGAAGGCCTTTATACTGCCAGGTCACAAATAAAATAACACACACACCAATCGCGATTTTTAATAAATTAGCAAAATTAGATAACGTCGAAATAAAGGCCAACTTCAATAAATTCCGTAAACTGATCTCATAATAGCTATCTAATAACAAAGAATATTGAAAGGTAACGCTACCATAAATCATGCCAAAAACTAAGATAAAATCAATCATCAAAAAAACAATCCCTTGAACTTGAACAGATAAAAACAAATTATAGGCAAGTAAGGCAAGCAACAACAGCCACCCATAAAAAAGCACATTCCCACGAATCATATTTTGTTTAAAAAAAGCCCAGCCCTCTTTCAACGTAATCTCTTTATAATTAAATTGATGGCTGGCAAACAAGTCATTGATTGTTTTTAAAGCAGGACCTATGCCAGCAACAATCAATCCGCAACAACTAAATAACCAAAAAAACAAATTTAACTTCACAATGACCCAAATTTTAATGAATAACGTTTCTAGCGCTTTTCCAACCATGCGTCTCGTCCTTTCTGCTTCCTTACTAGTATAATAAATAACTATCCTTAGAAATCCAAATAAAAAGAGTCCCAGACAAAATAAACAATCCACTTTGCCTGAGACTCTAGCTAACAGTCGAGGTGTCCCTCTTAAAAATTATGCTGAATTTGCTATAAAACACCTTTCTGTACGAGCTGATATCAATCACAGTACCTACTAAGCATTTCACGCTTTTCTATCAGCCTTTTTCAGTTTTTTATTTTTTCAAAAACGCATCATATTGTTTTTGCATCTCAGTCAAGACTTTTTCATACCCAGCGTTCTCAAGCGCTTCTTTTAATTTAGGAACCGTAACTTCTGGATCGACGGTCCCAGTGTTTAACCCATCCAAATATTGATTCATGACATTGGCAATGTTACTTAGTTCTGTTTTTACACTTGATGTCACAAAGTTAAATCCTAAAATAGGTGACGTTTCTGCATTAGCAATTGACTCATCACGTTCTTTGATCATGTCATCTGTAATTGTGTCTTGTGTGTAAAGAATTTTATTATTTCCAGTATTCCATGCGGATAAATGAGTATTTGGTTTGTAGCCGTCCAGCAACTTGATTTTATCTTCTTTACCAGGAATTTTTTCCCAAGCTTCGCCTTCAATTCCCCAGACTAAACCGTTTAACAATTCTGGATCGCTATTGATTTGTCCCAATACTTCCACTGCTTTTTCCTTATTTTTGGACGTATTTGACACAACGAAATTAGCCATTTGTGCTTGTGCCGTTGATTTTAACGGCGTCGTAAAGGCTTTAGAAACTAATTCTTGTCCTGCAGCATTACTTAAGATCGTATCACCATAATCATACGGACCTTGTGTTTCTTGTCGAATGAACCAAGTATTTCCTTCTAGTGGAAATTCAGTATTACTTGTAGCGGCATCTGATGGAATATAGCCTGCTTTGTACCATTTATGCATCGTTTTTAAAACATCCATAAAGTCTTTGTTTTCATATTGATTGACGATTTTTTTAGGATCTCCTTTTAAATCGATTGCAAATGGATAATTGTTTCCAACTGGAAAATCAAATTCGCCTTGCGCTTTAAAGCCTTGCCCAATTGCAAAAGCTGCAACTGTAGGTTCTTTTTCATGGAAGGTTTTCAAGGCATTTTCAGCATCTTTATACGATTTAATATTATCAATGGATAAATTATATTTATCTAGATATTGCTTATTAAAAGTCAAGACTTGTTGAGAATACACATTTCCGTTGACTGGAAATGCATATAATTTCCCATCCACTAAATTCCCTTTAATATAAGCTTCATCTAACTGATCATACGCATCTTTAGCAAACTTCGGTGCTAGTTCAGTCAAATCAGCAAATGCTCCTTTTTGCGCATTCGGTACATAATTATCGGCGAAAGCAATATCATAATTTTCACCTGATGAAACAATCACGCTCATCTTCTTCTCGTAATCACCCCAACCGATATATTGAATGTTCAGCTTCACACCCGTTTTTTCTTCGATTCTCTTATTGGCAACCTCCATCAATGCATCATAATTATCAGGTTTATCCCCTATTTGATACATCAATAACGTTTTTTCATCCGCCTTTTTACTACTACCATCTGTCTTCTCTTTACTACCACCGCCACACGCCGCTAAAATACCTAAAAGAACAACTGCTGAACCTACACTTGCGATTTTTTTCCAATTTTTCAATTCCGGTCCCTCCTAATTTTAAAAGCGTAGCAGGTGAACTTATATGCTGAATGCGCTCGTCCTGCTCCGAATACTAAACAGCTTAAACACTGAATCATTCACTTACAAACTCAATGCATTTATTCCTTCACGCCGCCAATTGTCAATCCTTTAACAAAATATTTTTGGAAAAACGGGTAACTAATAGCGATCGGCAACGTTGATATTACTACAATCGCCATACGAGCTGATTCACCCGGTATCGCCGCCATTCCACCTGATAACTGACTGCTGGCTCCGGCATTTTGTGTTAGGTATTGAATATTGTTTTGAATTTTCATCAATAAATACTGCAATGGAACTAAACTATCTTTTTGAATATACAACAATGCATTAAACCAATCATTCCAATAGCCCAAAGCCGCAAATAAACTAATCGTTGCAATTCCTGGAACGGCTAAAGGCAATACAATCTGAACAAAAATCCGCAATTCTGACGCACCATCGATCCTTGCTGATTCAATAATTGAGTCCGACACAGACCGTTTAAAAAAGGTTCGCATCACAATAATATTAAATGGACTAACCGCCATCGGCAAGATCAATGCCCAAATCGTATCTTTCAATTGCAGCAAATTCGTCATCACGATGTAATTAGCTACCATCCCTGGAGAAAATAACATCGTAATCAAACAAAAGACCGTAAAAAAACGACGAAACGGAAAATTAGATCTTGATATCACATAAGCATACAGCGAAGTCGCCGTACTATTAATCAATGTTCCAACGACCGTTACTAACACAGTGACTAATAACGCTTGAAAGATTTTTTCATGCATTTGATCAAATAAATAGGTATAACCAAAACCACTAAACTCTTTTGGCCAAAAACTATAGCCATGAGCGGCAATCGCTGTCTCATTTGTCAACGAGATCGACACGACAAACAGAAACGGCAACACACAAGACAAAGCAAATATAGCAATGAGCAAGTTGAAAAAGAGATTGACTGGTTTATTAAAAGAGCGAATTTCTACTTTTGATACAGGCTTTTTCCTCAATCGTTTCCCTCCTCCTTAGAATAACGCTGATTCATTATCAAATCGACGAACAATGCCATTGGTAATCATTAATAAGACAAAGCCGACGGTGGATTGATACAGCCCCGCTGCCGCAGTCATCCCAATATCACCTGTAGATGTCAACCCATTATAAATATAAGTATCCAACACAGAAGTAACTTGATAGAGCGCACCAGAGTTTCTAGGAACATTAAAGAACAAACCAAAATCGGCTCTAAAAATATTTCCTACAGCTAAAATCGTCATAATCGTCATCAACGGCAATAATTGAGGAATCGTTACATTTTTGATCTGCTGCCATTTACTCGCACCATCAACCATCGCAGCCTCATAATAAGTCGGATCAATCCCCATCACCGAAGCAAAATAGATGATGCTGTTGTAGCCGATCCCTTTCCACGTGCCAATGAACACTAAAATAAACGGCCAATATTTCACTTCACTATACCAATTGACTGGTGTGCCTCCATGACCTGTGATCCATTGATTGAAAATACCTTTGTCTGGGCTTAAAAAGGCATACACAAAGTAGCCAATAATAACCCAAGATAAGAAATAAGGCAATAAAGACATCGTTTGATACACTTTTACCAACCGCTTATTCCGTAACTCACTCATAACAATTGCAAAAAATACAGAAATGACAAGGTTCAATGTAATAAACGTCACGTTGTACAACACTGTATTTTTCGTAATTAAAAAAGCATCATTGGAAGAAAATAAAAACTTAAAATTATCAAACCCGACCCACGGACTGGCTTTTAAACTAGCGATGAACCCATCTGGCGAAATGTGAAAATCCTTAAACGCCACAACATTAGTCAACACTGGAATATAGAAAAAAAAGATCATCCAGATCATCGCCGGAATCGCCATAATAATCAGCGCTTTATACCGCCAAACATTAGAAAAGAAACGCGAACTCTTCGACTTTCTTTTCATCCACTCAACTCCTTTCATCAAATTGTCTACAATAGAATTGTAGCGCTTTCAAAAAAAGATAGAAATAAACAAAATATAGATATTGTTATAGAAAATATAGATGTTTCGATAAAGTGATCTTAAATAAAATAAATTCTGGTAATCAGTAACACTTTTCTAAACCTCTTTTTTCAACTTAATTATGGTCATTTAGCAAGAAAATAAAATAAGCGTTTGCAAAGCAAGAAGAGCTTTGATAGTATTTTTCTTAGCCACCTTCATATTAAATAAAAATACAGTCGCTACTTGAATTAAGGAGCTAATCTATGAATTATTTAAAATGGTTAATGATCCCTTTTATGCTTATACTTTTAGTCTCTTGCTCTTTTACAATAGACAAAAAAATAGGAAAATCAGAGAGGCACTCAAAAGAAGACATCGAAAAAGCCATGTCTGTCGTAGAAAAAGAGTATAAAGAATTTATCACCGTTGGAAAACCAATCGTCTTAACTTTCGATCAAGATACATCAGATAGTGTTCTTAAAGAATATTCACCTAAGTCAAAATCAGACTTAATCGTTTTAAATTCAGATATAAAAACAACCATTTTTTCTGGCAGTTTATCTCCTGTATCAACGTATAAAGATTTTTATTGGATTTTAGAGAGAGAAGAGGATAATTGGACGATTCTTCATGGTGGTTTTTTGAACTAGGTATGAATATAATGATCCACACTCACGTTGCTTCCAGATAAACTCTGAAATCAGAAACAATCCCTTCTAAAATAAAAAAGAACTTCACAAAAATTTGAAGAGCAATTTTCGTGAAGTTCTTTTTATTTTTCGAGATTAGACAATTCTATCCCGACCTCATTTAAACGCGATTAAACGTGACGTTTTTTCTGGTAAAGAATATATCCGACTAAACCAACTAAAACAAGACTCATTGCCCCTACGATCCAAGGCCAATAATTGGTTGGTTGTTTCACCACATCAACAGCTTTCTCATTGATGTTTTCAGCTTCTTTTTTATCTACATTAAATTCTTTAGTAAATGACCATTTATCTTCACCGCTAGAAACAGTTAATTTCATCGTATAGTCGCCCGCTTTAATTTCTTCATTATCCAATGACACATTGTAATTGAACACAGAATAAGGAGCCATTGCTAATTTTTCTTTCTTTGTTGTATAAACGAGTTTGCCTTTTTGATAAATGTTTCCTTCAACTGTTGCATTTTTTAAAGTAGCTCTTTGGACATTTCGGATTGTAGCTAGAAAAGCTGTTCGACCATTGGCTAATCCCGCTTTAGCTTCAGCCAGTTTAATTTCTGGTTTAACGATACGGTCTGTTTCACTTAATTTCACACCGATTGTGTAAGAAAAACGATTGGATAACTGCACGCCAGACGCACTTTTTTGTTCTTTTTTTGCTTCATTTGAAGCATCCGTTGTCTCATTTTCGTCTACTTCTTGCACAAAAAATCCACCTAAAACGTCGCCATCAAAAGATTCGCTTGCCATTTTCAACTGAAAGCTGATTTCTTTTTCTTCTTTTGGTTTCAATGTAACGACTTGTTTTTTTGAAACCAACTCAGTAAATGGATACTTCATTGTTCTATCCATTATCGGATCATCTAGGCTATAGTCGATCATGCCATTGTCATTGGTAAATGCATTTCTTGGCGTCACTGCGATTGTAGATGGTCGATCTGCGTAATTCACAAGCTTTAACTTCAGCTCTTGTTCTTGTGATGGCTTCATTGTTAAATGAAAATAACTCACATCAGTCTTTTGATTTTCCGGCAAAATTGCTTGAACAGAATACGACATTTCCTCAGCCAAAGCAGTGTGTCCATTAAATAGTCCAAAAACAAACAGAATACTTAAAAGTCCTAGTATTTTTTTCATGATGACCATTCCCTTCTTTTCTTATTGCCAAGTGTGATCTATGTACATATAAGGTTGGGACAGAAACGAGTAACTTCAACCAAGCAAGTGAATAGCCGTTTATTCGCTTTCTGTCTCAACCTATTTTCGCTATCTACTTAGACAGCTAATTGTTACTATGTCTGATATTTATTTTTATTCTTGACCTGTTTCAGCATCAACTAAGTTCCAGTTGATTTCACCTGTATAGTCTCCTGCAACGACTTTCTTGTTATCTGTATAACCAAATGTCATCATCGCATTAGAAAGTCCGATTGTATTTACGCCTAATCCTGTTGTTTCACCATCTGAAACAATGTTTGTTCCAACTTGATCGATAGCGATTAAATCTGCTGCTCTAGGTGCTTCTTGACCGAAAATTTTTGTTCCTTCGATTACTGGTGATGCTAATGTTTGTTCTTTATTTTCTTTGTTCACAAATGCTGATAATTTTACATTTAAGGTCCATTTTTCGTTAGAACCTAATAAATCGACAACTTGACCTTGAATGATTCCAGATTCATTTTCCATTGGTTTTGATTTGATCGTTGAATTGATGACTGTGTTTCCAAGATCATTTGTTGTTACTGCATCATTTAAGTCAAAATCAAAATTCACATTGTTTGTGAAACCTGTTAGATACAGATCGCCACCTTTAACTGCCGCTTGTGCTTGTGTTGTTGCTTGTTTTGACGGTGCGTCTTCTGCGTGTGCTGATACTGCAAAAGTGCTTCCTACTGCTAATAAAATCATTCCTGCTGTTAATTTACTTGTTTTCATAATTAAATTCCTCCTAATTTGTTTAACTGTTTAATTATTTCAATGATAGAGACTGTTTGTTCTATCTACTTAAAACGCTGCTAATGAATCCTTGCTTTTTAAGGCACGTCCATCAAGTTCCAAGAAATCGTTCCTTGATAATGTCCTTTATTTTTATTTGGGGAAAGTTCTGCATAAATTTGTTGTTCACTTTTTTCGCCAAAGGTTAACTCTTTCATGCCCTTATGACTAATGACGACTCCTGCTTCTAGTGACTGTTTTTGTTTATCTTTTTCAAAGAATAGTGGCAATAGATCACCAGAGGCATTTTTGATCTCACCAGAAATATGCAATGACCACGAGTTACTACCTTCACGTGTATCTTGAATCTTGATACTTAAATCTTCAGCATATTTCTTTTGGGTTTCTCGCTTTAAAATCATTTCGCCAAAATCCAGTTCTCCTGTCACATCAGCGATCGTCAACATTGCTTTTGGCTGAACCTTAGGCAACTTAATTTCTTTGACTGCTTCAATGTCCTCTTCGGTTTTGTCTGTACCAAACGCGGAAGTATGAACAATGATCGGATTGTTTAATTTCGATGCGTCTTTTGCAGCCATCGCCTTTACTCGAATATGATATTCTTCTTGCGGCAAAATGTCCTTTTTAAAACGAGCCATCGCCACTCGTTGGTAATTTTTCTTTGTCTGCTGTTCATCATTTTCGGAAATAATTGTACATTCCACTTGATCACTAGGTAAGGGCTGATTATTTTTATCTAGCACCTGAATCTCTTTAAGCTCTAGGCCTTCTTCTTCTGGAAAAATGTATTGTACTTGTTTCCATGCGCCAGAATCCATTTCTTTGGCTATTGCTGAATTACCAATTGTTCCTTCAAAAATCAATTCATCTTCTTCTTTGATTTCTTGATTAGTGATATGCCCGTCTATATAAGCTTTGGGGAAGTTAGTGACGGTTCCTTCATTTGCTAAACTAATTTCACTTTTTACTAACGGTTTCGTATAACTATCTTTTTCATAGAAACTGGCAGTATTTGCGATAGATGCTAATTTCACACCTAAACTTTCTTCTTTAACAATCGCATCAAAGCTAAAGGTAATTACTTCATTTAATGCCATGGCACCATCATAGGTCATTGTTTGTTCTTTTATTTGAACATCTGGTTTTGGATCACGTTTATTTTCAATATGAATGGATTTTTCATCTAGTGCTAAATACTTAGAAAAGTCATTTTTCCAACGGAAGTAAATATTTTTCCCTCTGTTTTCTAAATAAATTTCATAGTGTAAGCGATCGCCAGGATGGACTTTCGACAACAAGCCATTTGTATTGGTAACAGTTGAGTCAAACACATACTTTGTATCTTTAGAAATGATTCGGAATGTGCGTGTGACTTTCTCCGATAGATTGCCTTCACTATCTTGTGCAAGAAAAGTCAGAGTGTGTTTTCCTGCTTTATAGGCAGTTAAATCGATGTTGTCAATTGACCACTCATGTTTTTCTCCCACATTGGAATTGGCAATCTCTTTTGCAGTGGTGTACGCTCCATTGTCTATGGCATACAATAATCGAATATTGTTACGTCTATCAGATTCCACCGTACCCGTTATCTGCTCTAAGTTTTTCCCTTCAAGCAAACTAGCTGGGATGTCCGATTGTAATTTAACCTTAGGCTTACTTACCTCGTCCAAGTGAAGCGTGTAAGACATAATCCGCGTCCCCTGCGGCTTGACCTTTTGTTTATCCCACATCATTGCCAGTGCTGCATCGGAATAATGATCGACGAGTTCACCTGGTTGTCCGTTTTTATCTTCTAAACCGTGAACTTCACTACTAATAATTGATCGGCTTTTGAAAAAATCACCTGGTTCAGCATCACGATACAACCAATGGATACCAATACTTAAATCTAAATAGGTGCCTTTACCGGCTCCCCATTTATTTGGTCGCGTACCGCCATTTTTTTCTTCAGAAACATCAAACATGACATTATATGGATTGTTTTCGATAAACAGCCCACGTCCATTTCCTATATAAGAAACATCTGCGCTCTCTCTACCATTTAATTTGGTATCAACAATTTCTGAAAATCCAACATTCATTGGTTGCGGATCACCTAATAATGGTTTGTCTACTCGTTTGATTTCAATTTGTTTTTGGACATCGCCTGTTTGATCCTCGACACTCAAGGTCACACGTACGACGACTTTGTAAGAATAGACCAAGTTGTGATCGATCGTGAATTCTCCATAGCCTCTGATTTGGTTGCCATTGACTGCTACTGCGGTTAAGGCTACTTTCTCAACAGGCGTGTATTCACCCGTTTTCTCAAATGAATAGAAACGGATTCCTCTGCCGTTGCCAGAATTTCTTTCATTCCGATAATCCACTCGTTGACCATTTGTGTCTGTTAAGAAAACGTTGGTTAAAAACAAATCTTGTTCTGTCGCAAATCCATAAGAAAGTTGATTTCCTGATGGGATAGCCGCTGACAATAGGGTTTGCTTATTAAGCTGAACTTGCCATCCAGAATTTCGATCGGCGGCAATTTCACTCATTAACTCACTTGATCGCACCTCTGCTTTGGGTTCAGGTTCTGTCGTAGTCGTACTTGTCTCAAGTTCAACACTGGTATCGCTTTTTGACTGTTCGTTTGATTCTGATTCTGTTGTTTGTGTTGTTTCGCTTGTTGAAACATCTTCTGAGCTTGTTTGAGTAATCTCTTCTATTTCACTACTTGTTGCGGTTGAAGAGATTTCGGTCACTTCTTCGTCCATGTGTAAACGATACGTCTTTACTCGTTCATTTTGTTCAACTTTAATCTCTTGTTCTTTTACTTGATCCACTTCAAAATATAATTGAAACGGTTCTGTCCCTTGGTAGATAAATGAGACGCTGCTTTTTTCTTCATTACTATGTAAATTTAAAATCGTTTGTTTATTTTCTAAGGCTAACGTATCGATCGGTGTATCGGACGTAACGGTTATTTCTTGTCCAGGAATAACTTGAGGTAATGTGACCTCTGCTTGTCCTTGTTCATTGTTATGTATAGTTAAATCTGTTACTTGCTCTTGTTCACTTAATGTCTCAGCGAACACGCTCATCGTACTTTGACAGAAGGGACTGACGACTAAAAAAATAATAACCATCCAGACATTGAATCGTTGGATCACTCTCACTGAATCACCTCTTATTTTTGCCAAAATTTTTCTGTATACAAAATATAAAAGAATCCACTCCTAAGTTCAAGATATTCTCGTATTATGTTTTTTTGCTTTTTTTTATTTTTTTAATATCAATAATCTTCGTTTCCGTTTATAATAACCAATATAAAGGAGAGATTGTTATGTTAATGACGCAACTAATCAAAAAAAATGAGCAAATAAAATTAAATTTATTTACTAAAATTGTAAATAGCTCGATGATTGAAGCAGATCTGCTTCAAACGCAGTTGTCTTTATCAAAAAATCGTCTCTACCATTTCATCTTACAATTAAATAGAGATTTAGCTGTCTATCAAATACCTGTAGTCATTGGATATAAAGATAATAAATACCTAGTCGAAGATACAACCAATGAGTATCATCCATCTTTATTAATTTATGAATTGATTCAACATTATTTAAATTCTTCTGCCATGTTCCAACTTACTTATCTTTTTTTACATGAGGAAGAATTACCAATCACTGATATTGCACAAACCTTATTGTTTTCTCAATCGCATACTTACTACGTCATTCGGCAAGCTAATCCTTTTTTGCAACAATTCAATCTAGAATTAACTGTGGCCAATAAGAGCGTTGTACTTAAAGGTCGAGCGGCGGACATCTTTATTTTTCGTTTTTTAGTTTTTTGTTTTTTATTCTTTTACCAATCACCTTATCCAGAAATAGAAACAGAACGCAAAAAAAGTATTGCAAATGAAAAAACAGCTCCCTACGCCAAACAAATGACCTATTCAGAACTGCATAGTTTGAATTCTTTTTTCTATGTTCTTGAACATACACCAACAGATCTAGATCGTTTATTAGCTGAAATTCAGTCATCTGCTGTGTTTCCTTTGACAACTATTTTTGAAGATAAAGAAAAAGATCTTAATCACCCTTTTCTATTATTCTTCCTCAGAATCTTTATTCCTAGAATCTACACTTTTGATGAAATGATTCACTTTGGGGAACAATTGGAAAATATGCCCGATTTTCACTTGGCAAGTTTGGCGAAAGAAATGCTGGATGCGGTTTTTGAAGAATTCTCATTGGAATCTTTGCCACGATTTTATAAAAATTATTATGCAAGTTTTTATATTTTGACACTTCATCTAAGTTATATTGAGTTTTTCGGTCATGACTTTAAGAATATTTTTTATTCTCAAGCGTTGACTACTGAAAGCGTCCAAAGTCATGCTGCTCTGTATGACCAGCTAATCAATTTTTACGACCACTTTCAGCCAACAACACCTTGGACTAAAAAAGAAGAAAATAAACAAGTCTTGATTGATACCCTATACTTGATCGTCTTAGGTGAACATCAACAAAAAGTGATGATCTATATTGACTTCGGCGGAAATATCGTTGCCGAATTAGCATTAAAAAGAAAACTGATGAAAATTCTAAATCCTGAAACCTTTGTTTTTACAACAGATGATACAATCGCCGACGTGATCATCGCCAATTATGTAGCACCCATCGAAAGGAAAAACACGACCTTTTTGCTTGTAGAAAACTTTAATGAACAAGGAACGTGGAAGGCTATTTATACCCATTTATTGCAGCTTGTTAAAGAGTAAAAATAAAGAGTGTGGAACAAAACTAAAAATCAGTTTTGTTTCACACTCTAAATCCTAATAAACGGTAGACAAAAGGCAGGTTCTTCGGCAATTTCGCAAAAATCGAGCAATACAAGAAGTGTATTGTTCGATTTTTTACTCCACTAGCTCGAACCTAATCGACTTTTATCTCAACCTCCATTTATTCAAGCTTTAGGAGGCATTTCCATAAAAAAAATTCTCACTTCACTGCATCAGTCTATTTTGCTTCCACTAATTCCAACGGCGAATCAATTTTACTCTCCACTTTCTTCCCTTCAAAATGATCATAGGCTGCTTGTAAAGCAAGTTTACCCATTTCCACAGGTTGTTGAGCCACTGTTGCAGCTAAGGTTCCTGCTTTTACAGCTTTCAAGCCATCTTCATTTCCATCAAACCCAACCACTAAAACATCTTTTTTACCTGCTGATTTTAAAGCTTCTACTGCTCCTAGAGCCATTTCATCATTTTGAGCAAAAACCGCTTTTATATCTGAACTTGATTGCAAGATATTTTCCATAACCGTTAATCCTTTAGCACGGTCAAAGTCAGCAGATTGGCTTTGAACGACTTTCAAGTCTTTTTTAGCAATTGATTCGAAGCCTTTTCCACGCTCTCTTGTCGCTGAAGCACCTGGTGTTCCTTCTAATTGTGCCACTTTTGCGTCTTTCCCTACTTTTTCTTTGATAAAATTAGCTGCCATTTCCCCACCTTTTACATTATCAGAAGCAACTAGTGTTAAGATTTCCCCACCATCAGAACTTCTATCTAACGCAATGACAGGGATATTCGCTTCATTGGCTGCTTCAACAGCAGGTTGGATTGCTGAAGAATCAACTGGATTGACTAAGATAACATCTACTTTTTGTTGAATCAGATCATCAATATCATTGCTTTGTTTTGAGGCATCATTTTGTGCATCGGATATGATCGTTTTTGTTTTATTTTCATCTGCTAAGGTTTGAATCCCATCTTTTACAGAAACAAAGAATGGATTATTTAAGGTAGAAATACTTACCCCTACTTTTAAATCTGCTGCTTTTTTCTCTTCTGTTTTTTTGTCTGTTTGCGTATCATTTTCTCCTAATGTTGCTGCGCCACATCCTGATAAAAGTAACCCTGCCGCCACCATTGATAATACTAGTTTTTTCATTGTGCGATTCTCCTTCATCTTTATTTATTTTGTTTGCGGTCTAACAATACCGCAATGATAATAACTAAGCCTTTAACGATTTGTTGATAAAAACTAGATACGCCTAATAAATTCAAGCCATTGTTAATCGTGCCTATAATCAGCGCCCCAATCAAGGTCCCAAACAATCGTCCTTTTCCTCCAGATAAACTCGTTCCGCCTAACACAACCGCTGCAATAGCATCCATTTCATAGGCTTGTCCTGCCGTTGGTTGCGCTGAATTTAGTCTTGAAGTTAGAATAATTCCTGAGATGGAAGCCATCAATCCTGAGATCGTGTAGATGATGATTTGAATTTTGTCTGTTTTGACCCCAGCAATTTCAGCCGCTTTAAGATTCCCTCCTACAGCGTATGTTTTTTTACCGAAAGCTGTTTTATGAAGCAAGGTATAAAGGAATACGAAAAATAGCAACATAACAATAATTGGAAATGGAATACCAAATAAATAACCCTTACCCATAAATTGAAAAATAAAACTTTTGCCGATTCCAGTAATTGGGTTCCCATCTGTATAAACCAACGTCGCCCCACGATAAATCGTCATAGTGGCAAGCGTTGCGATAAACGGTGCCATTTTCCCTTTGGTAATCAACAAACCATTTATCATGCCAAGAAATGCACCCAAAACCACACCGAAAAGCATTGCAAGAACCGGTGATACTCCGCTGGCAATCAATCCTGCCGTCAACGCACCTGATAACGCTAATGTAGAACCGACCGAAAGATCAATACCGCCAGTGAGAATAACAAAACTCATTCCAAAAGCAATCAACGCATTGATGGATACTTGACGTAGTAAATTCAGCAAATTATTCGTCGCAATAAAACTAGGATTTAACACCGTTACGACAATCACTAATACGACTAATGCAAGTAACGGTCCTAATGACCCAAGAGCAATTTTTTTCTGTTTTGTCTTTTCCATGATTAATTTCCTCCTGTAGCTAGGTTCATAATTTTTTCTTGTGTCGCCTCTTCTTTTCTTACTTCACCAGCAATTTTTCCTTCTCTAACTACAATCACACGATCGCTCACACTCATAACTTCTGGCAAATCACTTGAAATCATAATGATCGCCACACCTCGTTCTGCTAATTCATTCATCAACAGATAAATTTCTCGTTTCGCCCCTACGTCAACACCTCTAGTTGGCTCATCTAAAATCAAGACTTGTGGACCAATCCCGATCCATTTGGCTAAAACGACTTTTTGCTGATTTCCTCCTGATAAACTACTTGCAGGAACTTCTTTGCTTTCTGCTTTGACCGTTAAACGTTTTAAAAGTAAGTTCACAAATTCATCCATCGTTTTCTTTTCCAACAACCCATGTTTGGCAAATTCATCCACTGAAGGCAACACAATATTATCTTCTAAACTGAAATCAAGAATCAGCCCTTCTTCTTTCCGATCTTCTGTTAAAAAACCAATTCCGTGCTTGATTGCGTCAGATGGTTTATTTATTTTTAATTTTTCCCCTTGCAAAAGAATGTCACCAGAATCATGTGAATCGATACCAAAAACAGCCCGCATAATTTCCGTTCGTCCAGAACCCATCAATCCTGAAAAACCTAAAATTTCCCCTTCTCTAACTGAAAAAGACACATCTTCAAACAGATTTTTTGATGTCAGATGGTTCACTTCAAATTTGACTGAACCAATCTTATTTGTTTTCTCTGGATAAAAATCACCGATATCTCTTCCCACCATATCATGCACAATCTGATTCACATCGACTTGAGCAATTTGGTAACAACTAACAGAAATCCCATCACGCATCACTGTAATTCGATCACATAGAGAGAAAATTTCTTCCATTCTATGAGAGATATAAACAATCGCGACACCTTTTTCTTTTAACCCACGAATAATCTTAAACAAGTTCGCAATTTCCATCTCAGAAAGTGCAGCAGTCGGCTCATCCATAATCAAGACTTGACCATTTAGCATCAATGATTTAGCAATCTCAAGCATTTGCTGCTGACCGACAGATAAGCGATCCACCTGCTCAGATAAATCCAATGAAATATGCAGTTCATCGAAAATCGCTTTCGCTTGTTCAGCCATTTTTTTGTTGTCGAGTAGACCAAAACTTGTTTTGATTTCTCGATTTAAATACATATTTTCCAAAACTGTCATGTTAGAAAACGTATTCATTTCTTGGTGAATAAACGTTAGCCCAAACTCTTCGGCTTCTTTTGGGTTTTTAAAGTATCTTTCCTTTCCATCAATAAATATTTTTCCAGCGTCTTGTTTATGCAGCCCCGTTAAAATATTCATCAATGTCGATTTTCCAGCACCGTTTTCTCCCATTAAAGCATGGATTTCGCCTGATTTCAGTTCAAAATCAACGCCTTCCAATACCTTATTTGTGCCAAAACATTTATTGATCCCTGACATTTTTACTTCCATGAGAACACTCCTCTCATTTTCTAAAAAATCACTGCTGACTGTAAAATAATATTTGCATACGGCGTCACTTCACCTGTGCGGATAATTGCTTTTACGCCTTGGCTCAACTGCTTGAATTCTTCATGTGAAACATACTCGATTGTCGAAAATAAGGGCGTTACTTGTTCATAAAGAGCGGGATTATTTTCTTTGATTTCATCGGCTAAGACCACTTTTTCAACCGCAACTTCTGCTAAAATGGTTTCCAACACCGAATAAAATGACGGAGTGCCTTGCTTTAAAGAAATATCAATTTCCTTCACATTTTCTGGAACTGGCAGACCGCAATCGCCAATAATGAAACGATCTGTATGACGTAAATCATCAACCATTTTGGCGATTTCTGAGTTCAATAAGCCACTTTTTTTCATAATGCCCCAACCACCTTTTCATACACCGGAATCCCATCTTGCGCTCCCTTTGCTTGAATAGCCAAAGCAGAAGCCGCGTTACCTAGTGCTAAACTTTCAGCTAATGATTTTCCGTCTAAAATCCCTTTCGCAAAATAGCCGTTAAACGTATCTCCTGCACCTGTCGTATCTACTACATTCGTAACGCGATGTGCTGGCACAACGACTTCTTTTTCCCCATCATGAAAGACAGCTCCTTGTTCTCCTAGCGTGACAATTAATTTGTTTGGGTATCTTTTAAGGACGTTTTCTCTTGCTTCACCTTTAAACAATAACGCTGTTTCATGCTCATTTGGTGTGATGTAGGTCACTTTATCAATATATTTTCCAGCAATTTCTTTCGCTGGTGCTGGATTATAAATAGTTTTGATCTTGTGCTCAAAGCACCAATCAATCAAATATTCAATAGTTTCTAACGGGATTTCATTTTGCAATACAATGATGTCCATTTTTTGTAGCTCTTCTTGATACTGTTTAACCATTTCAATAGAAATCAGGTCATTCGCTCCTGGAATAATGACAATCCGATTGTCGCCATCTTTTATCTGAATATGGGCAGAACCACTTTCACTTTCTTCAATGGTCTGGATCATTTCTGTATGAATAGCATTTTCACTTAAATTTCTGATCAATTCCTTTCCAAAAGAATCGCTTCCGACAGCCCCTAACATAAATACATCTACCCCTGCTCGGCTAAGAGCAACTGCTTGATTGGCTCCTTTTCCACCAAAGAAGGTTTGAAAACTTTGACCAACAACCGTTTCCCCTTGATTTGGGATTACTTCTGTTGTGACTACAAAGTCCGTAGATATACTGCCTATCACTGCTGCTTTTTTCATTTTATCATCTCCATCCACAATGTGTAACCGGTTACCTATGGTTGTACATTAACACTTTTTACCGATTTTGTAAACCCTTTCAGCGTAAACTTTCTCCTTTTTGCAGTCTAACGGGCAATATTTTCTCTTCTTTGTCTATTTTTTCTTGGGCTACTAACTGCATCATGATCTCTGCTGCGGTCTCACCAATTTCGTAAACAGGTTGTTGAATCGTCGTTAACTTAGGATAAGTCATATCCGCAAACGGAATACCGTCATACCCAATAATCTGTAAATCCTCTGGAATCCGCATCCCTCGTTGTTGTGCTTTTTGCATAATTTTTAATGCTAAATAATCATTTGAAGCAATGACTGTATCGACAGAAGCATACTGTTCAAAAAATCGGTCAGAAATTTTATCCACTTCATTCACATTAAAAGAAGAGGTTTCATAAATATCATAGGCCGTTTTTTCCATGTCTAGTACATCGGTCAATCCTTTTAAACGCTTTTTCGCACTAGTAAAAGAAAGACTTCCTGTAATAATCAAGATATGTTCAAATGTCGTCTTTAAAATTGCTTCACCAATCAATTTTCCACCTAAATAATCATCTGGCAACACTTTGCTGATTTCCCCTTCATATACTCGATCGATTCCAACAACAGAAATATCTGGAAGAGGTTTGATCGGTAAGGCAGTGATAATTCCACTGACATTATTTTGAATAAACGTGGTAATATACTGGTTTAGCTGCTCTTGTGAATCGGATGTGTTCGCCAAAAGCATCATATACCCATTTTTGATCAACGTTTCTTCGATTCCTTTTGCTAGTAAAGGAAAATACGGATTGGCAATATCCGGCAATAACACGCCGATGATTTTCGATTTTTTTTGAAATAAAGATCGTGCCACTTCGTTAGGTACATAGTCCAATTCTTTGATTGCTTCTGCAATTTTTTTCCCTGTTTCAGTTCGTACATACCCGTTTTTATTAATATATCTGGATACACTAGCGACAGATACCCCAGCGTGCTTCGCTACGTCTTTAATCGTGACCATCTAGCTCACTCCAATCTCACTCACTGTCTTGACTTTTCTTCTTGTACATCTATTTTAGAGGAAACCCTTGCAAAAAGATAGTTTCGACCAAAAAAAAGCAATGCCGCAACTTCTGTCGAAGACTGCTTTGGCATTGCTCTTTAAAGATTTAAGCTTCTTTCACGCTTTTTAAAATATAATAGCCTTTATCTTTGGTTACGACTTCGACATTGCCGAAGACTTCTTCCATTTTTTTCTCTGCGCTAGGTGCGCCTTGTTTCTTTTGGATAACGACCGTTAATGTACCACCAGTAACAAGCAAAGGATGGGCTTCACTTAAAATTTCATGAACCACTTTTTTCCCTGCACGAATTGGCGGATTACTGATGATTGCAGCATAGTGCGTTTCATGGATATCTGCATAAATATTGGACGTGTGAATGTCTACGTTTTTCACTTGATTTTTCTTAGCATTTTCCTGTGCTAAAGCCACTGCTCGTTGATTAACATCAATCATCTCTACTTCTCTACCACTGATTGACGCTAATGTTAAACCGATTGGACCATAGCCACAACCGACATCCAGCAATTTTCCTTCTGGTAATTCTTCAAAGTCAAACGCATCGATCAACACTCGTGAGCCAAAATCCACTGTATTACGGGAAAAGACCCCGCTATCAGTTAAAAATTGGAATTTCTTTCCTCTTAATTCAAATGACCACTGCTCTAAATCATGGGCAAGATCTGGATTTTCTGTATAATAATGATTCGTCATGTTCTTCTTCCTAACTATTGTCTTTTGTCATCAGTCTACCTTTTATTTCACGAACAATCAAGGCTGCAAGTAAGTCGTAGCCTGTTTTAGAAAAATGCAGACCATCTGCTTGTAAAAACTCATCGGTGCCAGGATAAACCACCATCGCTTTATAAAGATCGATGACTGGAATCTCATATCGTTCAGCAATCGCTTTTACTCGCTCTGCGTACTCACGAATCCGTCCATCCTCACGATTTGGTTTTCTAGCACAATCCACATAAGGCGGTGTCAATAAAATAACTTTTTCCTTGCCGATTTTTACAATCATTGTTTCAATATTTTCTGCAAATGTTTCTAGAGAAACTAAATTATCCCTATTTGTGTCATTCGCTCCAAAGAAAATCGTCACAAGATCAGGCTTCTCTCTCAAGACTTCTTTATCTAAACGCTTCATCGCATCAACGGTAGTATCGCCCGGCATCCCAGCGTTGATAATCGTGATTTCTTCTAGATTTTGTGCTTCTAATCCCTCCGTAATTAACTGTTGTAAAATCGGAGTGATTGCTTCTTCTCCATATCCAGCAGTGATACTATCACCAAATAAAACTAATTTTTTCATATCACACTCTCCTCTCTGCCTTTTTCTTCATTTATCATACCATTGAAAGAAGAGTTTTGGCGAAGGAACGATTTCTTTCAGTCATTGATTTTCACATAAAATAAAACGAGATTGTTTCTACCCTTTAAACGCCTACTATAGACAAACAATATTTAATATAATCAAATTGACACCAAATTCTTACTAACGTATAATCAAAATTATTAACAAATCTTACGTTAAGAAAAGAGCTGAACATGAAAAAATATTATCTTAACCTCCTAATAGCCATCTCCTTATTGGTCTTATTTATTCTAAGTAGCTGCAAAAAAACAACGACTCTACCAAAAAAAGAATACGATCTTGCCATCATTGATTCAAAAAACATCACAACATTTAAAGAAAAAGACGATGCCTTGCAAAACGTTGAACAACAAAAACGAACAGATGGCAACCTAAATTTTTGGCGTACTAACTTTTGGGAAATGAATAACAGCTACTATACAAAAACATCTGAAAGTCCGAAACTTGACGTTTTTTTAGCCAAAATCAATAGCGATTTGTCGATTGATCTTGTAAAAGCAAAAGGCAATGATGCCTATACTTCCAATGTAGATGGAGAATTTTTTTATACAACCACTTGTTTTAGCGATCGAACAGAGTTTTATAAATATGACAAAAACTTGAAACTTAAGCTAAAAAAAGAAATCCATCAAAAAGAAAGTATTCTGACTAACCAATTAATTCCGCTTGGGGAATATCTTTATGTTTTGTGCGCTTATAATAATCCCGACGACGGAACGAGTAAGAATATATTACTAAAAATGACAAAAGAGTTGGAGGTAGTAGAAGAAATAGACTTAGGGGATGAAACGAGTGCTTACATGAGAATGGCTGCATTTCAAAACAAACTATATATAACTGAAGGCAATGCTGGCATACGTTCAGACGGTGAACCTGGCGAATCTAAACGAATCCTTGTCTATGATTTGGCAAACAAAAAGAAAGAATACATCAATCTAACGTATCCTTATCCAATGGAGATATACGTGGATGCTCAAAATGAACACCTACTTATTCGTCATTATGAATTGTATGTAAAAAGTTATACGTGGACTGTTTATCATTTGAAAGAACAATCTGAATCGTTCATTCATTTTCCAGAATACGAAAAACAAGAAAAAGAAAAACATATAAATTCTCCATTTCTCTCTATGAAAAATGGCTATTATTATTTTATGTTTGACGACCAAATCACTAAATATGATCCTAAAATAAATAAATCAGTCAAACTAGATTTGTCTTCCTATCACCTGGAAGACACAAGTGCATTGATTATTAAGGATTAAGACTACTTCAAAAAATGAACAAGGAAATAATGAAAATTATTTGTTGAGATTCACGAACTTATTGATTGGCATATCGGACTATCAAACCTATTTCTAATCGAAAAAAGCGCTGTTTCTTTCGTTTTTAAACTATTTAATGAGTTTTACTATCCGAAGAAAATCAAGCATCTGACCTGCCCAGAAGTTCTTTACTTTATCGAAAAACCTAGAGGAGTTTACCTCTAGGCTTCATGATAATCAATTTAATCCTTTAATTTTTCGCCAACTTTAGTTGACAGATAGATAGCCTCTGGAATTAGCTACTTACACAGTTCACTTTGCACTTTCATTACTCTTTCTTTTTATACTTTCTTCCTTTAAAGAACAACACAATAGTAAGAAGTATTCCACCCAAAATGCTAGTAAGAATGCTAATATCTTCTCCCGTTGAAGGAAGTTTTTGGGTCAACGATCCACTTTTTTCATATGTTGCTCCCTTTACTTCTGTCTTGTTTCCAATAACTGCTGCTTTTTCTTCAGTCTTTTCAGTTGTAATTGATTCCTTCTCACTTACTATGTCTTTATTTCCTAATACTGTAACTAATACGGTGTCGGTTGCTCCTCCATTAGTATACGTTACTTCATATACTCCTGGTTTGCTGGTATCGACTGTCGTTACTTCTTCTCCTGTTGCTTTATCTACGATCTTGTCTACCATTGACTCAGTGAATGTGACGGTGTTCCCATCTTTGTCGGTTGCTGAGACGAAGTTGTCTTCTTTATTCCAAGTGCTTCCCACATAGATCGTTGAGTCTTTTCCTTCTACCGTTTCTTTGTTTTCTAGAACTGTAACTGTTACGGTATCAGTTGCTCCTCCGTTGGTATACGTTACTTCATATACTCCTGGTTTGCTAGTATCGACTGTTGTTACTTCTTCGCCTGTTGCTTTGTCTACGATCTTGTCTACCATTGACTCAGTGAATGTGACGGTGTTCCCATCTTTGTCGGTTGCTGAGACGAAGTTGTCTTCTTTATCCCAAGTGCTTCCCACATAGATCGTTGAGTCTTTTCCTTCTACAGCTTCTTTGTTTTCTAGAACTGTAACTGTTACGGTATCAGTTGTTCCTCCGTTGGTATACGTTACTTCATATACTCCTGGTTTGCTAGTATCGACTGTCGTTACTTCTTCTCCTGTTGCTTTATCTACGATCTTGTCTACCATTGACTCAGTATAGGTTACGGTGTTCCCATCTTTGTCGGTTGCTGAAACGAAGTTGTCTTCTTTATTCCAAGTGCTTCCCACATAGATCGTTGAGTCTTTTCCTTCTACCGCTTCTTTGTTTTCTAGAACTGTAACTGTTACGGTATCAGTTGCTCCTCCGTTGGTATACGTTACTTCGTATACTCCTGGCTTGCTAGTATCGACTGTTGTTACTTCTTCTCCTGTTGCTTTATCTACGATCTTGTCTACCATTGACTCAGTATAGGTTACGGTGTTCCCATCTTTGTCGGTTGCTGAAACAAAGTTGTCTTCTTTATCCCAAGTGCTTCCCACATAGATCGTTGAGTCTTTTCCTTCTACCGCTTCTTTGTTTTCTTTTGGTGTCAAAGGAATTTTAAACTCATTTAGAGCAGTATCTTCAACAATTTTAAGTTCTTTGCCAGCCAAATATTCATTTGGAACAGTATATCCTTCTGGTACCTCTGTTACTACTAAGCTATAGTTACCTGTTCGAATTCCTGTGAGAGCCTGAAGTCCAGCTTCATCTGTTGTGTATGATACTTCTGTTCCTGTATCAAGATTTTTCAAGATGAATGCTACATTCCCTAAGGGCTCTTCTGTAACCGTATTGTATGAAAGTACTTTTCCTGATACTAATTTTGTAACCATATCTCCTGCTACATATTCAATATCAACGCTATTACTTAACTTACTTAGTTGATAACTGTCATATCCAATCAAGCTGTCTGATTTTATCGATGTAGTCGTAGAAACTTTTCCAGATTGAGAAGAAATTGAATTGTAAGTTAATGTTATATTTTCTGTTAATACATATCCTTCTTTAAACTGGATAGAGATCCCTGTTCCATCTACTTTTGGAACAATAATGTATTCATCTTCAGGGATAGTTGCTCCAGAACTAGTTACGATTGCTATAGAAGCCGTTTCGGCTACTGCTTTACTTGCCCCAGAAAGAGTAATATCAAATGACGGACTAAGCAACTTATATTTATTCGCATCTACATTTTTTGTAGTAAATGTATGTTGAACTACATTTAAGAACGTATCATCTTTTTCAAGTACAGATGTATCTATAGGAGTTGCGGGCGTTGTTTGAAACGATTGAGAGACAGGTTCTTCTTGTTGTCCTGTTACTGTTGATTCAATTGTATCATTAGACCTATTGACCCAATTATTCGTTCTTTCCCAAACAATTAGATAACGATTAGACGTCTCCCCAAAATCGAACGTATAAACTTTCTTGGTCTCATCGTAAGTAATTGTAGGATACTCAGCATCCCCCAACTTCACCTCAGTATTAGTTAATAAACTTGAATTCTCGTAAAGTGTCCAGTCAGGATGTGCGATTGATTTTACTTGATCATTGGAAATATTATATATTTTGTAACTTGCTGCTGTATCTTCCATCTTAGAAATGTCTGATGTTACGATCAATGAATCATAGGAGTCATTACGTGCATTCACCAAAAATGCTAACGAGTTTTTACCTGGAGTAGATTGAAGAGTTGCTTCACTATACTCTCTTTCTTTTAAGTAAGAAGAGACTAAAACAGGTGGAATATCTTCATACCCATCGGCTGAAAGTGTGACAGTAGAATCTACTGCATTATCACCACTTGGAATAGGCTCTGTTTTATCTAATCCATCTGGAACATAATTAAAAACTAATGAATAATCTATCGTATTGGTAATAGGTGTAGTAAATGCAATTATTGTTTCTGTGTCACTAACTTTTTCTATAGTATAATCCACACCTAGTTTATAGGTTTTCTGACTTGTTACAAGTGCTTGTATTTCTCTAACGGAAAAATAGGAAGGGTGATCTATTGTGATTTTAATATTATTTAGAGGCTCTGCAGTTGTTCCCTCCAAATGAATTTTAGCATTTTTGGAATTATTACTTGCCGCATTACTATTTCCCCAAGCTGTTCCGCCAAAATCTGCATTGATTACAGAAATTTTCTCAATGTACGGATTGTATAGTACTTCATATTTTGCTCCCGCATTGATCATTGTATTCTCTGCAGATAACACAACCGCTTCCTTATTTTGTGGAACAGTTGCTTCAACATACATCTGACTTAATACTATATCTTGTTTTGCTCTGAGCGTGAGAATGTTTTCTGATCCTGTGGGTACAATTTCAAAAGAAGATTCTGCTACATTTGTATTATTTGCATCATAGATGCTTAATAAATAATCAGTAATTGGTTGCCCGTTATCGCTTGTAATAGTAAAGGTATCTCCTGCCTTGACGGCGTATTTAAACCGATCATTCTTATTTAACAAGTTCACTCTGTATTTATCTCCAGAAATGAGTTGCGCAGAAGTCATTGTTCCAGCTATACCATCATTTTTTAAATTCTTCCCCCCTTTATTACTAATATTTGCAGAATAATAGGACGAAAGTACAGAACTAGAATCTGCGTTATAGTAGGTTAAATTTCCATATGCCCATCTTCCTAATGTTTTGTCTGGTGCAGTGTACTTTGATGCCGTAGTCCCTTGGAGTGCATACTCTTTACTTGTTGATACAACATACGTTTTTTCTTGGTCCATATTTGTCACTTTAACTGAAAGCTTCTTATCACTGTTCTCAATAATCACATAATCCGTACCATCAACTAAAACCTCTTCAGTATCTAAAATAGGATTTCCTTTAACATCCACATAATAAGACTTTACAGTGATACCCTTATCTGGATCTACTAAAGCCAGTTGGATTCCTTGGTTTTCTATAGTTGCAAAAGCACTATTAGTGATATTTAAAAATTGTTCTCCTGAAAGTGCTCGAGATAAGTTATAAAAAATATCTCCAGAAATTCCCCATACATTTTTATCACTAATAAACTTAATATCCTCTACTTTTTCATACGCATTAAATGTATAAGTTTTAGCTGTCTTTCCAGCTGTATCAAGGGTTACAATTGGTTTGATTCCAGCCTCTACTTTTAGATAAGTTAAAATGTTGATTGTAAAATTAGGGTCTGTAGTCGCTTCTGTAAAGGTAACCACTAATTGACGGTTGGCTGCGTCCACTGTTGCTTTAGCTGATGTGCTTCCTGTAAGCGTTATATCAATTCCACTTAACCCGATGTAATCAGGTAGTGGTAGCGTATACGTATCTCCGCTGTGATATGTACCAACTTGATTGAAATCCAATTGTAGCTTAACTGCTGCACCATTTTCTATACGATTTATACCATTAGTATTGTATTCGGTGCCTACGTTATCTGTCATATTATAAATTTTAATTTCCTGAAGTAATTCATCTGTAATTTCCATACCAGCTGGTACTGCTCTAGAATGCGGCACCACATTTTCTTCTTCAACTGGAACGTCTTCACTTTCAGACGAATCCTGTTGAATCTGTGTTTCTGTTGTTTCTTCCGTAGTAGCCTGTTCTGAATCAGAGGATTCTGATTCAACAACTTCTGAACTAGTTACGTCTTCCGTTTGTACATTTTCTTCTAAAACTTCCGCAGCTGCGGATAATGGTAATATATTTTGTGACAATAATGCTGCAAGCGTTACACATGTTAAGATTCTATTTTTTTTCATAAAATAATTCTCTCTCTCTGATTAAATTTCCATTTATTTTTTTTAGTATTGCCAAACAATTTCTATTGTTTGACTTAAAAAAATGGTTTGTTTACAAGGCTATTCTTTAAACACATAACCAATTGAACGTGTTGTTTTAATAAGTTTCGGTTTGCTTGAGTCTATTTCAATTTTTTTTCGCACCTTTGAAATTATATTAGCGATTCTATAGTTTGAAACTTCTCTTTGATATACTTCATTAGGCCATACCTTTTGAAATAATTCTCTGTAACTAACTGTCTGATTAGCATGACTTCTAAGAAAATAGAGCATATTGAATTCACGGGTTGTTAAAAAAATTTCCCTTCCATTTACTATTATAGAAATATTTTTTTTATTTAAATCTACCTTTGAATTATTCATTTGTTTTTTATCAAGATTTTTTGATTGAACAACCTGCTTTTTTTGAAGTGTATTTCTTATAAATTTCCCTATACTTTCAAAAGAATAATTGGTCGTCAAAATTCCGTTCACTCCTATAGAGGCATACATATCAACTATAGAGGATTCTGCTTCTTTCATATAAATCCATACCATTGGTAGTGTTTCTTGCAATAACCATTGAATAATCATTAGCTCTTTGGTCGGGGAATAGCCTGACCCATCAATAATTAATGCATCTAACTCTTTTCTAGCATTTTTATCTGGGAACCCCAAAAATTGAACAAATGAAATAGGTTTTAACTTTTCCATATCAAAATTTTCAATAGAGTTTGTTGCTGACATTTTAATCCAGCCAACTTTATACATAAACAATCCTCCTTCTTAATTTAAAAATTAGAGTTCACTCTTACATCACAATTAATTGTTTCTAAATATAGATTTCTATACTATTTATTATAAAATAAAAACATTCTTATTCTGTGGCAAAAAATTAAGTACAAAATAAAGGTTTTGACACCTACCATTTTGTAAAGCAGAAATCGTTCATTTAAAGTAATACTGCAATAAAATAATCTAAAAAAAATGATCGCCTCAAAAAGTTCTTTAGCAAAAGCTAAAGAACACAGTTAGCAATTTACATTATCAAAATTTAACTTCTCATTTATTTACAAATTAAGTCGTTAAGAATTTAAATTTATATCCGCTCGATCACAAAATTTATATCCTATTGAACGTACTGTTTGAATATAATTATGATCTGCTCCAGCTAATTTGAGTTTCGTTCGCAAACTAAAGACAACATTTGCAACTTTCGGTTTTATATCCTTTAAGCTAGTGTTGATTTGACTAAATTCGCAATCCCAAATCTCATTAAATAATTTTTCATAAGTGAAAACCTTTGTTATATCAGATGAAATTATCGACAGTAATTTATATTCGATTTTTGTTAAATAAATTTCCATTTTTCCATTTAAAATTGCGCTTCGATTTCTATCATCTACTTGAAAAATCACTTTTTCATTCTCTTCATCTGCAATGTTAAGTTTTAAATTTGAATTATTTTCTGTAATCAGCATAAGTTCTTCTAAATTATAGTCTAAATCCACAAAACCGTTTATTCCCAATTTTAATAAAATCAAGCGATCTACATTAGATAAATCATTAACCATAAGCATTATTGGAAACATTCCCCTTTTTCGAATTTCCAAAATACAATTGCAATATTCGCGAATATCTGATCCATTCTTATCATATATAAAAACGGCATCCATATGTTCTAATGGTTGGTTTTCTTGAGAGTCTAAATATAAATGAATAAATCTTATTCCTTTTTTGGTATATTTATCCTTATAATTTAAATCGTATTTTTCTGATAAATTAATGATTCCTATCTTCATTTAAAGTATCCTCCTTTTCAATATTAAAATAATTAGTATTAATGCTTTGAACAACTCGTCCTAAATCTCCGTAAATTGAATAGTTCTCAATAATAAAAACAGCAGTTTTACCAGTACTTTCTAAATGATAATCTGTTACAATAATGTTTGGTTGATCAGAAAATGTATTCAGAAAGGTAATAGGATAAAAAATTAATTCCGAAAGTTTTTCTTCTATAATCTCTTTATTTCTATCACCAAATTTACTATAAACTAGTATCTTTAATCCCACTCCTTTTTTTTTTAACACTTCATTAAAAAGTACTTTCAAAGTTCCTATACTTAATGGATTTTTTTTTCGAGTATTCTCTTCAAAGTATTTTGTAAATCTAGAATAAAGTTCATATACTTTTGATGATCCTATCGCTAGACTATAATCAAGATCAGCAGACACACAAAAAAGGGCTTGTTTTTTTAAAATCAAATACAAGTTAGCAATTAGGTAAAAATATTCATCTGGATGAAACTCTATATCTAAAAAAAGCGCCATTTGGTAAATAATCAGATTCGCCATTTCAAAAGCTTTATCATTGAGCGTGCTAGGTGTTAAATATGCAGAAACATTTAACACTGTCTTCATATCAAGCAAATTATTTGTACTGATAAAAAAATATAAATTGGCTATCTCCTTCTCCATAGCATCTTCTGATATCATTAGTTGATAGTTTTTACGTACAATATTCGAAAATTTTTCTTTTGTTATCAATCTATTAACAACCATAAATTCACTACTATCCGATTCAATCACATATCCTTTAGAAGCTCGTAATTTGCTGATATTAAAATATAGAAGAAAACAGTCTATGGAATTTTGAGTTATTTTAGGATCTATTATTTTTAATGACTCACCTACTTTTGATGACATCATTCCAGCTTTGGGAAAGCTTCGACTAACACGAAACAGTAAATAGTAGAAATAACGTATCCGTTCTTCATTTCCACTTAAGTAAAATACCCCACTTCTTTTAATTATTTTCATTCCTAATTCTTGACTAAATGATCTTAAGTATCTAAATTTTCTAGCTAAAGATGAACTACTTATAAAAAATTCTTGGACATATTTTTCCGTAGTTATTGTTTTACCATAAAATAAATCTTGTAATATTTGAAAATAAGTGCTTTTGTTCATCATCTTGCTAAAAAATAAATCTAAAGAAAAATTTTTCCCTTTTTTAAAATAATAAATATTCTTACTAAGTACACTTACCTCCAAATAATCTTCGACTTCAAGCTGATCAATTTCATCACCCAGCTCTTTTATTACTTCACTTAAAGTGACTGCTGATAAATCAACTACTTTAACTAATTCTTCATAACTCAACTCACAAGCTGTAGCTGTGCTAACATATTCTAGAATATGGCATAGTATTCTATCTTTCTTTTCTAAAAGATTTAATATATTTTCTTTATTGAGAATCAATCTTTCAACACCTTCTAAAATTAAAATATTTTTCCAAAAGCTTTAATTTTATTTGCATCTTTAGTATTTTTCTATGTTTAATTCCATAATCCTTTCCTTATTTCCACTTCTCTAATATAGTAATATTAATATAATCACCAAAAGATTTTGTGCCAAAATATATATAAATAAATAAATTTTTTGACATAAATATCATTTTCATGTAAAAAAATCACTCATTATGATAAAATCGTTTTTTTTAAATACAACTACAACAGAATAATAATTTTTTTATACCTAGAAACCTTGTATATTTTTTTAGATGAAAATTACTTTTCAAAAAGCACAAATCATTTTATTGTTATACCTATTTGATATAGAATAAACATAGTTACTTCACTAAAAAAATGCCTTTAGTTGTCCAGTAAATATTTCGGAAAATTCAGGAGGAGACTTCCCTATGCGCAATATTCTCTCTGTGCCTTTGCAAAGACGCTTAAAATTAGTAGATTACTTATTTGTTTATCAAGCTAAAAGATTAAACCATATACAAGAAGATTTAAATTATAATACAGTTACTTTATTAAAAGATATTTCTGACATCAACGAAATGATACATCCTTGTAAAATAATAAAAACACCAAATTATGAATATATACTTTTTTTTCCAAATAACACTAATATAGAGTATATTTACTCTTGTTTTCTAAAAAACTGTCTAGAATTTTCTCTACTTCACAAATTGATTACTCGCTCTTTTGACTCATTAGAATCCCTTTCTACAGAACTTTTCATTAGTAAATCTACACTAAGAAGATTGATTCGACGTGTTAATTCTCACTTACGTTCAGATTATAATTTTGAAATAGATACTTCTGCAGTTATGTTCGTAGGAGATGAAGGGAGCATCATTACCTTTAACACATATTTTTTAAAAGAATATTATCTGACTTCTAAACAGATACTTCGACAAGATCAATTAGAAATACTTGGCGATCTTTTTAAAACGTTTTCATTATCACCTCACACTGTGCCACTAAACCTTTTAGATATTGATAAATTTAATTTCTATGTATACAGTACCTTGCTTAGATTTAAGCAAATACATCAATTTGATGTTGTTGATCAAGAGTTACTATTTTTCCCAGAATTTTCACATTTAAAAATCCCTTTTAAGCGTGCATTTAATGTTAATTTAACTCATGATTTAATTTTTAGAATAGAATCAATCATCAATAATAATGATTTTATGCTTTCTTACAATGACTTGATTGCATCAACTAAGCTTGATAAAAATAAGTTCAAAACCCTAAAGAAATTAAATACACTAATCGACTACCTTTGTGACACTTTAAAAATTAAATGTACAAATTATGATAATCTTCTGCTGACCTTATATAATTTCACAACTCTTACATACGGTACTGAATATGTACTTTTTTCAAGATATAAATTTTTTTTAAATTCAATGACAGACTATTATCCTTCTTTTTTCAACTCAATAAAAGATGATGTAAGAGAAATTTTATCATACACTCATTTGGAAAAATCTCATGAATTTGTGTACTATCTACTATTGAATTGGTCTGAACTTCAAAATGCTTTATATAAATTCAATCCTAAAATGAGTGTCGGAATCTATTTTTATACGGATATATACCACAATCATTGGATGGAACAATTTCTAAAAGAACATTTTTCAGAAAAATTATCTATTACCATTCTCTATGAAAAACAGACTTCTATTACCCAACAAAATTTTAAAACATACGACTTACTACTAACTGATCAACCACTACTTGAAGGAAGCCATAAAAATATCCTATGCTGTTCTGTATTTCCTACGAAGGAGCAACTATCTAATATCCAAAATTTTTATACATCATGGTTGCAAAAACATATATGAATATAACTAAACGCATGGCAGGAATAAAAGCATTCAGCTCCTAAAAATAAGCTGAATGCTTCTATTCCTGTATCATATTGGTGTTGATAATAAGCTCCACTTAACAATTCCTCCATAAGTTCCTGAAAGCATTGAATTATTGGGGCTAAAATAGAATCCATTTTCTCCATCTTGATTTAAGATGTACTCGTCACTTGTTCCTTCATTGCTCTGTAAAATTTCGATTGGGTTAGTCGATATTACAAACTTTTCTCCATTATTTTTATAGTAAAAAAAGGAATCATGCGCATAATGATTTTGACCTATAAAATTATTTTTATTAATAAAGTTTGAATTTACTAGATTCACTTGCAATTTCCACTCTCGATCGAGTAAGCGTTGATCAGAAATGATGATAGGTCCCATACCTTCTACTTTCTTATCACTACCTCCAATCTTAATAGAGTCACTATTAAAAGAAGAAGGAATTGACGCAAATGATAACTTCCCTTGAATATAAATGTCATTTAAAGCAAAAAAGTCAGATTCATTTCCTTCAGTATCTACTGCCCAGAGTTTAAAATCATATTTCCCAATTGGTACATTTGAAGTATCAAGCTCGAGTTCTATATTATTTTCTTCTGATTGCAATATTTGATAAGTACCAAAATCAATCTTTTGATTATCTGAAAGCTGTCCTATCAGTTTAATTGACTCACTATCATAATCTGAAATAGATACTTTTAAGGGAATTTTTTCTCCAATAGTGAAAATTGATTGATTCTCTAAAGGCGATATAGTTACTGTTGGTGCATTCTGTTTATATAATACAATTACCGCTGAAGAAACTTCTCCCGTTTCTTGATTAGTGATAGAATAATGAAGTTTAAACATACCATAAGGTAATTGAAGAAATTGCTCAAGTATGTTGTATGTAAAACTACCATTTATCTCCGTTGCTGTTTCTTCAAATTCTGTAATCATTTCAAATTGACCATTCTGCTCTAACTTTATAGCATGAGCTAACGGAACACGATTTTCATTGTTCCAACCAAATTCTACTATAAATGAGTCAATACTATTATCAAGAATAACTTCACCATCTTCATGAGAGTTAATCATCGCTCCTATAGTGATATTTTTTGTATTAAAACTAAAAGGAGTTGCTTCATAGACCGCATTTCGCCCAACCATTCTACTTGTTATAGTTTGTGATTGAAAAGTGTCATTTATGATTCGGACTTTAAATGTAATAGAAGCTTTGTTAATTGTATTACTATCATGTCCTCCCAAATCAGGAATAATCCCAGATTTAATAGTTAAAATATTCCCTTCCCAAACAAGGCTATCATCTATTGCTGTACCATTTACTTTAGTCGTATCATCAAGCAAAACCACACCACTTGGGATAACAGTAGCTAGATCAATATCTGTCCAATTTTGCTTCCCTCCTAGCCATTCAGCTTCGATAGCAATTGTTACTTCAGAACCACCATTTACTGTAGCTTGATTTAAAATTTCTTGTCCTGCTCTATCAAACATTTTTATGGATGTATCAGCATTGACCAAGCCGGGAACTCTTTCAAAAATTACTCTTTGATCTGCTTTATAAGTTGGGCCTGTTGAGCCTGTAAATCCCCAAAAGGCTTCTGACACTACTCCATTTTGAAAAATTTGAGAATTTAAATGCGCAGAACTAATTTGTATTGGCATTTGATCATTTATTTTAAAAGTTAATATTCCTTTTGTATAATCTTGCTCATTCGTTTCCCAATTTAATTCTACCCTAGTCCAATTACCGCTGGCTAGATTTACGTTTGTGATTAACGAATCATGCTTAACATAACGTGTAGATCCAAATATATTAAAGTTATCTGTATATCCTTCTAAAGTTCCTGGATAAACGACTGCAATATGATTATTATTATATGTACCAGTAATTCCATTATCAAAAAAACCATCTGCTGAGGACTTATTTCCATACAAGTCAAATTCAACCCCAATAGAGTTAGGTAGCCCGAGTGCTCCTTGGTACTTATTTTCTCCTAGAGCTCCCATAGAAGCGCCAGAATAAGTGAACCAATTACTGGTATTATTAGCACTTTTTAACAAAAATACTAATCCATCGCCTGAAGAAGCGGCCGCATCTCCCTGATTTACATAAGATACCATATTAAAATCTTGTTTAAAATCCAACAAATTCTCTTGTGTACTCCATAAAGCTCCAACTTGACTGGCCAATCCATTAGTAATAATTGCTACATCATCTATTAAAGCAGCGGAATTACCTGAAACGCCTACATCGGTCGAGAATATACCATTTAGAGAAACTCTATCAGGAATACTTGTTGTGGCTTCAGCCTGTTGTTCAAATGAGAAAATAGGCATAAAAAATAGTATCCAGAGCAAATAGTTTTTTAATAACCTCATCCTTAATCTCCTTAATTTTAAAATGTACTATTTGTGATTTTATGATTAATCAATTTTATTCGCCAATAGGTAATGCTGACAATGACCATGTAAACGTGCTAGTGTACGCCCCAGCAGCATTTCCATCACTAATTACTGCTTCTGCAACTTGAAATTCTGTAAGCCAAGTTCCTAATCCTTCACCCTGTTCGGCTACCACAATTGGCCCTGCGTCAAGACCACTCGTTGTATCAACAATTCCTTGAATATTATTTACTAAACTTGGCTCAGCTGATGTATTCCCATCTACAGGAACAACTGAAACAGGTATCGTTAAGGTCATCCCCTTAAGAGCAGTGCCATTACTTTTAAATGGCGAAATATTTAGTCCCAAACTCCAGCCTTCTGCGGTTCCTCTTCGATCGGTAACTTGTGCATTGCGAACATAATTTGCTGCTATTTGACTATTAGTTAACGTATCAGTGAATATTCCAGACAATCCTGTTCCTTTGAAATTAAATTGTGGAACTGCGTCGATCGTCAAAAGTCCCGTCTGTCCTGTACCTCCTGGGTTGTCTGGATCTGGCATTATTGGACCCACTACTCCTGCTTCCTCTTCGTCTAAAGCTTCAAGTGTCGCCACGCCTTCTGTCATTACTGAATCTGCTGCCATTACTTGCTGATTGCCTAAAAATGCACAACCTAGAAATAATAATGGTAATATAATTTTTTTCATGCTTGATATCCTCCTGAATATATTAATATTTTTTTGATATTATAAAGAAAAGCAAACAAGCGAAACTTAGTATAGCTACTAAAAGAAGTAACAACCAATTTATTTGGGACTGTTCATTCTCAATACTCTGCTTCAATATTTTATTTTTATTATCTTCTTGAATAGTAAATTTCTTTTGCAATTGCCACTGTTCTTTTCCACGTGAGTGTATCTTTATTTTCATAACGTACTCACCAGGTTTTAGTTCAGATGCATCTATCCGTTCTGGCAAACTGAAGATGCTATTAGGTGCCATAGAAAATGTATCTTTTTGAAATTTATGAACAATTTTTTCTTGGTCATTTTGAATTTCTCCGGATAAAGAGTAAAAAGAAATCAATTGTGGCGCATTATTGTGAATATCCGCAACAACAGTAAAATAACCTCCATAATTATCTAAATAGACTTTCTCTAAAGAAAAATTTTTCTCAACACTATCTTTTGACACTCTAATCTGACAGCCTATTATCATTGAAAATTGATTTTTTATGTGTATTCCTTCTTTTGAACTAATGGATTCTTCTCCTTCAACTTCTTGAATATAGAAACCACCTAAAATGACACCTTCAAACGGATTTTCTGGTACTTTAATATGAAATGTTACTATTTTTTCTGAATTTCCAGATATTTCAACCACTTGCTCTTCAGATGTAATTTCTTCAAATGATGCAAATAAGTTAGGCGTATTCTCCAACTCCATTCCAGAATAATCAACCGTTCCGTTTGAAGTTGTTTTGGCAGTATTGGGATGAACTTTTAATTTAATCATTTTATCACTTGTATTACTAAGCTTAATGGATACTTGTTGTTTTTCTCCCGGAGTAACTAATAAATCAAAATATGATTTTTTTTCGTCGAGTTGATTTTCAGTATGTAGTATCGTTGCTGTATAATCCAATATAGCGGGAGTATTTGCGTATGCATCATTAGCTATTCCCAAAAAAGCTACCACTAATAATCCATATATTACTAAAATGGATTTCTTCATTTGTTACCTTCCTTTCTGTAGTTTATAGTGCTCATCAAATATCTTGAGCTTATACATATATTATCAATTTTTTTTAACAATTTTATTTCATTATGTTTCTAGTAAAGTATATTTTTTGACACTTAGATTTCACTGCCTATTTCTATAAACAACTCATTTTTTTGATGAAACTTCATACGGTGTTTTGTATACTAAAAAATACAAAGAAATATAGAATAAAATTATGTCTTCTCATTCCATAATCTCTCTATTAGAGTCCATATTAGTTCTTCTTTGTATGCTTTAATTTCAGGGACAACTGTATAGTCAAGTTCCTAGTTCGAAGAAAAGTTGAATGAGAATGCTCTTTTTTGTGCGTTTAAATAAGAATTTATTAAATAAGAAAAAGAGTTCTATGTTATAATAAGCACAGAAAGAAATGCTGGCTTTGGTGGAGGAACCGATGGACGATAAAATGAATTACTACCCCATTTCTAGAAAGGAATGGCAGGGCTTCTATCATAACGGCAAAGCGCCGCTGACAGAAGAAGAATTAGAAGATATTAAAGGCTTCAATGATCAGATTTCATTACAGGATGTGCAGGACATTTATGTGCCGCTGACCCATCTAATTCATTTATATATGAAAGAATTTGAGTCTTTGACTGTTAGCAAAGGGCTATTTTTGCATGAGTATGTTCCTGTTCCACCTTTTATCATCGGAATCGCTGGTAGTGTGGCTGTCGGGAAAAGTACCACCGCCCGCTTACTACAGTTGATTTTATCCAGAACCTTTAAACGCCGCAATGTCCAACTGATCACGACAGATGGTTTTTTATATCCAAATAAAGTGTTGGAAGCAAAAGGCATTATGGATCGTAAAGGATTTCCTGAAAGCTATGACATGGAAAAGTTGATCGACTTTTTAAACCAAGTCAAAAACAGCCAAGAAGAAATCAAAGCACCACTTTATTCTCACAGTGTTTATGATATTGTGGAAGGTGAATATGAAGTGATCCAGCAACCAGATATTCTGATTGTTGAAGGAATCAATACACTACAATTACCTGCTAATCAGCAAATTTACGTCAGCGACTTCTTTGACTTTTCCGTCTTTGTGGACGCCGATCCAAAACTAATCGAAAAATGGTATCTCGAACGTTTCGGCGCTTTACTCGATACAGCCTTTCTTGATCCGGATAATTACTATTATCAATATGCGATCGGTAATCGAGAAGATGCCTTTGCGATGGCTAAAGAAGTTTGGAAAAATGTGAATCTGAAAAACTTAGAGGAATATATCTTGCCAACACGAGGCAGAGCGGATATTATACTTCATAAGACTGAAAATCATATTATTGATGAGATATTTATGCGGAAATACTAGGAAAAGCGGAATGAAGCGTTTAATCCGCATGAAGATTGTCTATTTTCCTTGTGGATTGCTTCATGGAGCTAGATCAAAAATAAGGCTAACGAACTCGTTCAGTGCTGACAGAAAAATAGGGAAAACTGATTGTGACGCTTTTTGTCACTAGCCTTTTTCATCTTTTTTCCGAAGCACTAGTTCGTGAAGCTAGATCACAAAGTAACACTTAACTTGATTCTAAAGGGGTCAGAATTTTCCTAACGGAAAATTCTCCATAAACGGTGTAAAAAATGCAGGTTTCTTGCTTTGAAACACAAAGAGCATAGCGATTTGATGTTGAAAAGTACAAGACGCAACATTTGCGTGTTGTTCCTTCTACGCTCGAACCTAAACGCTTTTTTTACAACCTCTTATTAGATAAATCTAAATGGATAGGGGTAATAAATGTGACCAATGTTGCCGATTTGACAACTGTCGAAAAAATTATTGTTTTAGACTTTGGTAGTCAATATAACCAATTGATTACTCGACGTATTCGTGAATTTGGCGTGTTCTCAGAATTATTGAGCCACCGAATCACAGCGGATGAAATTCGCGAAATAGCGCCAAAAGGAATTATTTTCTCTGGTGGCCCAAATAGTGTGTATGATGAAAATGCGTTTAGTATCGACCCTGAAATTTATGAATTAGGCATTCCAATTCTAGGGATTTGTTACGGTATGCAACTAATGATGCATAATTTAGGTGGAAAAGTTGAACCTGCTGGCAACCGTGAATACGGCAAGTCAGAGCTATCACTTTTGATTCCTGATTCACCTATTTTCAAAGGAACACCTGAAAAACAAATCGCTTGGATGAGTCATGGTGACCTAGTCGCTGCCATTCCTGATAGCTTTGAAACGGTCGCAACTAGTGCAGATTGTCCATTTGCAGCCGTTCAAAATACAGACCGCAACCTTTACGGTGTGCAATTCCATCCAGAAGTTCGTCATTCTGAATATGGCAACGACTTATTACGTCACTTTACTTTTGATATTTGTCATTGCGAAGGCGACTGGACAATGGGCAACTTCATCGAAATGGAAATCAACAAAATCCGTGAACAAGTCGGCAATAAAAAAGTCCTTCTTGGCCTTTCAGGCGGCGTGGATTCAAGCGTTGTTGGGGTGCTTTTACAAAAAGCCATCGGCGATCAATTAACTTGTATCTTTGTGGATCATGGTTTATTGCGTAAAGGTGAAGCAGAACAAGTAATGGATAGTTTAGGTGGGAAATTTGGCTTAAACATCATTAAAGTAGATGCGAAAAAACGCTTCTTAGATAAATTAGCTGGCGTTTCTGATCCAGAGAAAAAACGTAAAATCATTGGAAATGAATTTGTTTATCTTTTTGACGATGAAGCAACAAAACTTGATGGCATCGACTTCCTAGCACAAGGAACGCTTTATACAGATATCGTAGAAAGCGGCACTGAAACAGCGCAAACAATCAAATCTCACCATAACGTGGGCGGATTGCCGGAAGATATGCAATTTGAATTGATTGAACCGTTGAATACTTTATTTAAAGATGAAGTTCGTGAATTGGGAATTGAATTAGGAATGCCTGAAGCGCTTGTTTGGCGCCAACCGTTCCCTGGTCCTGGTTTAGGGATTCGTGTGCTTGGTGAAATTACCGAAGATAAATTAGAAATCGTGCGTAACTCTGATGCGATTTTACGTGAAGAGATTGCCAATGCTGGTTTAGATCGTGATATTTGGCAGTACTTTACTGTGTTACCTGGTATCCGTAGTGTGGGTGTGATGGGTGATGGCCGTACGTATGATTATACTGTGGGCATTCGTGCAGTGACTTCGATTGATGGGATGACAGCTGATTTTGCTAGAATTCCTTGGGATGTTTTGCAGAAGATTTCTGTGAGAATCGTGAATGAAGTGGATCATGTGAATCGGATTGTTTATGATATTACGAGTAAGCCACCTGCTACTGTTGAGTGGGAATAAAGAGCCAACATAATATGAATGGGGAATGCCGATAAATCAACGTTTTTCAACTTATGAAATGCTTGATTTTCATTGAAAATGATATGGTTCCCTACCATTTTCCCTACCAAAATAAAACCCTGCTAAGATAATACTTGGCAGGGAATTTTTGTGTGATTCTATTTTTTTAAATAAGAAATATTATAGATATCATACTTCATAAACACGTGGTTTTCATTTATTGGTAGAATTGTTCAATTTTATATTCATTTAAGACTGCTTTAACCATCAAGGTTGTTGCCATATCGATTCGAGCATATTCTTGGTCTGCATCAGAAAGATTGTTGTTATAACCAACATAGCATTTTTCTTTACTTTCAAAGACTAATTCTTGATGCTTTCCGGTATCACTATTAATTAATTTTTCAATGGATTCTTTTTGTTGTAAATTTTCAAAAACAGGAATCATACTTAAATGCCTAGACCAAGCACCATTATCATGATTAATCAATGATTTTAATAACCACATTAATCCTATTTCTGGTGAATCTTCAAAATAATAATAGTATGAATTTACATACTCACTTTTTGGGTAACTGTCAAACAACTCAAGAGATGAGCTTTTGGGATGTACTGCTATACCTCGAGCTTCATCAATATAATGTGCTGAAAATTCTAAAAGTATCGTTTGATGATACTTTACCCTCAAAATATGCCATGAACTTCTTGCATTAGTATGCATCAAGGCGAAAGGTGGTGTCCTTAAATCTTCATTTTCAGGGTCATCATAAAATTCAATTGTATACTCAGGAAATTTTTCATAGTACCATGACATCCCCTCATAACTACTTTTCATTTTTATCCAAGAGTCAGTATCCTTAATATAATTAAATACTCTTTCTTTTGGATAAGGGATTAATCCAAATCTAAATTCCCATAATTTTTCAATGTCTTGAATTTCAGCTTGTTTATTGATCGAAGTATTTTTCGCACCTTTTCGAACATAAATTTGATTAGGTTGTACACTTTGATATTTTTCTTTAAGATAAAAAGGAACTCTTTGAGATTTATGAACTACTAAAATGTCTAATTCTGCACCAACTCCATTGGTTATTGTTCTTAACTCCAACGCTGGAATATAATCTCCTGCCCATTTCTTACTATGAATAAAATCGAGATACTTTTCCTGAGTCCACCTACCTAAATACTTTTCAACTCCTATAATTTCAACAGGATTATCGGATATTCCCATTATTAAATAGGCTTCATGATTACCCAGATTGTTTGCCATGCAAATTATGTCATGTAATAAATCATTTTTCTTTTTATTTATCTCTGCCTTGTCTTGACCTTCATAAAAATAAGGAAACTCCTTGAAGTCCCAATATTCACCTTCTGTGTTTTGATAGAACAATTCGCGAATGATCTCTTCTAATTCTTCATTTCTCCCCATAAGCTTATCCCTCCATTACCAAATTCCATCAAAAGAGCATGCTTTTCCTACTGAATTTCTAACTATCAATTTTTACTTGGATTGATTGAACAAAATATTCGCATACTAAGCTATCAACCGACTGCTCTAGAAGTAATTTCTTTCCTAAAGCCTTCTCTACCTCATTAATAAATTGAGCTAAATAATCTATATCAGTTGCATCATGTTGGTTTTTTGTATTGAAAAATGGAGCAACATGGTTGAATAATTTTCCCCCATCCATTTCAATTTTAGGTGTGAACTCTGAAAACAACGTTCTAACATCTAAATCAGGCAACTCATCATCTGTTAGATCCTCATTTTGATAGTCGTCCCAATATTTCGATATCCTTGCATTTATTCTTTCTTTAATAATATTTTTAACTTCATCTGAAATACCCAAACGCCTTTGAGAATACTCATAAAGTCTTTTTAACCCGAATCCATTCCAATGATCCATACCGTTTTCTTTAAAATAGCCACCTCTTAAATCTTTTGAAACTAAATCAGCAATTTTATCAAAATCAATACTACCTACTTCTTCATTAACCACTTTACTTTTTATATTAGGTAGCGCTTTTGATTTCTCTTTTACTCTTGATTCACTATCACAATCAAGAAACTTTTCAACATGACACAGGATGATATCTCTCACATCTGTCATCTTCAAATAAATGTCTACATCATAGTAACTTTCATTATCTATATGATGGTCAACTTTTGATAAGTTATATTTTTTTGTTTTATCGTGCTTATCATTCCATATTTGAATACAATAATCCATATTAGAAAACTCATTAAAAAAATGAAACGGATTACGATCTCTACGACTAAATATTCGCCCTAATTGGCTATCTTTATAGCCTTTTAACTCTAATGATTCCAACTTAGTTAATTGCTCACCTGAATGAACAATTAATGTACGAATATCTAATAACAATTTTAATTCATCATTTTTTTCAACTTTTACTTTCCAAAGTCTTCCTAAATAATCTAATGCGTTGATTAATCGATAAATATTATTCGCAAAGTGATCTGCTTCTATACTTGGAATACCTGATGCATTTCCATCTCCTAAGAACTTATCATTTAAACCATCAAAATAGTCAATCCCACCACGTATAATCCATAATAATGAGGCTTCTGTATTATCATACGTAGTAGGTGTTTTGTGTATCTTTATCTTTTCTTCTAGTTTTTCCTTCAATACTTTTGAGGTTGCAGAAAATGGTTTTGATGAAATTAATTTTATATTGTTCATGAAGAATCAGTCTTCCTTTCGTTTCATTTAATAAGAATTTACTACTAAGTACATAAACTTAGCGTCGGAAATTATTTATTTTTTATCTCGCTCTAATATTTTCAAGACATAAGAGATATCCAGCAAAATCTCCCCAGCGTTTTCTATCTTCTGATGAACCGATTTTTTCTTTCCAACTAGTATCTAGTTCTAATTGTTCAGCTAACTTATGAAACGCCCTTAAATTGATCATAAAAGTGTTGTGATAGCTAGTTCTTAATTTATCCTTTTCCTGTTTCTCTTCTCTAGAAAAATAATTCCAGTTAGTTCTCATATTAGAATAGACTAAAGCTGAATCTATGACTTCTTTCCATAGCTCATGTAAGTATTCGTCCTTGCATTCCAGTATATTAAAAATAGAGTTGTAAATTTCCAATGATTCTTCGAAAGACATTGAATCATTTTTTTGTAGATAAGCATTATAATCAAACATTAATCCATCTCCTTTTTTGTTACAACACGCAAAATTAATTCAAATTTTTAAGTTATCTTTGATATTTTGTTTAATTATTTCAATTTCACTTATATTTTAATAATCTTTAATATAAAAAAATTCATTTATCACTTTAGAATAGTTAACTCCGACTTACAAATCATTAATTTTCTTTACCATTCCAATAATTTCAGCTGATCTAATAGTATTTTGGATTTATTAATTATTAGGATTCAATTCTCCAATAAGTCTTAAAATGATCTTCAGCTTTATTATCAATAAATACTTGTTCAAACATACTCAACAACTCTTTCTTAGTCTTTCCAATTGTTTCAGCAGATAAATCATCTATAGAATGCGAGTTAACGTTAAATATTTTCATATGTTCCTCTTTATTCTCATAAAAACTAACTTGGTTTATCTTATTAAACTTTATATAGGTTTCAATAATTCGTCTCATTGAATTAAGCATTGAATTTAATAAGTTCCTATTATATAACTCGGCTAGCTCTATCCATAAATATTCATAATGAGTGTTTAAATCTTCTTTTTCAGACATTATTTTTCTGAAATTTCGATCCTCTATTCTGTAAAAATTATTTTTATCATATTTTGATACTTCTATCATTTTACCAGTTGTCTTATCCAACTTCTTGTCTTTAAAGTTTCCATGGGGTTGAACATTTATATAAAAATGCGCATTATGTGTAAGACAAACGAAGATATCTTTATTTAAGTTAAACTTATCTTTGTACTTAGAACCTTGATATAATTTCTGCAATTCTGTAATTATCAAATATTGCATTGTATCGTCATTCGAGTTCATCGGATCATCTAAAATAATTATTTTAGGCTTAGAGTTTTGAATCTCAATATCACTTAAACTTTCTAAAAAGTATAAAAATGCTATTATATTTTTTTCACCAGTAGATATCTTATTAATATCGCGGACTTTTTCTCCATCTTTAATTAGATAATGCTCCACTTTATCTTCTTCTTTAACAAGACACAGCTCAAGGTTATTTTTTCCAGTCCCTTTTAACTTCATATTTATATTATCTACAGACTTAGATGTATCTTTTGTTTCCTTTAGAAGTTCTTTTTTTTCATTTATTTTTTTGTTATTTCACTTTCTAAGAATAATAGTGTATCTTTTGTTTGAACTGAATCACCTGTAATTTCTAAAATTTTTGAATCTACCATGGTTTCCGCAGCTTCTTTTAATCCTTCTAAAACATGGAGTAAATTTCGTTCTCCCTCATAACCTATCCAATTTTCTTTATATTCGCTTTTCTGTTCTAAGTATTCCGCAACATAGTGTAACCTTAAATTTGTTTTTGCTGCATCTTGCTCAATACTTAAATTTTGAGTAAAATTGTTATTATCCTCTACTATACTGTTAATTTCTTCCTCATATATACTAAAAGGTTCTGGAACTTCGTTTAATACTATATCAACACATCCAAATAAGTTTCTTGCTTTTTCATCTAATTTATTTTGCAGTTTTTGAAAAAATAGGTTGTACTCTGCTTTCTTTTCTTTTATTTCTAAATTACTATTTTTAACTCTTTCAAGAAATTTTTCATAGAAGAGCACTTCTTCTATATTATTAATACTATTAAGATTAATCAAATTTTGACTCATTTTATCATTAAGAGTTTGTATTTCCTCTTCCAATTCTCGAACTTCATTAACAGAAAAATAACTTTGTAGTTTCTCAGTTCTTGCTTTAGTAATTTCATTTCCACAAAAAGCACATGAATCAGTGTCCTTATGAATTTCTAAGCCTCGCTTAGCAAAAGCCTGCTTATCTGGTTCATCTTTTAATTCTTCTATTATTATTGTTTCCTTCACTCGTTTCTGTAACACACTGTTTGTTTCTTTTAGTAATCCCTCCAAATCAAACTTAGGAAAACTAAATTTTTGAACTACTTCTTTAGCTTTTTCCGCTAATATTTTTTCGAATTCTTGTTTTTTCTCTTCGTTTAATATGCATTTATTAGGAATATCCTGAATAAAATCCTGTTTATTATAAATAGGTTTAGTAATTTGAGGTTTATCTTGACTTTTTAATATTCTGGCTTGATCTTTGCAATACTTATCAATTTCTCGCTCCTTTTTTTGATAGTCTAAACAAGTGCGTTCTTTTTCTAATAACAACTCATGTTTTTCTATCCCTTCTTCTTGATAACTGGCACCCCATTGAAGTTGTTTCAGTAATAATTCTTTATCTTGCTTTTTTGAATATAATTCATCTATTTGTTTTTCAAGAGCAAGTAGTGTTTTTTGTATTTGAGTATTTTCCTTTCCTAAAACAACCGCATCAAGCTTATTATCAATTAAAATATTCTCAAAACCAGAAAAAATAAAGACATTATGAGTTTTAGTGAATTGAGTTTCAACTAATTTACATAATGTCGACTTACCCGCACCATTTTTCCCAAATATGAAATTTTTATTTTTGAAAACCAACTCTGTTTTTTGGGAAATATCAAATACTTCATATTCCTGTTCTGATAAATTCACAGCTATTTCACTCATCTACCTTACACTCCTCGCTTATTTTTCATTGTATCTATATGATACCGTATTCAAAAGACTTTTTCCTTATATTTTAATCATTTAAGATAAGAAGACTAAGCAAAATGAATGCATAGCCTTTCAAAAAGTTTACATATATAATGATGTATCAATTTGTATAAATATTTTCTACATATATTCGATGTAATATCTATCTACAAACTCTCCACTAGTCCCAAAATCATAATCTCTCCCAAGAGCTTCATAATCTATATAATTCGCCAAATGCTCAGGAATATCATAATATCCCAAATCTACCAAAGCATATCCCAACTTCTCATGATCGCTCACTCCTGTATCATCCAATTCAATAATAGTTACCTCAGCATCTCTATTTTCTGCAATCACTCGAACTACTTCATCTGGATAACCCATATACTCTTCCAAACTATCATACCTTTCTGCTAAAGATTGAGGAAAATCATACTCTCCTACAGAAAATGGCACATCATAATCAGTAATAAAATACTCTTCATACGAATAACTAAATTCATCTACAAACTCATTTCCCACACAAATCGTTTGATAGGCTTGTGCCAAGTCTTCCTCGTCAAATGGAAAGTGTAAATACACACCTAACAAAAATCCTTCATTGTAAGCTTTCAAATTAGTTAAATATATCCAATGATCACTATCTCCGCCAACTCTTTTTCCGTCTTGTTCCATCATCATTTCTTCTGTTACTCTTACTAATTCCATCTTAATCTTCCTCTCTTTGTCTTTTTGACCATCCATTTTGTTTCGAGCCGAGGCGCAGGTTGTTAGGATGCAATCCTGACGATTTTCTCTTCTCTTTTAGTTTTCAAAATTTATGTATCAACTTTCAATGAATGGTTCATTTTGCTCTTTCGCTTTCGGCGCAATTGACACAGCAATTTTTTTGATTGATGGAAAGGACGAAGTATTCGAAGGCTCGCCTGATTCCTTGTAGGCAATCAAACAAAATTGCTAAATTGCATCGTTCGAACTCGAAAGGGCAGAATGGAACATGACAGAGAGACATAAGGTTGGAAAAGTAAAACACGTAAAAAAAGAAGCTTGCGTATGCAAACTTCTACCAACTCATCGTCTTTAATTGTTTTTGTTTTTCTCAATGTCTAAAATGCTATCAATGACATCTAAAATCTCGTCTTGCTGAGAAGATAAAGATAACTTATTCATGATTCTTGTTTTCTTATCTGCTGTTTCTATATTGAAAGAGAAGAATGTAGGATAATCAATTTCCAAGGCTGAAATTATCTTATCAAGAGTTTTCAATTGTAGATTGCTACTAACGCCTCGTTCCACTCGACCTAAGAAATTTGAATTGATATCTGCCTTTTGTGCTAGTATTTCTTGACTCATGCCTTTACTGATGCGAATCTCTCTGATTCTTTTTGACACTTCACTATCAAGCTGCATTGGATTCACCTCTAATGTTAAATTTGTCTTCCTCTTAACTAAGATTAAACTGTTTCTGCTCAAAATATCACATCTCAAAAGTACGATTAACTATTATTTATAGTTCTTAAAAGTACGTTAACGTGATATAATAGTACTTGTTCAGAAAAAATACAGTAAATATTAAAAGGAGAGTGAGTATTTTATGAAAAATACGAAGAACAAGAACATGGTTAATGCAACTGAACAAAAATACCGCGCTAAGATGGTAAAAGGAAAGAAAGGCTGGCTGATTAAGGGAATGCTATTTTCTACCTTATTATTTGGCGGAGCATTCTTAGTAGAGTCAGAAACTGTACAAGCTGCTGAGTGGCAAGTTAATTCAGTGGAAACAATCAAAGCAACACTAAAAGAAAATCAATCATCCTACACATTTGTTGAAGGAGATACCTTCTATAATATTGCGCTCGCTGTGAACGTAAAATGGGAAACCCTAATGACCGCTAATGGATTTGAGTTAGGCTCTCAATACTCTGTACCTGTTGGAACAACGATTTCTTTTGTTGGCTCCAAAATGACTGTGACTAATGCAGCAGGAGAGGTTATTAGCGAAACACAGCTTAACAACAATGATAAAATTGATACAACACAGCCATTTGCTGGACAAGCAACAACAAATCAACCTGCTAAAACCAATACAGGTACTAACAATAAACCGAATGCTTCTCTTCCAATAACTAAACCTTCAACGCCATCAAAAAATCCTACAGCAGATAAAGAACAGGCTGAATCTCAACTGGAAGAAGTTGAAAAGGATAAGGAACAGGTTGAAAAAGAGAAAGAGGAAGTTGAAAAAGAACTGGCAGCTCTTAATGAAAGCAATAACGGTACTTTATTAGATTTACAAGCGAAACGTGATGATTTGCAACAAAAAGTGGAAGAGGCACAAACAGCCTATGATCTTCAATTGGCTGCTGTAACAAATGCAGAAGCTAAAGTAGCTGAGGCTACGACAGCTCAAGCCACTGCTCAAACAACCCTAGAAAATGCACAAACGACACTTGCAACTGCTCAAGCCAATGCAGATGCTGCTCAGAATCGTGTAAATGATGTGCAAGCACAAATGGATGCTTTAACAGAACAAGCAACCACTGCAAATGATGCAGCAGCTCAAGCAAAACTAGCTGCATTACAATTAGAAATGGATGCTGCTCAAGCCAATTTAACAACCTATCAAAATGAATTAAATGTAGCCACTGATAACTTGACAACTGCTCAAACTAACTACGATAGAGCAACAACACAATTAACAACTGTAGAAGCTGAACTTGCCACAGCACGAGCGAATGTAGAAGCTGCTCAAGCAGCTTTAGTAACAGCTGAAACACAATTAAATAGCTTGCCTGAAACGGTGATAGCTTCAACAGTAGAAGAAGCAAAAAAACTTCAAAAACAATTAGCTGATTTTGAAGTACGTCTCAAAGAATTAGATACACAAATTACGACATTAAAAGATAAAATTGAACAGCTGAATCAGCAAATTGCACAACTAGATCAACAAGCCGACCAAAGCAAAAAAGATTTTGAAGATATCAAAGACTTCGCCAATAATGTTGTAGAAAATTTACCAGATGAAACACCAGTAACAAATGCAAACGACACAGCGAATAACACAGAGAAGGAATTGCCAGAAATAAATAATGGTGGCACAACAGCGCCATCTAATGAAGATAAATATGTGACGGTGAACGTTGATGAAGCTGGAAACGTACTAACTGACTTAACTGGCTATGTAAAAGTATCAGAATCAGAAGCGGTTAAAACAGTTGAAACCTTACCAAATGGGAACACAATAACCACTTATACAACAACCGTTACTTACCATAAAACAATCAATACAGATAAATCCGTAACCTATCATATTGATGAGGCAGGAAATCCAATTGATGAAGCAGATTTAGTGAATTACATCGAGCTAAGTCGTGATAATAGCGTGACAGTTGAAACCTTGCCTAATGGTGACACTGTAACGACTCAAATTACAACAATTGTTTATCGTAAAACGAACAATACAGATAAGCATGTGACGATCACGATTGATGAAGCTGGCAACGTTATTACTGATTTAACTGGCTACACAAAGATTTCCGAATCGGAAGCCGTTAAGACAGTAGAGACGTTACCTAATGGTGATACAGTGACAACCTATACAACGACGATCACTTATCACAAAAATGTAAATACTGATAAACATGTAACCATCAATGTAGACGAATCTGGAAAAGTTCTCACAGACTTAACAGATTATGAAAAAGTATCAGAATCAACGTCAGTAAAATCAGTTGAAACGCTACCTAACGGAGACACTATAACAACTTACACTACTACTGTGACGTATAAGAAAAAAGCTACTACAACCGATCCGATTATCGATAATATTTTATCTTCTACTGATAAAAAAATTACTGATATAAAGAATCAAGTAAGTAAAGATGATACAGCCGTTTCACTTGAACAAGCTCGTGAATTAACGGATGCTGAATTGACAGCTAAGGTAGCAGAAGAATTCGCTAAAATGGTTCAAGCAGAACAAGCGAATTACAAGTACAATCAAACGAATCTAACGACTGATGATAAAGTCGGTGATCGCACCTCTTCTCGTGCAGTCGAGGTAATGTACAATTTCGACCACGCTAGACCAGAAAACGATCTGGAAGATGGCACATACAAATTATCTTATAATACAGGCGATACACAGATGGCGAACACAACAGAAAATATTTCTCAGTCTACAATTTCAGCATCTAAAGTGAATGGCGATTCAAGCGAGTTAGCCAAGCTAATTGCACAAGCAATGTTCCAACAATACATTGAAGAAGAACGTGCTGCGTATCTAGCTGGAAATACATCGGCTGCCATGCACTATTCTAATATTGCTGCAAAAGGATATACTGACATGTCGGTTGGTGTATTTGTAGTGAAACAAGGCAATAACTATGTTGTTACAACTACAGTTATCACAGGTAATCACTCAACAGCAAGATAATATCGTTTCTAGGTGGCAGTTATTTGTCACCTAGTATTTTATGCTTAATCTTATATAAGGTGGTTTCAATATGAAAAAATATACCTCACTAGCTACGATACTTATTTGTATCTTTCTATTAAGTGCTTGTTCAACAAAAAATACGGTAAAAGAAAATAATGGACAATCTACAACAACAAAGAAAGATGATCCAGAAGAAAGAAAATTATTAACTGTTGAAAATTCAATTATTGATAATAAAGAGCTCCAAATTTGGTATGAAGTCGATTCAGATGATCTTGATAACGCAAAAGATGCTAGTGTCTATCATTTATATTTAATCAAAAATAATGAAATTGCTTCATTAATATTAGATTATCCTATAGACTATGACCACACCAACCCAGAACATGAAAATGCACAAGAAAAGAAGCCTCTTACACTAGGTGAAATATCGAAGTTAGAAAAAACAGATACCATCATGAAAGAAGTAAAACAGCGATATAAAAATAACAGTGATAAAGGCTATGGTAATAATGAAGTATTTGACTTCTATCCTCTTACCTATGAAACTGAAACAGATGGGACAGGAAATAATGTAGAGGAAATTATCTTATCCTATACAAACAAGGAACAGAAAGAGGATCAATTAACGTTTTATAAGCCTACTAGTGGGCAAGTTGTTTATGATAATATTTTCATTGGATACTGGAATCACGTTTCTTCAAAAGAATCTGGCGATGAATACACTCGCCAAGCCTTGAAATTAGAAACAAATAAAAATGCATTATTTGTTTGGGATGAACCTGATTTTGGACAACTGGAAACTAAGGATTCAAAAGAACCTACGAACAAACAGAAATCAGCTCAATCACCCGACTTAAAACCAGTTACAATCGCTGCATTAGTTGCTCAAAAAATTTGGCCTGCCGCAACATCTATGCCAGTAATCGGCTATACAAATAATGGTGATGATTATGTTGTCAATCAAGGAGAGTCTCCATATTCGATACAGTTTCAAGTAAAAGACGATCAAATCTTAATTTTACCTGAATCAAAAGAAGCACCTAATACTGAATACTCACTTGCTGAACTTGTAAATGAATTTTACTCTGATTCTTCGTCTAAAGAATTGACTAATTTATTGACACAACAAATGTCTCAGACGAATTATGAAAGTGGTAAATAGTTCTAAATACAACGACGACCGTTTCACAATCAACAACTACAGAATCAAGAAAAATGAATGCATTAAAGAAGCTTATCAAGAAGCAAGTGCAAAGGGGTTTACACATTTCGCCTATTTTTTGGGATGTTACTTTGGTTGCTATCTTGGTATTTTTCGTTTATTCTAGGATGGTTTGTAATAGGAAAGTATATCTAACCATCGCTATATGATGATTAGACTTAATACATTAACAAACAATTATATATTTATTAAGAGAGTCACCCAGCAATTTTGCTTACTGGGTGACTCTCTTTATCTTTTCTTTGAATGGCTCTTTATATCTTGTAAAAACCTAATAATAGTCGCTTGATTTGATTCGTTTTTTATCTTATCTGAGGAAGTGTTTCGAGTTCGTTCATTATCAATAACTTCATTTAATACCTTGTTTCTAAAATTTTCAGAAGGAGATTCTTTTTTAATGGTTCTTCATTTATCTTTTTAACATAAAGATTCTTCACATCATTTACAAAATTAGAAAAGAAACTCAAATAGTTAGCACTTATATTTTCTGTAGAGTTTATTAGATACTCATCCATTATTAATTTGCTTCGTTGTAAATTTTTAAACTCCTTTGCACGTATAGGGAAGCTCTTTTTAAATGTATGTTCTTGATCAAAATTTTTATTTATAAAGTTAACAAATTCAGTTTTAGTTATTAATTCAATAAATTGTTTTTGATCTAAGAATGTTTTCTTTGCCCTAGTAGTTTCAGCCACTTGTTTCACTAGTTTGTTTAATTGATTCCGATTATGTGAGTAGTCAATAGACATCGAGATGTTAAAAGTAGAATCAATAAAGTCTCTTAAATCACCTGTACTAATCTTAAATTCTTTTGCTTCACATTCATGATCTGGTGAAAAACTGTGCCCTACACGATTTAAAGCTGGCGTATAGTCTGAGTATATATCATTCAATTTTCTTATGTCAAAAGTGATTTGATTGCCCATAATTATGCCCCTCTTTTCAAATAGTTAGTTTTTTTACAAATATACCATATAAATAAGCTTTTAAGCAACGTCTGAATCCGATAAAAGTTAGTTTTGCAGGTTAAATAATGATAAACTAGTGTTAGAAATTAAGAGAAAGCATTTTATAGTTACACAAATTGATCTTTGATAACCAAATAAAAATTAATTGACCAATTTAAGTGAAGTCAGAAAAAGCTTCTTAATTTATATTGAGACGTCAATATAAAAACTGTTGAATTCAACAATAAATAACAGCTATGCCAGCGAATAAAATAGGCAGTTAGAAAAGTTTAGCTAACTTTTCTAACAAAGGAAGGAACTCTAATGGCACTAAAAGCACTGAATAAAATAAAAAGACCAGTTCAAATCGAACTAGAAGCAATTCAAAAAAGCTGGAAGTTAGAGGCTCTATCACAGGAACCTTACTATGCGCACACGGATGAACACCATGTAACCCCACTGGGAACCAAGACAACTGTTGTTATCACCTCCGATAGTTTCGACTATGGCGAAAAAGGCTCTGAACTGAATCTTTTCGAAAAACTCACAATCAAAACACCAGTGGAAATGAAACCAGCACAATTCAACAAACGTCAAGAAGTAAAAATTGTTTCCTTATCAAAAGCTACAACGTATGGAGATTATCAAAATCAGTTATCCCTTGAAGGTATCTTAATGGATGCTAAAGAATATGAAACACGTCTAAAACAACAACAAAAATAAACCAGATAATTACAGAGCTGATTCATTCAGCTCTGTATCTAGGAGGGTTTCACATGAAGAAGAATTCCCCTGTTCCTCAGGCTTCCTCAAATGCAAAAGTAATGAGTGTCGCTCACCGCAATCTAAATTACTGTGTCAGTCTAGTAATTATCTTGATTGCAGCTTTCGCAGTTAATCGCATTATTATGCATTACAGCCAATCCATTTTACATGGTTGGGGCTATGACAAGCTGAAACTACTGCAAGTACTGCTAATCGTTACTTTCATAGTCTCTATTGTTGCTCTGCTACTGATATTTTCTGTAAAGTTCAGTATTAGAAAATACGGAATCAAGCGTTCTGTTTGGTTATTCAACATTTATCGATCTCTCGATAAACAATTAGTAGATGCGAAGCTATATTCAGAATATGCAAGTCGAGCTAATGGTCAAAAGTTAGCTAAAACACCTAAAATTCAATTGCAGTGGTTGGATAGTGAGCAACGCTTAATTGTGCAGCTAAAATCTTCTTTACAGCTATCTGAAAAATTGTTAAAACTCAATATTTCACCTGCTTTAAAGGACTTCGTTTTAGAAAACTGTTACTCAAGTGAAGATAATAATTGGATTATCTATGAATGTTATCAAGTAAATATTGATACACAAATTATTGCTCAGTCACTTGATGAATTTAAACATGTAATCTCAAACGATCAGTACACCGTCACTGTTGATAAAAACTTAGAATATGAGCTACATCATTCTATGCTCGTTGGTCAAACAGGAAGCGGTAAATCATATAGTCTTTACAGCTACGTACTCCAAGGTCTTCTAAAAGATTGGAATATGTATATCGCTGACCCAAAAGCCACATCCATGAGTATTATCGGTGAGATGATTGGTAATAGCGCCTGTTCTGTGGAAGAAATCTTGTCTCTGTTAGAAACATTTGATAAAGGCATGCAACAACGGAAAATGGTACTGAGAGCAAGATTACAAGAAGGTTTAGATTTATCTTACAGCGATTTTCACATGAAACCAAACGTCTTTATGTTTGATGAGTACGCTTCATTCATCCAATCACTAAAAGTGGAGAAAAAAGATGTACGTGATAAAGCAATGAAAATCATTACAAACATTATTCTCGAAGGTCGCCAATTAGGTTGTTTTATCATTCTTGCTCTTCAAAAAAGTGATGCGGACATCGTAAATACACTGATTCGTGATCAAATGATTTTCAAATGTGTCTTAGGTGATTCCGAAGATTTAACTTATGTCACCACATTTGGGCAAGGTGTTCAGATTCCAAATGCAAGAATGGTTACTGGCAGAGGCATCTATACGCTATCTGGAAAAACCAACAAGCCTTCATTGTGTTCTATGCCTCGGCTATCTTTTAACATCTATGAAGCAATTAAGAGCTTAACAACGACTAAAAAAGTGAATAATGATTGAGTTTCGCTCATTACCATGCAAAAACATTCACATCGCCTGTGCTGCGCAGCAGCTAAAGGCGGTGTGCCAAGTGTGGGCATTAGTAATGACCCACACTCAACAACTAACAATTATTGTTGTCGATGAAACAATTAATTGGAAAAGAGGTGTCTAATGGCAGTAACCGTAAAAGTAGATGAAATGAGTCTAGTGTTCACTTCATCTGAGATTGATTCACTAGATGATTGGCAATCTCAAGCACAGCATCTTGTAACACTGATCGATACTATCTTAGAATTGAGCACTGTATTTGATAGACCGTCTATCAGTGAAAAAGGATTTGCAGGCTATACAACTGTGCTTAAATATGATAATGATAAAGCTTTTATGCTACAAGTGTGTTACAACGAAATGATGCCAAACATGGGAGTCTATGTACATTTTTCTGGACAAGCATTTAGTAAATACTTGTTCACTAGAGATGTCATTGCATCCAAAGTCATACAGGATTTCAAAAAACTGGAAGACTACTATGAAGGGGCTGCTCATATTTCAAGGATTGATATTGCCATTGATTTTCTTGATGAAGGTCTTTCTGTAGCGACTATCTATGATCGTCTAGTAAGTGAAGTTGACTATCTTGTAGACAAAAATGATCGCAAAAACAGCAGTAAAATTAGTGCCGTTGTCAACAATCAGATTGTTAATACCATCTACGTTGGATCAAAAAAGAAAAATACTCGCTTACTTATGAGAATCTATGATAAAAAGCTTGAACAGCTAGACAACGCACAACATGCAACTCACTATACAGAAGCAAAGCACTGTGACGATTGGGTGAGGTTTGAAGCAAGCTTTAGGCAAATGTACGCTCATCAAATTAGTGAAGAGCTTGTAAAAATTGAAACGAAAGAAGAACTGAGTGGCTTTCTTTTTAGCACCTTCTGTGAAAAATATCGTTTCTATAATGTATTCGATGAAACCTATACCACATTAACTAAAGTCATGCTCGCTTATTCAGATGGTCTCTCGGATATCCTTGACGGACGAAAACCACAGGAATCAAACTTAGAGGTTTCAATTAACTACCTCTGTACTGGTTCAGGTTTAATGCCTACGTTCTATAAAATCTATGATTTCTACGGACAAAAAGGAATTAACAACTTCATTGGCTACCTATTCGACTACTACAACAATGCCTATGAAGCCAATAGAGATGCTTATAACTACATCATGAAATATCGTGAAGAATATCAAGGAAGAAAGAAATTTCCATGGCGTGATCTGTCATTGAAAGGAGGCGAAAAAGATGGAAAATCTTAATCTATTAGCATTCAAAGCTCGCAATCTAGAAATAAGCAATGAATTTTATCAGAGCTTAGATGAATCTAAAAAATTCGAAACGTATCTAATGGCTAAATTCATCAATGATAGTATCCTATTCGCAAACGATTCTACCTTAGTAGAAGACCTGTTTGATTTATGGGATGTGTATTTTTCCAAGATTCATCAGAATCCAAGCATTGGTAATCAACTCGAACTGGAAAAAGAAAGGTTTAACAACCTTCTAATCGACGATCCAGAAAATGTACTCATCAGCAGTTACTTCAAAGTATATTTCTTTATCTCACTTGTCGAAAGGAATAAACTAAATACTCACTATTCAGCCGACGAAAGCAAAGAATAGTGAGCGTTACAAACATTATGCGGATAGCAGTAGTACTACCCACTGCTGCTATTATCGCATGTTTAAGCGATGAAAGAAAGTAGGTATCTTATGTATAAAAACAACATGGTCTCAAGAGTAGACCTCGAAAAATTAGGATTTAAAAAGCATCAAGCTACTACGATTATTCGACAGGCTAAACTTAAACTTGTAAACAGTGGTGTAGCCTATTATAATAATAAAAGAGTGGGTATTGTCCCACGAAAAATAGTTGAAGAAATTATCGGTGTTCCTCTTGAATCGGAGGAATAACGAATGGCAAAAACAAAGTACCCTTGTGTCTATCAAGATACTAAAGGTCGTTTTTCATATCTAATTGAACTTGGTTTAGACAAAACCACTGGCAAACGGATTCAGAAAAAAGGGACGAAGGATCAATTAGGGAAACGTTTTGCAACCGCTAAAGAAGCGCATAAAGAAGTGACTCGAATCAAAAGTGAATACATGAAAAGAAATGGCTATGCTAACTATGACTTAACCTATGATGAATTTATGGAGCATTCCTACATTCCGCATTATAAATCATCTGTTCAGCGTAGTACATGGAGCTCTCGTGAATGTGGACTAAAGCAAATCACTGATTACTTTAATGACAAAAAGCTACGAGATATCTCTGTAGTAGATTGCGAAGGCTATCGAATTTGGTTACTAACTAAAAGTGGCTACTCCCAAGCGTATAGCTCGCTCATGTATGGCATGTTTCGCAAGTCATTAGATTACGCTGTTTTATTAGAGTTTCTCACTGAGAATATCTCTAAACGAACAAAAGCAATCCCTAAAGGAAAATCAATTGTAGCTTATTGGACAAAAGAAGAATTCGAAAAAGTATTATCCGTCATCTACAAAGAGGATTTCTATGAGCATATGTGCTTCACGATGATTTGGTTGTACTATATGACAGGTATTCGAGTCAGTGAAGGCTTAGCATTAAATTGGAACGATGTTGACCTAAAACGTCAAAAATTACGTATTCATCATACATTAGATATGAAGAATCATAATGACTTCGCCAGAAAGCCTTATACTAAAACTGAGAGTGGTATGCGTGTTATCTCATTAGATGATGATACTGTTCGTATCTTGGCAGAATGGAAAAAAATCCAAAAGAAGCATGGTGTAGAACAATTCATTCTAAGCTATACTGACTTACCATTGTATCGTTCTACAGTACAACGTGTTATTGAACGCTATGCAAAATTGGCTAAAGTTCCTGCTATTCAAGGCAAAGGATTGAGACACTCTCATGTCAGCTACTTAATCAATGAATTTAACGCTGATATTCTAGTTGTCTCACGACGATTAGGTCATTCTAGCCCAGAGATCACACTCAAGCATTACGCTCACCTGTGGAGTAGAAATGATGAAGGCATCGCCGAACAAATGACTGGTAATATTCAATTTACTTTTGCTAAAGAATCAAAAGTTGCAATTTTTAATGGAAATCAGGCAGTAAAATTTTAACCCTACCATTTCCCTACCAAAACGATGTTTTCTGGTGATAAACGTTGATATAACAGTGTTTTAAACTTGAAAATTACGTGGAGTGGGAGTAAATAAAAAAGCTTTGGAAGTCCTTATTTTTAGGAGCTTCTAAAGCTTTTTTTGTAATAACAATTCTTGAATATTTTTACTGTAAATCCATTTTATAGTAATACCATCATTCATTTGGCTTGGTTGATAATCAACTATATCATTATTACTCCATTTGAAACCATAATCTAGCTTAAATATAAATGAGTATTCATAAGTAAATACTTTTTCCCTTTGTTAACTAACCTAGTCCCTCCATTATTTCAGTGTACAATTTTTCAGTGTTTAGTATGCCGTAATCTCTTTTCGAGATAGCTATAACAGGTGTTTCAGGAAACTTTTTCTCTATCTCCTCTTTAGCATATCCAAATGTAGGGGTTAATAATATGATATCCGCTTGCTCTCCATATAGATCAACTTTATTAGAATTATAGGTTTCAATTGTAATGTTCTTCTCTTTCTTCTTCATAAGCAATTCTAGTTTTCTGTTTAGAAGTTGAGTCTGCAAAAGCCCCTCATCTGTGATAAAACTAAATACAACATCAAAAATAATAACTTTTTTCTCTTCTTCTCCGACGGAAACATTCTCCGAATTCACACTCTGTACTTTTTTCATTTTCTTACTTCCTTTCATCTTAGAAAAAAGAGAATCAAAAAAATTTTGACTTTTGTTACCTAAAATATCATCAACAGAAACATTGAAATAGTGACTCAAATTTAAAAGTGTTTGTAAATCTGGATTACTCTCATTGCGTTCCCATTTTGATATAGCTTGTGGGGTAACATTCAAAGTTTTCGCCAAAGCCTTTTGAGTTAATTTTTTTGACAGTCTTAATTCTTTTATTTTTTTTCCTACATCTAACATTAATATACCTCCTTCGGAGTAAATTTATCAATGAACTATTTGTTGAATAAAGATAAATCTGACTCAACTATTCGTTGAATTCCCTTCTAGCTATAGTATAAATCATTTTTTTCATTATGTTAACTTAAAACAGATTATTCAAATATAAAAAATGAATCATATAAATCTTTATGCATACGGAATAAATTTGTTGAATTCAGTAAATGAAAAATGTTTAAAGATTCTTTGATTTTGGCTTTTCCTTCTACTTCTCCATTATAAGCTTCAAAAAAACCAGTCCAAAAAAGCAGAATGTTTTTTTCAAAAGAGCATCCTCTTCTAAAAAAAGTTCTTTAGCTGAATTAAAAATCCTTTTTGCTTTTTTAAAATCAGAATTTTGAATGTTACATGCAGTGACATTAATCAGCAACTGGAATAACTCTCTATTATTATTTTTGTATAGATTATACGAATAATTCTTTTTTATAATTTTTTGAACTAGTATATTTACAATGTCAATATCAAAAGAAAAAATACTATTATTAAATAGCACTATTTCATATCTTGTCCATTCTTCAATTTCTAAAAGATAGTGAACTAACTTATTTTCAGAAGAAGAAACATGAATACTTTTCAATCTATTAATTAGTGCATCACATAACCACTGTAAATGAACAATTTTAGAATTTTGATTCATCGTTTCCATTTTCTCCCTCACAGCTTTCAATGTTAAATCATCTTTTTTTAAATAAGCAACTTTAATGTCGTGCATTAAACCTTCATTAATTTGCCAAGTTTGTTGGTTACACAGAAAAAAAAATTCATCATACGTCACATTTAATTTTTCAATTATATGATTGAAATTTGTAATTGAGGTTTCAATTTCATTATTAACAATTCTAAAATATGTAGATTCTGAAAAAAAATCCTTACATATATCCTTTATTTTTATATTTTTACTTTTTTGAATTTTTGAAATAGTCTCCCCGACAGTTATCCTGATTTCCATCTTGTTCTCTCTCCCCTATTAATAGTATAAAAATTTGACAATACAGCTAGATAATGACTTACAAACTAAGTTTAACGTTTTCACACTCAATTTGATTCTCCCAAATATGCAAGTTTTGCCGGAAGTCACCTAAAGTTCGAATATAATAACACTAAGTCAAACGTATTTAGTTAGGAGAATAATATGTGGTATTTATTGCTATTCACTTACTAACTCTAATTCGGCGTTAATAGAGATAATTTTTGAGATTGGGATCCAGGGTATTAGTTCCCTTAAAACTAAAAATAATAAGAAAGGAGTACAATACTATGAGTTCATTTTTAAAGAAAATCAGCGCTACAGAAGTCAACAGTGAAACTAAGAATGGTGGAGCTAGTGGGTGGTGCGCACTTTATGCAGCACAATTACCCGTTGCAGCAGCACTATGCTCTATGGGAAACAAATGCGGTTGCAGCGACTACCAAAATATGTCTTCTTACCTGTCAAGATATTGTCGCTAATTAATTTAACAAAAAAGACAAACAGTGAGTTTTTTTGACTCACTGTTTGTATATGTATGTAAATCTCTATACTATTTTTTTAAGATTAGGGGGAAAAATATTGATTTCACCTTCAATTTCTATTGGAATAATGTGTAAAAATGAAGAAAAAACTATTTCAAGATGTTTAGAAGCTATACAAAGACAAATAAATGATATAGATGAAGTTATCGTTGTTGACACTGGTTCAACAGATCAAACTATAAATATAATAAAAAAAAACTTTCCTAAAATAGGACTTTATTATAAACAATGGGATGATAATTTTTCAGAAATTCGTAACTTTATTATTACTTTATCAAAAAAAGATTGGATATTTTTTATAGATTCGGATGAAATAATACAGCCATCAGGACTTATAAATATTAGAAATAATATTTTAAAAATAGAAAAGGTATCTAATGACGCTATTGTATTTTGTCCTAAAGTATTAAATACAAATGATAGTATTGTTTATAACACAGGAAGAATAATTAAAAATAATGGCCTATATAAATTTTTCGGTTATGTTCACGAATACCCTATTTATAAAAATAATTTAAACGCAGACAATCTTACAACCGTAATTCTTGAAGATGTCGTAATGATACACGATGGTTACGAAGATAATACAATGACAGAAAAAAATAAATCTAAGAGAAACACAATTCTAAATGAGAAAATGTTGACAGAGTTCCCTGATAATGATAGATATTATTATTTTTATTGTAGAGATGCAAAACCTCTACTAAGTCAGGAAGAATATGAGCTTTCCCTATCAAGTTTTTTTGATATTTATCCTACAAGTAGATTTACAAACGAAGCTTACTTAGATTTAATCAGCTGTTTAATCGAACAAGGAAAAACTCAAAAAGCAGAAATTTATATAAAAAAATATTGGGAAGAATTTAATACCAAAGAGACTTTTTCAAAATCTGGTTTAGTTTATTTAACAGTACTTAATGAGATCCAAAAAATAATGGATACTCAAAAAGAACTACTTGAAGTGATGATTAATACGAAAAAAAATATTCAACACGATTCTTATAGAACAGTTGAAAATGGATATAATTTTGAAGATATAATTGGCTTCTTATATTGGTCCTTAGGGGACATTCCATCTGCCATACTGATTAAAGAGGAGTTAAATACAACAGGGTACAAAGGAATGCTTAACGAGTTATTTCAATTATTAAATTGGAACGATGGTGATAAAAATGAAATTTAGGATAACACCTCAAAGCGGAGAAGAAGATTGCGGTGCAGCATGTGTAAGCATGTTATTAAGCAATTATTTTAAAAAAGTAGTATCTCTATGTGAAATCAGGCCTATCATAAAAAATACTCAAGCTGGTACAACTTTCGGGGACTTAAAAACAGGCTTAACAAAATTTGGAGTTAAATCAACTATTTTCAAAGTAGAAAAAAATAGACTAGCATTTAGCGAAATGAGTGTACCTTTAATAACTCAAGTGGAAAAGAAAGATAAATCTTTTCATTTCATATTACTAACTAGAATTACTGATAGATATATATATTACGCTGATCCTGAATTATCAAAAATACAAAAAAAGCACATTAATGTTTTTATGCAGGACTGGATCCCCTACATCATTCAAGTTGATCTGGAAGCATCTAAACTAGATATAGATTTAGTAGAAAATTTCGAAAAACTAAATTACAAAAATCTTTTCATGTACGTTAAAGGAAGAGTAGCAATTATAATCTTTTTATCTTTACTTAGTTATATACTTGGACTTTTTATAGCTTCTATGTATACTACGTATTTTGATATAGTTATACCTAATGCTCTCCTTGGTTTCATATTTTCCACAATGGTAGTTTATCTTATTGCAGCCATTTTTAAATTTATAATGAATTTTTTAGTGACTATAACGACAAACTCACTCAATAAAACATTAGATACCGTTTTAAGTAACGAATTCTTTCAGTCATTATTTAGGAAATCAACATCAGCACTTGAATATTTTGGAATTGGTGAAACTATTGCTACTTTATCCAATATAGTTACAATAAGACAAAGATTTTTCACAATGATTGTTTCAATACCATTAAACCTTTTTCTAATTCTTAGTAGTTTTGTTATTTTAGCAAGAATAAATTTATATCTATCATTACTTTTGATATCTCTCATGATTGTATTTTGTTTAATTGTTCTCTATTCAAACGATAAATATCAAATGTTCAGCAAAAAATTAATTCACTCAAACAAGCAATTTAACGATAATATAATTGATACTTTTTCAAATACTGGAATGATAAAACAGTATCAACAAGAAGCATACTTCGTCGAAAAAGGTAGAGAAAAATTACTTAAAAATATTTCCGCAAGAAATTCTTTACTTAATTTTGATGCAAAACTCGAAGGTATTAAAACGCTTGTCTTAGATGCATTTAATGTAATTTTATTTTCCTTAGGTTCCTATTTAATAATCAAAGGAACTTTCATCACGGGTACATTACTAATGTATAATTCAATAATTGGCTTCACAATCAATCCCATCTTGGCTCTCATAAACCTCCAATCGTTGTTAACTCAAGGAAAAGTAGCCAAAGAATTATTATTTAACTTGTTAAGTAGTGATCTTAACTTATTTGGCTCAAAACCGTTTCCATGTACAGATTCCAAGAATAAAATAGTAGTAAATAATTTGGGATTTGCATTTGACAGTAGAAGTCCTCTTTTAAAAGATATTAACTTGAACATTGAAGATAATACTTCTATAGCATTAACAGGCGCTAACGGTTCCGGAAAGACAACATTTGGAAAATTGATAGCAAGACTTTATTTACCAGACGAAGGAGAAATTAAAATAAATAACACCAATATCAACCTTATTAATGAAAGCGATTTAATAAGCAAGATAATTTTTGTTGATAGTGAAGAAAAAATAATATCAGGAAACATAATTGAGAATATCAACTTAGGACGGAATATTAATAGTAAAAAATTAGAAATAATATCAAAGAAAATTGGTTTAAGTAACTTCATAGAAAATCTTCAACAAGGATATAACACACCTATAGGTCATGGCGGAGTGAATTTAAGCTTAGGCCAGAAACAACTTATAAAAATTGCTAGAGCTACTATTGAAGAAAAAAAAATTTATATATTTGATGAAATAACAAATGGATTAGATAAGGAGCACAAACCAAAGCTTATAAATTATTTAGTCCAGTTATCAGGTATTAAAATTTTTATTACCCATGATCCAGAACTTATACAGTATTGTCATACAGAGATAAATATGGATACATTTAAAAAGTAAAGGAGAAACTAATGAAAAAAAAAATTTTGTTTTCAATTTTCATTGCGCTGGGAATTACAGGACTTTATTTTTCTTTTAGCAATATTACAAAACAAACTCAAAAAAACTATAACATGGTTACCTATAAAGAGATCCTTTCAAAAGCTAAACAAAAGGCTGACTTTATCCTTTTTGTAAAAAAAGATGGCTGTATACACTGTGAAAATGTTGAACCTCTTGTCAACAAACTGGCAAAAGAAAAAAAGCTCCAGGTACTATCAATAACTTCAAATAAAGAAAAACAACAAGAAAAACTGATTAATAATTTGAAAATTTCTCTTTATCCAACTATTATTTTTTTTAAGAAAGGAATTGAAGAAACAAGAATAGTTGGTGAGTTTGATGAACAAGAACTAACAGAAAAGATTGGAGAACTTAAATATGAATCCTCATAAAGAAAAACAAAAGACGACGATGCTCATATTATGTCTAGGTTTGTTCATTGTACTTATATTAGCTGGAGTAACTATCTTATCTGAAAAAAATAAAGTGAAGCAAGTTAATGAGTCTCTAAAGATAGAACAGACAAATATTGAAATTTATCAAGATGTCGTTTCATTTCCCCTAGAAACTTTTGAATATAAATTCTCAAAAGGAGATTTGATGTTAGTCTATATGGGGAATTTTGAGTGCTCTGATTGTTCTACTTTTTCCCCAGTTTTCAAAGAAAAATTCAAAAAACATAATCTAAAGAACAAACTAATTTATGTTGAGTGTAGTTATTTACGGTCTAACAAAAGTGAATGGTTAAAATTCAAAGAAAAGTATAGCTTTAAACAAACACCTTCTTTTATTATTTATAAAAATTCAAGTATTTTGTCTAGTATAGAATGGGACGACGTCAACGGTCTTAATGAAGAAACTTTTGATAATTGGCTATTAGAAAATAAGAAAATCATTGATACCATTTCATTGTAATGATTTGCACCAAAATTCTTTTTTGTTCATAATGAAACTATAGATTAAACCAATAATTTACCCTTCATTACACAAAAACGATTTCATGATGTGAGCGGATTGCCGGAAGATATGCAATTTGAATTGATTGAACCATTGAATACTTTATTTAAAGATGAAGTTCATGCTTTAGGAATCGAATTAGGCATGCCTGAAGCGCTAGTTTGGCGTCAACTGGTCCCTGGTCCTGGTTTAGGGATTCGTGTGCTTGGTGAAATTACTGAAGATAAATTAGAAATCGTGCGTAACTCTGATGCGATTTTACGTGAAGAGATCGCTAATGCTGGTTTAGATCGTGATATTTGGCAGTACTTTACTGTGTTACCTGGCATCCGTAGTGTGGGTGTGATGGGTGATGGTCGTACGTATGATTATACTGTTGGAATTCGTGCTGTGACTTCGATTGATGGGATGACGGCTGATTTTGCTAGAATTCCTTGGGATGTTTTGCAAAAGATTTCTGTGAGGATCGTGAATGAAGTGGATCATGTGAATAATGAAGTGGATCATGTGAATCGGATTGTTTATGATGTTACGAGTAAGCCACCTGCTACTGTTGAGTGGGAATAAAGAGCCAACATAATATGAATGGGGAATGCCGATAAATCAACGTTTTTCAACTTATGAAATGCTTGATTTTCATTGAAAATGATATGGTTCCCTACCATTTTCCCTACCAAAAACCCCTGTCAGGATAACGCTTGACAGGGGTTAATTTTTTGTGATCTTACTTTTTCTTAAGACCTCGTTTGATTAAAAAAACTTTGACAGCAATGTATGTAGCACAATTTATGTACTATTAAATTTATCAAATAATTTTTAAATCATTGGAAGTCAATAGTGTGAATTTTTAAGCAAAAATATGCAAGTCGGAGCGCTACTAATAGTATTACTTAATTTAGCTCTAAAAAATATACTTTTATCTGATAAAAAAACTAATCAATCAAAGAAATCCTCCTTTAATTCTGAATCGGGAAATATCCATTTTGCAAACTCATCATACAACTTTTTTGATGATTGTAAACCACTAGAAGAATAATTTTTAGCATTAATTTTACCATCAAGATTATTCAAGGGACTCATCATATTTTCAAAATATTTTAAACTTAAATCACCTTCAGAGATTCCTTTTACATATAATTTTTTGAATACAGACATTAAAGCATAGTATCCAGTAGTTTTTTGCAAAATACTTTCTTTATTTTTTTCTTCCCATTCTTTAGGAAATATTAATTTACAAGCATCAAAAAAATTATTTAATATTTTATAAACTGATGCTGAGTCTCCTTTTACATAGAACTCCCAAAATATATATTTCTCTTTAGTATAGTTAATATCTATTAATTTGGGTCTATTATTACTCTCAATAATTTTTTCGCGCACAATGTAATAGTCATCGTCATTATAAATAAAGTCAAGGATTGGCTCATAAAATGATTTCAGACTTATTACTCCATTTTTAGAATACATATCTTTTTTTCCAACAATCTTTATCTTCTGATTCCAAACAGATTTCCGATCAACACCGAATGAAATTGCTATTTTCGCTGCAAATTTTCTTGGTGTATTGTACTTTCCTGTTGACTCTTGGTATATAGTAACCGATGGATTTATTTTTGTTTGCTCTGAGTTTATACGTGTAAAAATTTCTTGTTGCTGATCTATTCTCAAATTTGTATAAATTGAAACTGGGACATCAATATTTAAATTTGCTTCCTTCAATCCTTCTAACCGGTGTTGACCATCAATAATAGAAAATGTGTTCTCATCTTTTATAAATTCAATATAGTTCTTCTCATTCTCTTCGTAGGATTTAATAAAATAGTTCATATTCAAATTGAGAATGATCGAATTCGGAAATGTGGCATCAGGTTGTGAAAGATATTTTACGATTTTCTTTACCTTTTTCTGATTGAGCTCTCTTTGAACACCGTCGTACAATAACCCATCTATCTCGTCCTCCGCAATTCTCATGATATCGGCTTTAGAGAGGCTATATAACTCATCGGATTTCATTGTAGTTGTATAAAAGTTACCAATTGGTTGTCCCAATGGAAATACTAATAATTTTCTTTTATTAAAATTCATTATTATAACCCTTTCTATAGTTTTATGTTCTTCCCTGAAACGTTAACTTCTGTTGTTTTTTCACTCTTCATCCTAAGTGTCTCAGCATTTTCTTTTAATTCCGCCAACATTTCTTCCTCATTAATTTCCTTTTTATGGATTTCTACTTCGGAAAAAAATTGATAAACAAAGTTTATTATGCAGAGTACAATTGCTAATAATAGCAAAAAGGTATTGTATTTGAATGAAAATTCCTCAAAAAAGTCCAAAATCAGAATAGGGCTAAAAATAATTGTTATCAGAAATGGTAAAGGCTTCGCTTTTAGCTCACCCGTCTTATCAATTCTGAAAGATAATCCACCTATGTTAGAAATAGAACTTGTAATTGCAGCAAAAAGAATTGCAGTAGGATCGAACTCCCTATTTCTTGGTATAATCAATAAAAATACTAAATACATTATCAATGGTAAATAGCTAAGTACAAAATTAAAAAAAATCCTTTTTAAAATCAGCTTATTTATTTTCATCAGGTGTCTCCTTCGAATACTATCACCTCAAATATAGCTCAAAAATTATATCAATATTTCACTTAATATATTCTCAACTATATAAAGATTTAAATTCTATCAAAATATTCTTGTATTTCAATTTAATTCTTCATACATACATCCTGTTAAATAAACTGGCTCACAAACACAATCGATCGATTACTTGTCCTAGAACAGTATTAACCCACTCAACAAAGGTTCGGACAGCCAAGATAATATCGTTTATATTTAACAGGATGTATATAGATTAGAAAAACTGGCTTAGAGCTAAACATTTTAAAAAATCAAAAAAGTATTGAATATAAAAAATAATTTTATAGATTAGGACAATATATGTAAAATATTACGTGACTACACTGAATGTTATTCAAATACCCATTGGTAAAATTTTCTATCGTAAATTATCTAAAAAAGATGTAGAATGGAGTAATGTCAACTCAAAAAATGTTTCACAAAGCGAATTATGAAATACCTGAAAGTACTGACATGAAGCCGTTCTTTAGGTTTTGGGGACTGACTAGCTTTATGCGCTTTTTTCAAGCCTTGTTCATATTTCAAAATTCCATTGAATTTTAATAAATTTAAAATCAATGGTGTCAACTTTTTAAACAAACATATACGAGCTGAAATAAGTACTACATATATTTTCTATATATCAAAAATTATATTCCATAAAATAGTTTATTTTCTCTTCAAATTGATTGCTACCAGAACCATGTTTGAAACCAAAACTTTCTAAAAGCGAATTGTACATTAAGCTCTGAAACTGAATCGTGGTTTGCTTTTGCGCAATTGTCAAATTTGAGAATAATTCTTTTAACTCAAAAATAGAGTGACTTTCTAAAAATGCCATCCACATTCTTAGAACCCCTATAATTAAATCTGATAATTGAACAAATATTGAATTTTCTGATTTAACAAATTCGTATGAAACTTTTTTCCCGAATACTTCAATTGTATCCTTATCCAAACTTTTTTGTATTTCTAATTCCTCATCGAACACATGAAAAGAATTATAAAAAGTAAGAATTGAATTTCTATAAATATCTGCGTAATTTTCAATCATAACCCTATCTTTATTACCTTCTAGGAATATCAGAATGTCCTTTCTATGGCTGTTCATACTTTGTCTTAGATATTCAATATTAAAATCATATCCATCGGGATTTATTCTCTCGAACCATTTCAACATCTCGTCAATAAATTGATTATGATCTTTCACATTAGGATAGTCAAAGTAGATCATCAACTGAATAAACCAATCTTTATCCTTAGCAATACAGTCATATAAAGTACTTTTCAGCTCTCTATTAAACTCGAAACCTCCAAAAGAAGATTTTTCAAGAGAATCTATAATATCAACTATGCTATAATAAAAATTATCTCTATAAGAATAATGAACCCAACATTTATTATCATACAACCACTCAATAAAATCTTTAGTACGTTTTTTAGAAATCAATTCCAAAAAGACTTTAGCTTTCTGCTGAATATGCTTAAATTTTATTTCCGTAGAGTTCTGCTGAACTCTCAATTTTTCCACGAGACTCTCTAAACTCTCCTTGCTTGGACGTTTTCCTTTCTCAAATGCGAGCCCTCCTAATAGAAAATATGCTTTCTCATTAAAATTAAACCCTTCATCTGTTAAACGAAAAATACGTGAGTTATTAGTTTCATCATAGTAAAGTTCATATTCCTTGTCCATTTTTGGAACATTATGAAGTTCTGAAATAGCTTTGACAAGCCCAGTATAGTCCACAATGATCACTCCTTCCCAAATTCTAATCTCATTTAATTCGATCAATATCCTTCTGAAATAACAATCTTTTAAAATTAGAAAAAACTATCTTCTCAAAATCTGGGATTACCTCCTCAAAGTCTTCATAAATCTCTTTTAAGTCTCGTGGATAAACAATCTTTTTATCTTTTCTTGCAAATGGACCATCAGTTTCAAACAATAGTTGAGACTTGGGAATAATTCGAATAATTTCCATCCCACTTTTTGAAGTGAGCATTTTATGATTCACAGAAAAAAAATACCCCGATGCTGCAATATCTTTCAATGTTTTTTTTCCACCAGTATACCAATGAAAAATTGCATTTTTCACATTATTTTTTTTTAATATCTCAAGAACTTCTGCTTCTGCTTTTCTAGAATGAATTGAGTAAATATTACCTTTGTTATAATTAGGACTAGTTATTTTTTCAAATATTTCAACTTGCGCTTTTTTGAATTGTTGATTTGATCCAGAAAAATCAAGTCCTACTTCTCCAATATATCTAGTATACTTCAATCCTTTTTCAAACTCATTTTTATCAAAAGTGTATTCTCCCACCATGTCTGGATGAAATCCTAATGCCATCCGGACATATTTATAGTTTTCATACTCATATCGAGTTTTTAAGAATATTTCTGGCAAGTAGGTGACAAAAATAGCATATATTTTCAAATTTTCGTATTGATTAGCTAACTCTAATGGTTTTGAATAAAAATCAATGTGAACATGCAAATCAACGTATCCCATATTTATCAATAAACCTTTCGTATTCCGAGACAAATTTATCAAACATTATTTTTTGCTTTTGCAAGTAATTTTCATCCTCATGAAATTTCGGTTTGTTATTAGATATTTCACCAAAGATTTCATCTTTTTTAATAGCTTCAACATATGCTTCAAAATATCCCAAATTATTAATGTAATCCGTCAAATAATTCTTTGGTGCAGAAATAGCATCTTTATACCCAACGAAATACTCTGTATCATAGGACTCATTGTCATGCGATGCCAAAGATATTTTTCTCAATATGCATGGGATACAAGTACCACATTGCCCTTTGTGATTATAATCTCTTCCAGCTCGGCTTTTTCCACAAGTAAATGTATTTTTTATTTGTGATTTAAATTCAAAATTCATATTGGCAATAGTTTCACCTTTCGTTTGATACTCAAACTTATTTAAAATTCTAATATCATAGCCAAGCGACATAAGGAGTTCATTATAAAGAAATATCGTCTTAGGATGAGTAGTTTTGGTAGTATATCTTCCTAATTCTGGATTAAGAGATAATATCCCATTTTCATACATTCTAATCTCTTTTGTAGCATTGGATATTGCTCTAGATATAGCTAAAGAAAGATACAATAAAGATCGCGTAGACTGAAAATAGAATGTTTTTGGCTTTTGATATTTATTCCTAATATCAATCTCACTTCCACCAGCAGAAAAAATTTGGCTGTAAAAAGATTGCAATTGAATTTGATGTGTTCTCTCTTCTGATTTATTGACATATCCTACATAATCACTTGAAATATTATTTGAGAAATTATAGTAAGCTCCTGCAAGAGAATCTAATCCTCCTGAAAAAAGTGTGATACACTGCTTTTGAGAACTAGGAATTTCTAACAGAAAAGTATCAAATATTTCTTCGTTTTTTTCAAAAAAAACACTGAATGAATCCCCTGATACCCAATTAAGCAATTCAACTAATTTTCCATTAGATTTATTCCATTTCTCAACATCATATACTTTTGCTGTTACAGATACCTTCCTAGAATTTTTATTATTTGCGTTCCCACCTGTAGATATATCTCCATCGAATGCCGCAAGCATTACATTGACAATATCACAAGCTTTACAACGCTCATCTTCGCTCATATAAGGATAATCTGTGGCTTCGTTTATAAAATTTCGAAAATAGAGATTTGTGTCCATTAAAAACCACCAAAGTTTTTAAGCTTGTTAGCAATCTGCTCATTTATTGTAGCTAAAGTTATTTTTCCTTCAACCAATTTAGAAATATTTTCTCTCACATCGTCCTCAAATAGTTTATCAGCAAGAGGTTTAATGAATTCTTTTCTAATTTGCAGAATAGTTATCCCCTCATCCAAACTTTCTAAAGCTCCTTGCATTGTGTTTGCTAAGGATAAAAACACAATTTGGTATAACAATTTTTCTACAAAATAGGTTTCATCTCTTTCCTCTTTGACAGTCTCCCCTAAAGAGATTCGTAACGCTTTCAATAAGACATCAGACATTTCACTATCGCTATCGTCTTCAACTAATTCCATCACTTCATTTACCCATTGTTCTCTTTTAAAAAGATCATTTGCTATTTCTTCGTACTCATCTTCGTCTAATTCATAAATTTTTGAAAGTTTCCCACCTACAACGCCGACAATGCTCTGATAAGCTTGTTCAGAAACTTCTTTATCAATAAAATTACTTTTCATTGTACTTGTTATTTCTGGAATACTTAATTTAGCCTCATCAATGGTCTTTCCTTCAAGAATCATTTTAATAGATTTATCAATTCTTGCTTTATTTGTTCCCATAAAATCGCTCCATTCTTGTATTTAGATAGATTAATTTATAAGTTTTTACTCAACAAAGAAAATATTATTTTTATCTGATTGAATTATACGGATTTTTATAACCTTAGAGAGAGTTTGCTTTGCAATAAACATGTTTCATTTATTTTTTACCATCCATCAACCGCGTAAACAAAAATCAAATAACTAGCAAAAACCTATAATTCTTTGCCTATGCTCAGATATATCTTGTCTAGTTCTATTTGGTACATCACCTTCTAAAACGTTCTTTAGTCCAAATATCACTATTCCATGCATTTAACTTATTTTTACATCCTTATTGTACTCTCACAAAATAAATAAATTGACAATTATTTCTTCTTAATTATAACACAAAATTATTTTTTAGTTCAAAATAACAAAAATACGATTCATAAAGATCGTAGCTTCACTGAGCATAATTATTCATCATCAAACATAGTATTATTCATCTCTGGAAAATCCAATAGTTCAGAAACCGTCATATCAAGCCCTGTAGCTAATTTATGCAATGTTTTTAACTTAGGGTTTTTGGTTTTCCCTTTCATAATATTATCTACAGTAGACTGCGTTATACCTGATAATGTTGCAAGTTTATTGATAGATATATTTTTTTCAGCGCATAAATTTTTAAGCCGTAATCTAATTACATCAGAATAAGTCATAGCTTTCCTCCATTAACCTTGTATAGTTAACTCAAGTATAGCGAATGAAAATATACAACATTAACGTTACAGGGGTATATTTAGTATTACTCATCATCAAAAAGCGTTTCATTCATTTCTGGAAAATCTAATAGTTCAGAAACCGTCATATCTAATCCCATTGCTAATTTATGCAACGTTTTTAGTTTGGGATTCTTAGTATTCCCCTTCATAATGTTATTCAGCGTAGACTGTGTCATACCTGATAACGTTGCAAGTTTGTTTATTGAAATTCCTTTTTGTTCACATAATTTCTTAAGTCTAAAAACAATAATCTCTGAATATGTCATAATGTCCTCCGTTAACCTTGTACAGTTAACTGAAGTATATAATATTTCCATACAGAGAATTAACCGTACAAGGTTGACACCAAAGAATTTTTGTGATAAATTAACCTTATAAGGTTAAAAAATATCATTAGAAGGTTCAACATGGCTCACCCAGTAAAAATGATCACCTATCAAGACCTACATAAACTAAATCATTCAATCCAACAATTAAAGAACTGGCACAAAACATTCAGTTCACTAAAAAACAACACCCAAAATCACTCTATTCCCGATAACCTCTTCTATGAGCATGAGCGAATACTAAAAACATTAGCGCAAGAAACACAAAAACTTAAAACCAAAGAGAAACTGAAAAACATTTTGATTTAAAATCCTAGCGGTAAATAGGATTTTAAAGTTCATCAGTATTAGCCTGAACTGATACTGATGAACGATAAATTTAAGAGTGTGTGACAATAATCAGATTTTTTCTGACTATTGTCACACACTCTATTCATAGTAAAACATTTAACTTTTGGATTAGCTCGCTTTCAGGGGAGTGTATCCCTTGAACCGTCATTTTATAAATTTAGTAGATGATATTGGAGATAACTTTTATTCACAAGTTTTCCAAAAAGAAATGAAATTTGTCACTCATAAAAATTTTAACTCACCTTCCTAAAAGGAATTTTTATATCACTTTAACTAAAATTAAAATTTCAATAAGAGTTGAAAAACATTCCTATATATGTTAGTATGCAATTGTTGGTATGGTTAAATAATTTAGGAGGAAGAGTTATGAAAAAATTAAAAAAGTTGATTATCTCTAATCTGTTGCTTCTGGTATGTAGTCTTTTTCTTGGTGCTTCAGTCGCATTTGCTGGTACTCATTATCCCGGTGGTTCAACAACTGGAAATTGGTATTCTAGGTTCATGCGGGACGGGAATGGATATTCTGAAGTATGGACAACTAATGGATCGGGACGTGCTCGTTGGTACTTCTTTGATGTGCAAAGAGCTGGGGGACGCAGTTTGGGGTACTCTCAACCATATATTGCGAATAAAGGAATCTATACACAAGGTGTATGGGGACAGCCCTTTTTAGATAGACGTGGCGGCGTAAACAGCTATGGAACAAAACATTACCCTGGATTCACTTCTTAAAAAATCTGTGTTTCAAAAACACCAAAAAGCTCTTATCAGTTTTTGGTGTTTTTTCATATAAAAATGATTTTGCATTGTCCACTTTTATGAAGGAGTGATTTATTTGACTAAAAAAAAGAAGTTAGCTCTCGTTAGTTTTCTATCGATTTCTGTTCTTATTTGTTGTTTTTATGGTTGGAATATCTTAAAAGACAAACAAGAGACGATTATCAACATAAATAAAATCAAAGATATAGAATTTTCTGTAACTGAAAATAACGTAGATATGGATACTCCCTTTACTATCAGAATGAATTTAGGAAAAATGAAACAATATGATCATATCTATGCGATGCAAGATAAAAATGTGATCTATATAGCATTTAGCGAGACGATCTCTGTTAGTTTTTCTGAAAAACAAACGATCACTGATTCGCTCTCTAGTCTTATGAATCCCTCCAAAGAGTATCAAATTGAAAAAATTTATCTAGTTAGTGGTTCAAATATCTTTGATGAAAATGGTGGTGTTGATCCAAAAAGATATAAGGAAAGTAAATTGGTTTGGGAAAAGGGAGGTATTCAATAACTAATGCTTGTAATAAAAGGGTTAACAAAAAAATACTCAGATACTATAATTTTGCTAATCTCTATTACATGGTCTTTGTTTAACACAAAGAAGAAACTAATAGAATACCTAAAATGAAAACATTATTTTATGATCACACTTTGATAACAGTCAAAAAAAAGCATATTGCATGGCTCTATTTCTTTCTTGCTATTATTAAGATATAATCAAATTATTATAATGTCGCTCCCTTTAAGGGTACACGCCATTTGATTTTAAAAATAAAAAAGGAGATTGATCTATTGTCAATGTATGATTTTGCTTTACAAAACTTAAGAAAGAAGATAAATTCTTTAGAAAAACATGAATATTTCAGAAAAAAATTTCTTCATTTTATTCGTTTTGCTACAGTAACCTTTATCATTATAGTATCTATTTATAGCATCTATTTACTCTCAGCCAAAAATTTATCATTCTTTAATTATGGATTGGCATGGTGGATTGCCATTTTTCTTCTTATCTCAGGATGGATAGGAGAATTTATAATAGTCTTACGTGGTACAAAACTTTATCACGAATACTTAGATAGTATACAAAACTTTTCAAATGTTTTATTTACAACCTATAACGAATCAAACATTCATAAAATTGAACCTTTTATAGAAGAAGAAAGAAATCCTGAATATCTCAAATTATTTAAACTTGGATTTTATGACTATGCTAAAGAAATACAAGAATATTATTTAACTCATATAGAAATTTATTATTTTGATATTGAAAATATTCACGGAATATCTGACCTTTTAAACACCACAGATATTTCAAAGTGTATAGGTCAGCAACTCTCAGAACAACTTGATACTTTTTACGTTGGGTGTATTAATTTACCTGACGGCTCAAATAATTTTTTCAAGAAATGTATTGTGGTATATACTTCAAAAGAACCCATTTAATCAATATATCTTACAAAACTCTTGATATAACTGCTATTATAACTAGATAGTTCAAATCCATAACCCAAAAGAGCTTATCATGGGCAATCCAATCAGCTCTTTTTTTGCATTTATCTAAAAACTAGCTAAATGTATGCTAATTAACTTTTTTGTCCTTAGAACTTAAGTATTTATTACTGTAATGGATAATCACAGTAACCTTAATAAAAATATTTCCAATTTCCTTGATAGCTATACGAATGAACCTACTAAATATAATGATTGTACTCTGTATTATGAAAGATTAAAGATCAAATTCTAACCATACACCACCCATAATAGAGTTAGTAAGTTCTCCCTTTTGAAAAAAGAGAAGTGCTAAATTCGTTGTAGCCTTAGACACCACCTAAATATAAAAAACGACTTACTCTTTATATTGAGAACGTCGCTTATTTTTAATTCATCTTGATTTAAATCATTTATACAGATATATTTTTTAAAATATTATATTCATCTCGTATTTTCACAGTCAAACAAAAACAGAGATATTTACTATCATCCATTTCAATACATGATGCTTTCTATACGTTTTAAACAATTTGACTTCTTATTTTTTAAAAATCAAAGTATTTTTTATCAATGATCATTAGCGTTTTTTTGTTATAGGTCACTTCAATTGAGCTTCCAGCACGTTCACCATCTACTGCTTTTTCCCAAGTTGCTTGTACTCGAGGTGGCATTCCGTAGTCTTCTTTTTCCCAACTCATAACACTATCAGGTTTTCCAACTTATTCTACTTTATAATAAAGAAATAAGAGCACTAATATAAAAAAGCAAACAGAATAAACTCTATACTATAATCCTCTGATTCATTCTAAATCCTAAAATAGTATATATACTAACTTGTATCTTATGTAATAATAGTTTTACACACCCTTACGCAAAAATTATGATATAGTTAAAAATTGGTACGTGATTAAACAAATAAAAAGAGTAATAATAAAAGTTATTTAGTAACGAAATGATAATAACGAATATTCGTAGAAAAATTTTTTTAGCGTAACAAAAAAGGCACTCAAACAAGTACCTCTCTGGATGCATTATTGATTGAATCATCAGAAATAAGACCGATTACAAATACAAATTCACATTATTTACAATTTAAGTGAAAAAAATGTTAACTAAATTAATATTGTTTGCTAGAATAGTACGTAATCTACAAGTCAGCTTGAATAAAAAATAGGAATATTTTTTGCTTTCTGAAAGGATAGAGGTAACTTATCATTCAATACTTTTGGCAAACTGTTGCTCTCCAAGTTTATTTAATAAATGGATGTAGTCAAAAATATTTTCTTTATACCTATAAAATTAGCCATTTCCCTAAGAGGCATTTCTTTAGAAAATATTAATTGGTTGTAACACTCAAGTAATTCACATTTGATTGATTTATTTAGTTGGTTTTTTACCACATTGTTTAAATGGTCGTTGAACGTTTAAGAAAATTTGTATTCATAATTTAAAACTTTTATGTTGCAAAACAATATTATATAGTTGTACAAAGAATCATTGAATTGAAAGAAATCATTGAGAATACTTCTCGTGAAATTCTTTCAATTCAATAGTTTATCTACGGTTCCTTTTTAAAAATTTAAGTCTTCGCCATTTGTTTCAATCACTTTTTTATACCAATCAAATGAATCTTTTTTTATCCGTTTCAGTGAACCATTCCCTTGATTATCACGATCCACATATATACATCCGTAACGCTTCCGCATTTCCCCTGTAGTAAATGAAATCGGATCGATACAGCCCCAAACCGTGTAGCCTAAAACATCTACACCATCTAGCTCAATTGCTTTTTTCATTTCTTTGATATGTTGGCTAAGAAAATCGATTCTTTCTGTATCGTGTACTTTATCTTCTATTAAAACATCTGCATAACCAAAACCGTTTTCTACAATAAAGATTGGGCGCTCATAACGATTACTTAAAAGATTTAGATAGTGACGTAATCCAGCCGGATCAATCGACCAGCCCCATTCCGTCATACTGACATAAGGATTTTCAACAAGAGAGCTGTCTCCAAGCAAATCATCTTCCAAACGAACCGCTTCTGGTCGTGTTGAAATTGTATTGCTTAAATAGTAGCTGATACCAATATAATCAACTGTTCCAGCTTTTAATGTCTGTAAATCTTCATCCGTAATATCCAGTTCATAGCCATTTCTTTCCCATTCTTTAATTGCCCACCGTGGATAATTCCCTCTTACTTGGACATCCGTAAAAAATAATTGCTTTTCATCTTCTTGCTGAGCCGCGATAATATCATTAGGATCACTTGTCAGCGGATAGTTTGGTGTTGCCGCTAGCATACAACCGATTTGAAAATTAGGATTGATTTTTTTCCCTTCAGCAACTGTAATTGCCCCCGCCACAAATTGATAATGCGCAGCTTGATACATCGTTTTCAGTTTATCTTCGTCTTCATGATAAAGAATACCTGAGTTGGTAAAGGAATAGATTGGATTTTCCAAAATGCGTTGATTATTGATTTCATTAAAGGTCATCCAGTATTTTACTTTGTCTTTATAACGCTCCATCACGGTCACTGCAAATTTAGTGAAAAAGCCGATTAGTTCGCGACTACGCCAGCCGCCATAGTGTTTAACCAAATGATACGGCATCTCAAAGTGTGACAACGTAATAACAGGCTCAATGCCATGTTTCAATAATTCATCAAATAAATCGTCATAAAACGCTAGTCCCGCTTCATTCGGTTCTTGTTCATCACCATTTGGAAAAATTCTTGTCCAGGCAATACTCGTTCTTAGACATTTAAAGCCCATCTCAGCAAACAACTGAATATCTTCCTGATACTGCCCATAAAAATCGATTGCTTCATGGTTAGGGTAAAATTTTCCTTCTATAATACCATCTGTAATTTCTCTAGCGTGATCTTTTGAACCAGAAGTCATTACATCTGCAATGCTCACGCCTTTGCCGCCTTGATTAAAGCCACCTTCAACTTGATGAGCAGCTACTGCACCGCCCCATAAAAAATCGTTTCTCATTTATCCATTTCCTCCTTGCTTGAGCCTACAACAAATAGTTTTGTTGCCGGCGTTACTGACTCAGTGGTATTGATAATGTTCATCGTTTCCATACTTTGACCATCTGTTAAAATCACTGGTGATGTCAGTGCGTAGCCTGCTTGTTCGATCTTTTCACGATCAAATACTAGTAACGTTTGCCCACGTTTGATCGTATCCCCCATTTCAACTTTTGTTTCAAAATGTTCGCCATTTAAATTGACTGTGTTGATTCCAATATGGATCAATAATTCACTGCCTCCATTTGATTTTAACCCAATTGCATGTTTTGATGGGAAAATTGCTACGACGGTTCCATCGAATGGCGCAACTACTTTATTGTCAGTCGGAATAATGGCTACTCCTTTTCCAGCAATTTCACTCGAAAATACATCATCATCTACTTCTTTCAATGGAATCACAGTTCCTTCAAGTGGTGCATAAACTGTCGTTTCGTTTGTTACTTGAACGTTCATAGATTCTTCTTGAAAATCATCTTCCCCTTGATCTGTTTCCGGTAAAAAATCTGCCATTTCATCTTCTTTGACACCGAAGAAATACGTCAATACTGCACCGGCGATCAAAGCGGCACCCACTCCGATGAAATAACCGACTTTTGGTGTATAAACTGGGATAGAGAAAATATTATGGAATACATAAGCATTCATCGTAACACCTGTCACACCACAAATTGCACCACCAATGGCACCAGAAATTGCTACAATTGGCAATAACCGTTTATATCTTAAAATCAGTCCATAAACAATTGGCTCTGTTACTCCTGCAAATAAACCAGTCAACGCTAATGGTCCAGCTAAGGCTTTCATTTTGGAATGTTTTTTCGATTTCAAATAAAAACCGATTGCGATCCCGATTTGAGCAAAAACTGCTGCAACAGCCATTCCTTCTATCGGATCACCACCCATAACAGTCAAGTTTTCAAGCGTAATTGGTGAAAAGCCCCAATGCAGACCAAACATCACCATAAATGGCATTCCGCCACCTAATACGATTCCTGAAAGCAACGCACTTTTACCAATCAACCACATAACACCTTGTGATAATGCATCACCGATCACTGTTCCAAAAGGACCGAAAAGTAAAGCGGTCAATGGAACCATGATCATCAAACTAAACATTGGCACTGCAAATAATTGCAGGTCTCTAAATATAATTTTTCGTAAGAATTTATCCACGAATGAGTAGATAAAAATTGCTACAAAAATCGGGAAAATCGTCGTTGCATAATCAACAACATTTAAATTGATTCCTAGAAAATCAAGTTTTTCTTGACCAATCATTCCTGTAAATGACGGTTCCAGTAACGCTGCCCCAATTACGCCACCTACATACATGTTGCCCCCGATTTTTTTAGTCAACGTGATTCCTAGAAAAACAGGTAAGAAGTAAAAGATTGCGTTGCTCGCAGCACTCAATACCATATAAGTGGAACTAGTATCCGCTAAGAGTTTCATTTCAACTAAAATCGTTAATACAGCTTTGATCATCCCAGAACCTGCCATTGCTGGAATCAATGGTGAAAAAGCACCAGAGATCACTTCAAAGACATAATTGAAACTTAGTTTTTTTTCAGTTTTAGGTGCATCTTCATTTAAGTCCGCCAACGATTGGATCGCCGCATAATAATCTGGTACTTTACTACCGATCACTACTTGATACTGTCCACCACTATTGACCACAGACATTACATACGGTAGTTTTTCCAACGCTTCTTTATCCGCTTTTTTTGTATTCTTCAAACTGAATCTTAAACGCGTCGCACAGTGAACTAAACTATTGATGTTCGACTTGCCGCCGACAAGTTCGATGATTTTTTTACTTTCTTCTTCATAACGCATGATGATAATTCCTCTCTTTGATTCATTTTTTTATAAAAAAAGCGACCTAAGAAACACTTATAAACTAAGTGTCTTTCTTAGGTCACGCCTGCTTAACCAGTAACGATCCTATTGATTGCTTGATAAGCGATTTAAGTGAAGTGTTAAGTACATCAATTCATCATTTGAAATCGTCCAATCGTATTGTTGTTCCAAAAATGTTTTGATTTTGACTGCACACTGATAATCTTGTTCATATTTGACAGCAATCAGGTTGATCAAGGATGAATCCTCATTTGATGAGACTTCTTTATCCAACTGCCTTTTGACAAAGTAACGAATATGAGTAATGAAACGAGTAAAATCATAAGACGTTTCATCATACTCTTTCCCATAATGATATTTAATAATATCGATAATGCTTTGAATGATTTTGGTTGTCAACATTGTTTCGTTCATATTGCTAGTTGAGTTATAGGCATTTACAAAATGAAGGGTAATAAAAGCGGCTTCTTGATCTGGAATAGCAATGCCTGTTTTCTCTCGCATCATCTGAACGGCTTTTAATGCAAAAGCATATTCTTTTGTGTAAATCTGTTTGATATCCCACTCCAATGGTGAGCGCATTTGCAATCCTTCTGATGCTCGATTTAAGACAAAACCGATATGATCGGACAATGTCAGCAAAATGGAATCATCAATGGACTGTTCTAATTCTGCTTCGCCTAATTGAATAATATCACTGGCCAGTTCAATATCTTCAATATCGATTCGTGCAAGCAGATTTTCTAAGTTATTAACGGAATTGTTACCTTCAAGAACAAATCTTTTTTCAATCAAGGCTGAATCAATCACGTCACCTTCACGCTTGTTGAAGCCTACACCTTTGCCCATAATAATTTCTTCGATGTTGTCATCATTTAAAACCAAAGAAACATTATTATTAAAAACTTTCAGTATTTTCATTGAAACTATCTCCTGTTCTTGACTTAAAAAACGAAAAAAGACCTGACCATATCAAACATCACTAAAAAAAGTAATGTAAGAGGTCACGCCTGCTTTACCAGTAACGATCCGATACTCACATTATATAAGATAGTTTTAATTTTGTCAATTTTTCATCATTACATAACGATGATAGTAGCACCTAGCTTGACAACTGAATACATTGTTTTTATCGCAACTGAAATCGCCTCCATTCTTCTATCACATTCTCATCACTCATCAAAATTAAAAGCATCGCAAGTTCTTATTCTAATCTAAGACGTATTCATTTGTTCATTTCATAACATAGTGTTTCCTTTTAACCATACAATCCACTCCCTTTAATGAAAAAATAGGTCAATAATCCTTCACAAATGATTGTTTTTTTCATGTAGAACAAAATATACATAAAGATTTTTGAATCGACTAATAGTATTAAATGAGTTTCTATCAGAAAAGTCCTCCTACTTATGATAGGTTCTGCATACCAGAGAGGAATCACCTACTGAAAAATCACAGATCAAGCTTTTGAATAAACAAGTTCAATAAGTACCTTAAAAACTGAAAAACCTTTCACATCTAATATGATACCTCTGGTTACAACACCACTGAGCACTAACTGGTAAAAAATATCGATAACATCCATTATTTTCACTTTTGAAGTATTCTTGAAGCCGTCTTTGATATACAGATTCATAATACATACTGCAAACTATTTTTATACAAATCCATTGATAGCGCTTTCCTAAAATGTTACTCTTGTGTAAAGGAGATAATTATATGAGATATTTGCTTGGTTTCATTTTTTTACTGATAGGTATATGGCAGCTAGTAATCACTTGGCGAACATTTACTGATCTCAAAAAAGAAGGAGATAAAAACACCTCTTCTTTTATTATGTTAGGGCTGTGGAATAGCTTAGCTTTTTCTTTGATTTTCATTACTGTTTCACTCGGAAGCTTTTTTGTCAGTTTTTAAGTATTTCTCTGGAAAACTTAATAAAAAAAGACTAGTAACGTTGAGAACGAACAAATCATTCTCAACATTACTAGCCGTTAATGCATTATTTTTTTCTCACATGTTCAAACAACCACTCATCAACTGCACCTTTATCAAGATTTAGTAGCCCAAATAAAATAGATACGAATGCCCAAATTGATCCTGCTAATCCAGAAGTAATAAATCTAGTTGAAACATCTGCCATACTTGTCACTTCACCTGTCAACACCAAGATTAAATAATTTCCACCAATTGACAATACTGCCGCAATCGTCATCAATCCCCAAAGCTTGATTGTTGTAAAACGCCATAATAATAACAACGCCCAAAAGATACCTAACGAGATTAAACTAATACTTATACCAAAATAACTAAACCAATTCGTCACTGAAACACTTTTTTGAATAGTGAATAATAAAGGCATCACCAAAACACTCAATGTCAGTCCAAATTTAATTAATTTTTCTTTTTGGGCATATCGCATAACACTCATTAAACTTGCACCAAAAATACAACTACTTACTACTACAAGAGACCAAGATAAGCGCATATTTATACTTACATCAATAATCAAACATATGACGCTACTTACCATTAATAAACTAAGTATTACAACAAACAACATTTCCAATATACTTCTTTTCTTTAAACTAGTGACCATTTCTCTATCCCCTTTTATCAATTTATCTAGTGAGATAGAAAATAAGTCGCTTAATTGAATTAAACTCTCAATATCTGGATAACTCCTACCGACTTCCCAATTAGAAATTGTTTGTCTAGAAACATGCATTTTCTCCGCCAATTCCTGCTGAGTTAAATTTAATTTCTGCCGTCTTTCTTTTAATGCTTTCCCTATATTCACTTATTTTCCATCTCCTAATTCAAAGTTTATATTTAGTATATCAGTTTGACTAGAAAACAACATAAGCATTTGAAAAAATCAGCCGCTAAGATTCTAAGCATGCTGATATAATAGGGTTTTTAGACTATTTTGATTATAATGATTGGGAAAATTGATGGGAAGAAAATGACTTGATTTCAGTCAAACAGCCTATTTTTTTGCTTCTAAATCCTTCTCACAAAGAAACGATGTACAATCAGACATTCTATTATTTACATAGCACAATTATAATTACTCCAACTTAAAAAATAATCGCCCAAAATATCAACTCACCTTCGTACCCCTTCTTTTTTCTCCAATATTTTTTATCAACTTGGTAAAATTCTCCCAACTCAATGTCATCATATAAAAAATTTTCATATAGAAGAAATGGTAGGTTATTACTCATATGCTTAAGTTTGCGATTATAACATCGGTCACCTTCACTATCGCTTACTTCTTCAAAATTGAATAATACAAGTAGTTTCAAAAAGAACGTTATCAACATGGATTAGACGATTGACCAGATACTATCTGTTCACAATAATCTAAATAATTGTTATTAATTAAAAAAAACTTTGGAAAAATTAACCCGGACAAGTTTATTAGAAAATCAGAATTTTCTATTTTTCTATTTAACATTTGATGAGATGTATTAGGGATAATTTTTACTGCCAAATCTTTTTTAGACATTTTCGAACGATATATTTTCTCTGTTTCCAAAGAATTTACATTCTTATCATTTTCAGCCAAAATCAAATACATTTTACCATGTACTTTAGATAATTCATCTGTAGCATCTTGATTCAAATTGTTTCGAACAAATAAATATCTATCAGAGGTCATTACCTCCTTCCCCCCATTATTTTTATATTTGCTGTATGAATCATTTTTTTCAATTAGCAGGCTGTCATTTCTAAATTGTTGTTTTGCTTGAAAAATTTCTTTATTGGTTCCGCCAGAATCTTTGACTTGATTCCCAGTATCATATTCTCCCTGTCTTATCCAATTAATTGCTGGTGCTACCAATATCGAGAATTGAATATCCGGATTCTCACTCATAACTTTGGGAATTACCCATCCAGCTTGACTAGCTCCCCATAAACTAATTTTATTTGAATATTCTGGATATTTATCTTTCAACCACTCAACAACTTCTAGTACTTCTTTTGCACGATCATCCATTGTCTGTAGCAACCAATTACCACTAGAACGCCCTACTCCTAACTTATCCCAAGAGACAGAGACATAGCCTTGCTGAGCAAATCTTTCCATTAGTGGTTTATACCCTCCATCTTGCGTTGCTTCTTGCGCCCCATCTCCATGAACAAATACTATAATTCCTTTTACTTCTCCCTGTTTTGGAGAAGTAATTATTGTGGATAATGTTCCATCAGTCGTAGAAATATTTACTCTGTTCTCGTTCATTTGATAATTATTTCCAATAAAAAACAACCCTATTATTATGACAAGCATTCCTATAAGAATAATAAATACTCTCTTAATTATTGCTCCCATTTCATTAATCGCCATCCTCTTAAACCTACTACTAATTCCATTATAAAACTTGACTGTTTTTTTATTATTTTAAAACCTAATTTATTATATAATTGATAAGCCCTATAATTTTGTTCCGCTACATGCAAAGTTATTTCCTTTTTCGGAAAGATATTTTTACAATGGGAAACTAGTGCTTTACCAATTCCCTTATTTCTAAATTCTGGCGCAACAGCAAGAAAATCGATGTAGCTTTCATTATGCTGAGGCTTGTGAGAAAGCACGCTCAACAAAAGGATTAACCTAAGACATTGTGAAAAGGATAATTCTTTTTTTAACGAATAATACAAGTCATAATATTTTTCTTCGTTTGTTGTTAAAAATAAACAACCGTATAATTTTCCATTATACTCTGAAACAAATAATTTCTCCGGCTTTACTGAAATTAGATATTTGCAGAAAGCAGTAATTACATCTAATACTTCTTGATCATTAAATAATTTTCTTGTAAATTTAGATTTAAAACCTTCATAAACTAAAAGCGAAATTTGTTCAATACTATTTTCTGCATTGCAATTATTTATACTGTTTATATTAATATTCATAATTTCACCTCAATTGAATATACCATTTTGTCATTATATGCCAGTGAGCAATAGATATTTTCATAGAGAAGAAAATTTTCTATCGAAGAATCCTTTATATTGAATATCAAATCATTAAAAAAAATACTTACTTGTTTTTCAATGTCCTTTTTAGTTCTCACCACAAAGCTCATACATGCATAAGTTCCTGCTGGAAATACATAATCACTGCACTCTTTGGTGCTTTTCAAACACATAATTTCAGACTGTTTTTTTGATAAAATAAAATAAGGCTCATCTAAGTTTAAAATTTCTTGTTCTATCGCTTTTGAATAGTCAATTGAATCCTCTTCAATAATTTGCTTCATTAATTTTTTAAAACATCGTTCTTCTCGTTCAACAAAATAACTTTGTTCAATTCATATTTTCTTTGTGAATTAACAATTTTGTTGATTGTTTTCTGAGTCGCCAGTAGCTTATTTATTTCTCGTTGAATCTTAGTTTCGGCTTCCTCAAACATTGATTTTATATTATCTAATTTTAAACTTTCTTGTATCTCTTTAATAGAAAATCCAATTTCTCTCAAAGTATTAATTTGGTATAAACGATAAATATCACTTTCTTCAAAAACATAATATTTATTTTCTTCATTTCGTTTTGGCGTTAGTATACCTTTATCAATATAATGTCTTATTCTGTATTTCGATATGTTAAACAATTTTGCAATTTCCCCTGCTGTAAGTTGCTTCAAGATTTGTACCTCCTTTGTGCTATGCACTCATTATAAACTAAGTGGCAACCACGCAGTCAAGACGAATATCGTATGTCGGTTTATAATAAACACCAAAATATTCATCACCATGAGTAATAAGTTTTTTTTACTTATGAGAAGCTTGACTAGATTTGTTTACTCGAAATAGTAAAAACACTTTATATAAACTTCGAGAATACACTGTTTTTATCAATAGACTTATATGAATAAAGCATATAATGCCATACAATATCAGGGTTTTAAATTGTCTTACAATCTTCCAAATATCTATTTTCTCCAATAGCAATTTATATTGCGAAACTTGGATAGTCTTTATTTGTTGGTCTAAATGCTTCACACTAACATTATTGGAACTGGTATAATAATCTGGACAAAGAGAAAGTGGAAAACATCCCTATGCTTAATAGTGCTCTGAGAAGGAGGTATAAACATGAAAACGAAAATGCCTGAAATTCTTTCTTTCATTTCAGAAGAAGCGGTTCGTAGAAAAATGACAAGTGAGGAAATTGCCGTTCACTTTGGTTATGATAAACATCATTTTAGTCGGACATTTAAAGAAATAAATGGATTCAGTGTCGTTGAATTCCTCTCTAGTTTAAAAGTTGAACAAGCGATCATTGAATTTGATGAAGAAAAAAGAGTAATTGACCTACAAGAACATTCAGGTTTTGAAAGCAGCGGTAGTTTCACGAATACGTTTAAAAAATATACAGGTAGTTCTCCTAGAGAGTACAAAACTGAAATGAATGAACTTTTTGATGACATGAAACGTTTTGAAACGAATGATAAGGATCAGTCGATCGCGCATTTTGAAGAAAAGAATCAGTCTTTTTGTACGGTAACGATTGAAGTACCTGATGAATTTGAAATGGGGATCATCTTTATTGGGCTTTTCCGTACACTTATACCGAATCATTTGCCTATATCTGGATTAGCTACTAAAAATTTAATAGGAAATAAATTGAAAAATATTCCAAATGGAGACTATTACTTACTGGCTTGCGGGATAAGCCGTTCCAATAATATTCTCTCTTACTTTAACTTAAATAATAGTTTAAGAGGGAAAGAAGATGAAAAGTTATCTTTTCCAGCATGTTCTGGCAATCATTACACGATTAAACTGAGAGAACCAATACCAGAAGACCCGCCAATATTAGTGAATGTGGGTAAACTTTTGATCTCCTCCATAAAGAACACAATCTAGAACAATATTATTCGAGCGTGAAATGATAAGATGGTCGTAAGTTAATGAAATGGAGATGAAAAAATGATCAAAACAGGAACCCCTTATCTATATTTTTATGACGAGTGCGACGATGCATTAAAATATTATGTCGATATCTTTGGCGCCGAAATTCTAGAAAAAGCTACATTTGAAGATGTGGAGTATCTGGAAGATGAAAGCCGTAAAAATTGTATTGCTTATGCTAGTTTTAAACTTGGAGAAAGTGTGATTCTAGCAAATGATTTTCTCGAAAGAAAAAGCAAAGAGAATGGTTCTACAAGTCCGCAGACTAGTATCTGGCTTGAGATTGAAAAAGAGGCTGACATAAAGTTTCTGGAAGAAAAAATGTTAGCAACTGGTTCCAAGAGCATTACAAAACTTGAGGAGACTTTTTGGGATTCATTCTATGCGAAAATCGAAGATAAATTTGGGATTATTTGGGAATTGAATGCGCAAAAGTAGCGCGTCAGAAGATGTAATGATTAGTTACTTGTTTATCGAATTGATAGTGGCTTTTTAGAGTTATCGTTGCTTACAACAGGTTCACATGACTAAGTTTTCAGAAATACTTAAGTAGTACCTTTTGAGTTTTCAAGGGTACTCTTTTTGTCTCTTATAACAAAAGAAAATCAATTCTAGTAACATTTAGGTTCCCTGACAAGTGTGATAGCCGTACGTATGATGATACTGCTGTTGATATTGATTTTTCTGAGGATCGATAAGAACCCTCCTCAGAAAAATCAATATCATGTCGAACACAAAATTCAAAGATGATACCAAAAATTTTCTGCTCCATGACTTCCTACTTTTGTAGGTTGTTGCACGTTACTTTCTCTAGACGTTTCAGCAAAATAAGCGACTTTTTACTTTTGTAATTAATATCCCCTATATATACTCTAACGCTCTTTACCGTAAAATTTTTATTTCCTTTACTTATAAGGCATCCCTTATCGAAATACTCTTAATTCCTGTGCAACTTTTTTCATATATTACTATTTCAACCATTTTTTAACCAATACTTTATAGAACGAACGATCACGATAAATGAATAAAGCATGGCAATTATTATGATGAATGGAAGAAAGTTTAAACGAACATTGTAAATAATCGAAAACAAAACTACGATAGACAAAACAGACATTAGCAAAAATATTGTGCCTGCAATTTTCCCAGCCCGTATCGCTACTTTTGTAGGGGCTTGACCAAAATTATTACCAGCTAAAAGAAACAACCATTTTCCTCTTATAAATTGCATGCCAGTGATTAAAAAGAACACACTTATTAAAAATAAAAAAATCAATGCAATGAGCATACTATTGTCCCTCTCTTTCAAGAATCTTAGTCTATCGTTTCTTTTTAATTGATCAAATAATGCTTACTATTTTTGTTATTCTAAAGTTTCTAAATCTTCTTCCACAATTAAACACTTCGCTTCACAGTAATACCCTTGCCCTCCAACATACACTTTCTCTATGTTATCCTGGCTATCAGTTGCCAGTTTAACGACTATTTCAGATAGCGAATGCAGTGAATACCCTTGTTCAAATACATAGGTTTCCTTTTGTAAGTAGCCTCGTTCGTACAAGTAACAAGCTAACGCCCCATTTGATGTGCCAGTCGCTGCTTCTTCATTGATATCATATAATGGTGCAAAGTTCCTGCAAATGATTCGATTCTCGTCAAAGGTATAGAGATGTGTCCCGATAACATTGTATGATTGGCTGATTTCTTTGATTTTTTCAAAATTAGGCTTCAGTCCGTGTAATTGCGTGTCACTTTTTATGGGAATTAAAATATCCTTTAGACCTGTGGAGACAATCTGGATAGGGTAGTTATTATCTATTACTTGATAGTCAAAACAATCCACGAACTCGTTTGGTGCTATCACTTCGTAGAATATCGGTTTGTTCTGTTCCATAAATAGAATGTCGTCTTTTATAGTAATCGCAAGAACACCACTGTTGGTTTCAATGGTGTAATTATTCCTAGAAAGTTGGTTTAAATGCCTGAGTATTGCGAAAGAACCAATTGTCGCATGACCACATAAGTCAACTTCTTCTTTAGGTGTAAAATAGTCAAACTTATACTCGGCAACATCAGATTCTGATATAAATGCGGTTTCTGCGTAGCCTAATTGTTTAGCTATTGCCATTTTTTGAGTATTCGTTAATGTGTTTTCCATCAAAACCACGCCTGCTTTATTCCCGCCTTTATGATTCTTGCTAAATGCACTAGCAACATAAACTGTTATTTTCATAAGGCACCTGCTTTCTTCATTTATAGTAAACCTCTTTAACTTTGTAAGGGGATATGAATGTTGTTGTTCATCCCATCCTAAAATTATTTGACATATACTATACTTTTTTCTCGTTCCTTCTGTTCTATTTCATAATGAATAGTTACTTTAACTTCTTTTTCTTTGATCCGTGAAAGTCGCTCAGCCAAATCCAATTCCGTCTCATCATCACCCAAAATATTTGTTGTTAACGCCAGAAGACCATGCGTCTCATCAATTGGCACCCATTTATTATTTTTCTTTGTTGAAAACTCAGTCTCCGAATCTAAAATCGTAATACTATCTTTGGTATTGTTTTTAATGATCAATTTCGTGTCTTGAAACTTTAAATCAATGAATACTTCTTCCTCATACTTCTTTTCGGTGTGACTACTCATTTTTGAACAGCCTACCAGTAACAACAACATAATTCCTACTAAACAAAACTTTTTCATCTCTTCTCCTAAAGTTATTTCATGTTATTTTTCCATACGCATTCCTAACAACTATAAATTAATCATAGCACAAAGATGAAGCATTTAAACTTCTCTGCGCACAGTCTCGTAATCAGTGAAATCTATTTGTATGGAAAAAAACATTGATTAACGATTTTTCTCCGTTGCTTCTTCAGTTATCGTTTATCTTAAACGCTTAATTCTTTTTTCTATTTCATCTCTAGTCGTTCTAAACATGCTCATAATCTCTTCCTCTGTTCCTGTCGCTTTGGCTGGATCTTCCAAGCCCCAATGAATGTGTTGAACAGCTTTAGGAATGACAGGACAATTATCTAATGCATCCCCACATAGAGTAACTACTAAATCGGAAGAGTTTAGATAGTCTATATCTATGACTTCTGATTTATTTTGGCTAATATCAATACCCATTTCAGCCATGATTTGAACCGCTCTTGGATTAAGCCCATGTGCTTCGATTCCTGCACTTCTGACTTCCCATTCTTTTGAATCTAAAATTGATTTAGCTAAACCATCTGCCATTTGGCTGCGACAAGAATTACCAGTACATAAGAAATAAATTTTTTTCATTAGAATAGTGACTCCTCTTTATCAAAGTATTTGTCTTTCCATTTCAATGCTAAGTTGACTAACCCAATTAATACCGGGACTTCAACGAGTGGGCCAATAACCGCTGCAAAAGCTTCTCCAGAGTTAATTCCAAACACTCCCACTGCTTCAAACTGCTGTAAATGAAAGAGACGTTGCTACAGGATAGCTGGTGCCCATTTTTTTAGATAGGAGAAATGATACAAAAAACATTAAGAGAAAATATAAAAGTAGTGGTATCGCTATTCTAACAGCATCCATCGGCCATTCAATAATTTTATCACCTTTAACAGAAAACATTGTTACAATTGCTCCATCTTATAGTTTGATTCAAAAAAATTATATACGCTTCAAGAATTCATTTAAAATTACTATAAAAATCTAGAAGCCTAACCCATTTAACCATTCAGCTACTTGTTCATCACGTGTTTTAAGTTCTAAATTGTCTTTAATTTTTCCCAAGTACTTTTCAGAAATAATTTCACCATCCGACATAAAGAGAATACGTTCTGTTTTTGAAGCAACTTTCGCGTCATGTGTTACTAATAGAATCGTTGTTCCTTTCTGATTTATTTCGTTAAAGAGACCCATAATCTCAGAAGCAGCCTTTGAATTGAGTGCTCCTGTGGGTTCATCACCAAATATAATCTCTGGCTCATTAATTAATGCACGACAAATGGATACACGCTGTAATTGACCTCCAGAAGCTTGCGTAATATCTTTTAAAGCAAGCTGATGAACACCAACCTGTTGCATTAGTTTATCAGCACGCTCATCAATTTTCTTTTGTGATTCTTTTTTGCCCAGATAAGCTGAAAGCACAATATTGTCTTTCAAATTGAAATTTTTTAGTAAATTCGCCTGTTGGAATACAAACCCCATTTTGTCTAACCGTAAACTTGTTAGTTGTTCTTCAGTTAGTTGATTTAATTGTTCACCAGAAAATTCAACAGTGCCAGAAGTAGGTTCTGTCATACCACTAATAGTATAAAGGAGAGTGGACTTTCCAGAACCGCTGGCGCCCATGATAGAAACAAATTCACCTTTATTAATTGTTAATTGAATATTTTTTAATATTTGTTGGGGTTCCATATTTTCAATCGGAAAACTCTTTGACAAATCAGTTGCTTTTAAAATCATAATGATTCCTCCTTTACTCAACGACTAACATTATTTTTTTGATGGATAAGCTAATGATATAAACACTCGAACTCACTACTAGCACTAGTGAAAAAGGAATAACTAGATAGTTGATAAAAGGATTTGTGACAAAAGCTATATTTGATACACCAGAGAGTAATAAACTAGCAACTTGTGAGCCTAGTAAATTTGTTGCTATCATCCCAAAGAGAATACCAAATACTAGTGTAAAAATAGCTTGTGTAATGTACTGCTTTTGTAACGTTTTTGATGAGATGCCAATGCTTTTCATAATCGCAATGTTCTTTGCTTCTTTAGCTAGTATCATTTTAAAAAACATAGAAGTAATGAGAACAGCAATAAACAAAGCAAGTACGAAAGCAACAATACTAATTTTATATACTTGCTCAATGATTCCACCTAAGGTCTGTTTAATATAATCATTGGTATCCGTTACTTTGATATGCTTAAATTTTTGTTCTAATTCAGTTTTTATATCACTAATCTTGGCGCGATCTGTAACATTGAAATTGAATGTTGCCCATAAAATATCATCACTTTGGAGCATTCCTTTCGCAGTTTTCCCACCATTCGTTACATCTTGATAAATTCCACTCACTGTGACAGTTTTTTCTTGGTCTTGTAGCATAATTGTCAGTTTGTCACCAACACTTGCTTCAAATTCGTCAGCATTCATACTAGATAAGGCAATTTCATTTTCATTTTTTGGTGCTTGCCCTGACGTATAACTGAGTGGAAATGTTTCATAATCATCGGTACTTTCAATTTTGATAGTTACAAGCTCATCCTCTGCATTCTTGATTTGGAAAGCACTTGTTTTATAAAGAACGATATTTCCTATTTTTGAATCTTTACTTAATTTTTCTTTTAATAAATAATTGTACACTTGCTCTGATTCTTCGTGATATTTATCAAACTGATGGATATCAATTCGCAAGTCACTTTTTCCAGCCCCCATATAAGAGATGAATTTAGAGTCTTGGACAGTTTGCAGAAAATTCAATGGTACACTCATTAAGAATATGCTGATAGAGAATACGAACATCAATAATAGATAAACTTTTATTTGTGTTAATACTTCACGAACACCAATAAAAATGGTTGGATTCCGAATCCAGTGTTTCTTTCCGCTTAATTGCATTCTATGTCCAATTTTGCGATTTCCAGATGTTTGACTAACTTGTAAGGCTTGATAAGCTGAAATTTTCTTAAAACGGCGGAAGACAAACGTACAAAATAAGTATACAAACATGAAGACAACGATTGTTCCCACAAGAGGAAGTAAGTAGCTAATCGCTGTTTTAGGTGCAGTTCCCATATAAGCAGACATTGATTGTGTAAACAGATTTGTAATAGCTAGTGAAGTAAGATAACCACCAACACAAGCAATGAAGGCAATAACAACATACTTTGTTAAATACATCTTTCTTGTATTTTTATTACTGATTCCAATTGCTTTCATAATTCCAATTTCTCGATAATCTTCTTCAATTGCTGTGAGAATTGTAAATCTTAAACACGAAAAAGCTATTAGTAATAGTAGCAAACTGATTAATGTTATGATCGCAATGACAATTCCATCAGTTAATGAGTTTAATACTTGATATAAAGAGCGTGTAAGAGCTGTTCCACTTTGCGGAAGGTTTGACGCTTCATACTGTTTTTCAAATTCAGCAATAGTACGTTCATCTTTTAACTCAAATTCAATTAAGTATTCTTGGCTACTAATTTTAGTTTCCAACTCATTCCAATCATTATCACTTATTAAAAACCGCTTAGAGGTGACAAGAGAGGGGTTCATTTGAGCATCACGTATAAACGCAGTGATAGTATATGATTTCTTAAAATCACCAAATTGTATCTGTACTTTAGAACCTATTTTTAAGTTGTATTGCTGCTGATGATAGACCGGTACACCAATCCCACCATCAGTAATTTGCGCGATCTTATTACCTGTATCTAATAAAAAATCAAACGAATCATTTTGTTTTACAAAGCTATTTTCAATAATACTGTTAACTTCTGATTTATCATTTTCTTGGAGAAATAAATTTTCCCCAGAAATATTCAGCATTGTTACCGTTTGTTGTTCTTTTACGAAGTCATTTTTTTCGCTGAATGTATCAATTTCTTTTTGAGATAAATCACCTGCATACATTTGAACATAACTGGGCACTCTTGCTTCCTCAAATAAGTGATTCAAAGAACCATTTAATTCTGTCACAATCATCAACGCACTGGATACCAGCATAGCGGATAATAAGATAAACATGAACAGTGTGAAAGTAATTACTTTATTTTTTTTTAAATCTCTTTTTATTAATCGACGTATCATTCACGTTCTCCTTTATTTCTATTCCATAAAATATCTTGAATATTTTCGAATGGATTGATCCCAATTTACACTAAATCAAGTTCTCTTCTTCGAACACCTCTAAATAAAAATCAGTAGTATACAACTAGAGAGCAACAAACCAAGAATACTAAGGGAAATGGACCCGTATTGATGTTCCCGTTGATGAAAAAGTAGAAAAATCAAAATTTTTCTTTAAATTTCTGTTTACTTTTCCTATTTAGATGTCTTTTTCATCGTGATAAAGTAGCTTACTTAATAGTGATAACATCAATGTAGCAATGAATGTAGCAATAATAGGAATATAGACTGTATCTTGAAAAACTTCAAATCCGATTCCATATAAGATTTGACCAATAGGGGCAACACATTGAGCAGTTGCCATAATGATAGACATTACTTTTCCTAGATGTTCTATCGGCGTAATTTTTTGAACTTTACTAATCGCAAAGATAGACACAATTGACAAGCAAGCTGAAAGCGGTACACCACTAAATACAAAGATTAGGAATCCAGGTAAACTGCCATATTGTAACGTATAAGGAGTGGTCGATAAAGCAATTGGAATTAAAAGGATTGAAATGAATAAAATCCAGAGATAGAAATTTGAAACCTTTAGCTTCTTTGATACTATTCCAATTAGAAGTGCACCCAAGATAGTTGCAAACTCAATAATTCCAACGCCAATCCCATATAAACTGGTATTCAAATTCATGGTTACTCTTAAAATGTATGGAACACCAACGATAAAAAGCGGGGTAAGAGCGAAATTTAATCCCATACTTATGAGCATTGTTTTACGAATAAAACTGTGCGTTAGTGTATAGTGAAATCCCTCTTTCAAATCATTTGCCAAAACTTTGAAGATATTACCTGAATATTCAGTCTTATTTTCTGGTACTAAAATACGTGTTTCTAATAATGCCGTTAAGAAAAATGCTAGTGTAGTGATGATAAGAATATTATTCATCCCAATAATGCTGTAAAGCAAGCCACCTAATATGGGAGCTACGATTCCTGATAATGACTGAATCCCCTGTAAGATTCCATTAGCAGATTCTAATTTCTCTTTTAAAGCAATACTTGGGATAATAGCAGTAACAACTGGTGTATCCATAGCACCGACAAAACCAAAGAGAATCATGGCAATAGTAATAATTACAAGTGATGATTGGTTTAAAAAGAAAGCAATAAATAAGAGTAGACTAAATAAGCCATTCGTCACATCGAGCCATACCATAATTGTCTTTCTATTAAATCTATCTGCTATAGCTCCAGCAATAGGTGCTAGTAAAATAGGAAGGCTTGAAATCGCAAATAGTGTCGCATAGATATCTGCTCGTCCTGTAATATCTAAAACATGCAAGGATAAGGCAAAACGAAGTAGCGATGTTCCAAACACAGAAACAGTTTGTCCTGTTACTAGTTTGATAAAATTGAATGTCGTCTGATACATTGAAATTTTTGTAGTTTCCATAATACGCCTCCTGCTTAAATATAAGACAAATAAGCGAAAGAAGCATACAAACACTGCTTTCTATCCAACTGTCTTCTTATCTTTTTTTAAAGAGTTTGATCAATCCATAATTACAACTATTGCAAACTATGTGTTTTTCGTTCATTTAATTTTTGTACCATTTTAAATTTATACTTTAATATCAAATGAAGAAAAACAAACAATTGTACATTTCTTCAAGTATGGAACAGAAGCTTATTTCCAAAGGAGTTGCTTCTGGTTCCACCGTTCATCTGGGTTTCATGAGGCTGGTTTTTGTCTTATAGAGTTATGTCTCAGCCTCAACATCTTTCTTTTCCTAAGACTTGTAATAAAAGAATCGATTGTAAAAACATAATATGAATATTTGTAATGCCATAGCTCCCTCCTTTTTTGTGAGGCTAACCAAAACCAACCATCATATAAATCAATCCTCTTTTTAATATTCCTATATATTTACGACAAAAATAAAGAGCCAATAACCAAGAATTTTCATTTCTAGTTATTGGCTCTGCGTTATGACGTCTGGCTCTTTTATTATTGTTATTTTTAAGTGTTTAACATTTACTAGATTTTCCTGTTTGCATTTCGGACAATAAAGTGGCAAATGTTTAATTGTAGTATCTGGGCGAATTTTAGTCCGCGTTTTTCCTTTACAGACAGGGCAAATAATCCAAGTTGTATTATCCATGATATCATCACTCCTTATAGAATTATACTAGCAAATCTGGAGTCAATTGTATTGTATTTTTTAGTACTTATCATTTCATAAAGGGTATTTTATTCTTAAGTCCCTCACGTACAATTGATACAAGAGAGACTAATACAACATTCACTGTTTGAGCGTCATAGTTTGTTGAAGAACTAATCCAATCAATCATATTTGTATCAATGTCTTCTTTAAAAGGACGTTTGATTTCTTCTTCACAATATTTCTCGTACGCATTTATAATGTCTGAGCATACTTCGTAGTCTTTTGATGTCTGTTTCTTTACTTCATTTACCAAATTCTTAAAATTCATTTTCCTTTCCTCCTCTATCATGACTTGGTATTTTTTTACATATTTTTAATCATCATTTGTCGAACGTCCACTTTACTAATTCTATTTTCATCAATCTGAATGACTCTAAATAGAGTATTTAGAATAGCATCAAGATTTACTTCAATTTTAGCCTCACTTAAACCACTTAGGTCATATAAGGTTTGTATTCCAGCAACAAGGAATTGAATATCTGCCAATGGATTGATTGAAAAAAAATCCTTACTATTGTTCCCCTCAATTATCATTTCTGCATAGATAGGGCAGACCAATTCAAGTGTTCGTTGCATTGCTCTTTGTTTCATTAAAGCATTGTTTGCTTTATATAGTTGCTCAATCATAACTTTCTTACCTTCTGATTTTGGCTTACTAAATAATGAAATTATTAATTTTTCAATTGGAGCTAGATCTTTGCGAGAGATAATTTCTTTTGCATAAACTAATTCATCATCAATGATTCTCATGATGACTGCGTCCATGGCTTCTTCTTTAGATTCAAAGTAGTAATAGAATGTTCCTTTCCCAATCCCGACCTCTTTAAGAATGGCGTTGACTGTAGTTAATTCATATCCTCTTAAAATAAATAATTTCTCTGCATAATCCAAAATTTCGTTTCTTTTTTCATCAAAATCTTTTGTTCGTGACATTTTCTCTCCTTTCTAGACTATCGGTCTATAAATACATAGTAATCGACCGTTGGTCTATTGTCAATAACATTGTAAATAAAATAAATTCATGATTTAATGATTTAAATTAACTATCAACAGTGATCTATTTAGGTAAAACCGAAAATTATAGTTCCCCCTTAACTTAGAGAGTTTTTGTTTTTAGTAAATACAATATCAATCAAAAATATTGATTTCTTATTCTAATAAAAGTGGATATCTTTCAATTTTTTAATAGCTGTCTTAAATTTCAACATTTTGTTAATATTGATAAATAGAAATTGGATACATTTTCTAAAAACACCGTTAAAACATTGGAATAACAGTGTTTTAACGGTGTTTTCAATTCGAAATTTATCTTTCATTCACTGATTCTTAGTTTCTAAATCGAGGTATTCTTCAAACTACGATAGATAATCCTCCCTAAATATAATACAAATTCTCAGACGGATATACCGCATCACTAGTAACATCCAATCCTAACTCCCGTAATGTTTGCTCATCATTCTTACTTAACATCACCGTAGAATGAGCTTGAACACCACTTAATTCGGATAATTTATCATAAGCCAATTGTGCGGTCGGGTTCGTCACCGCGCTAATCGCTAATGCAATTAAAATTTCATTAGCTTTTAAAGCGGTTATTTTACTGTGTAACTCCTTCTTCTTCATCGTTTGAATCGTTTCAAGAATCACTGGAGATAATAATAAAATTTCATCCGAGATATTAGCTAATGTTTTAATCGAATTCAAGATAGCCGATGAACAAGAATCCATTAAACCACTTGTTCTTCCTTTTACAATTCGACCATCTGCTAACTCAAAGGCAATAACTGCTGGTGTCTCACTGCTTTGGTTTTTCTCTCTTAATTGCTCTGAATACTGACGTGCAGGAAGTACAGCTTTTCGGTCTTCTTTTTTCAGCTCAACTTCTTCCATAATCAACTTAATGCGATTGACTATTTCTTCGTCGATCAAGCCTTTTTTAAAGTCACATTCTGTCGCAAAACAACGTCGAATGATTTCTTGTTTGGATGCTTCTTTCACCACATCATCATCGATGATTCCAAAACCTACACGGTTAACCCCCATGTCCGTTGGTGATTGATAGACAGATTCTTCACCGGTAATTTTTTCAATAATTCGTTTGATTACAGGGAAAGTCTCCACATCGCGATTATAATTGACAGCCACTTGTTGGTACTTATCAAAGTGGAATGAATCAATCATATTGACATCTTTCAAATCAACTGTTGCTGCTTCATACGCAATATTTAATGGATGTTTCAATGGAACATTCCAAACGGGGAAGGTTTCAAATTTTGAATAACCAGCGGTCTTGCCGTTGCGGCTTTCGTGATACAGCTGGTTTAAACAAGTCGCTAATTTCCCACTACCAGGACCTGGTGCTGTAACGACTACAATTGGTTTAGTCGTTGGGATATAGTCATTTTTACCAAAGCCTTCTTCGCTAACGATTTTTTCAAGATTTGATGGATAATCTTCAATTGCCTCGTGTTTATAGACTTTGATGTTTCTTCTTTCCAATTTGTTAATAAACATTTTTGTAGAAGGCTGTCCACTATAACGTGTTATGACCACACTATTCACGGCTAAACCGTATTCTCTTAGCTCATCTATTTGGCGCAAAATATCCATATCGTAGGTAATTCCATAATCGCCACGAATTTTGTTGCGTTCAATATCACCTGCATAAACACAAATCAAAATCTCCGCTTGATCTTTTAATTTTTGTAAAAGCTTAATTTTAGCGTCTGCATCAAATCCTGGCAACACGCGTTTTGCATGCATATCTCCGATTAATTTGCCGCCAAACTCTAAGTATAACTTATCATAGTGATCGACTCTTTCAAGGATATACTTTGATTGCTCTTCAATGTACTTTTGTGGATCAAAACCTAGTTTCTTCACGTAAGAACCCTCCGATATTTATATACTGCCATCTATTATAAACTTATTTGCTGTTGATTACGATAAATAATATCATTATTATCAGCTAAACTTATTTCAAGTGTACTTTCTTTCGTATTTCCTTGTACTACTTTAATTTATGCGCTAAGAATGATGATATCTCTGTGTAAAAACAAATTCTTTTCTATTGATATTATTTATTAACATTCCCATTCCAACATAATTTAAACTACTAAATAGGCAACAAACTAGCTACCACTGAGTCTTAATAGAAGTATTCGCTGGGTTATTAGTAGGTGGGGTCTTGTTTATTCTCCTGCTCGGCTCACGCCTTCCAGTCTACAAGAATAACGCTACCACTTCAATATCTGACAATGACTATTATTTAAATCATATGTGTTACATCTAATAGAAAGTTGATTTTCTTTGCAAAACATGCCACACTTTTCTTATCTATGAGTGACCTGTACTTGATAACTTTATAATGTTAGGAGAAAATTTTTAATGATAAAAAAAGAAAATATGCCCCTTTGTGATGTAGCAACAACAGTTCAATTGATTGGGAGTAAATGGAAAACCTTAATCCTACGCGATTTAATCTCTGGTCCGAAACGGAATTCAGAATTAAAACGGTCATTATCAGGGATTTCACAAAAAGTGTTGACAGAAAGTCTTAACTCTATGATAGCAGACGGGATTGTCGAGCGAATCGATTTTCAAAAAATGCCCCCTCATGTGGAATATCAATTAACTCCATTAGGTGAAACCTTACTTCCAGTGATTGAATCTATGAGGCAATGGGGAAAATTTTATAAGGAACAACTTTAATTGGTAGTTACAAATTAGTGCCTACTTAACAGGTCATCGCCGTTTAGCTATACTTTTATTAAAGATAAAACTAATGATTACGGAGGAATTTTATATGAATAGTGAAATAACACCTATTGAAGCAGTTCATACTAAGGTTGAGCAGACCACTCTAAATGGCGAACCTGTTTTAAGAGTAACAAAAAAAGATAAACTAATGGACTTTGATGAAAACACCTATGCCAAACTAGTTGGCCCAGTTTTCCATAACGGGATAATCGAAGTGAAAATGTTAAGTCGTTTGTTGCCAGATGCACCAGACTTTGCACGTGGCTTTATTGGTATCGCCTTTAGAATTAATGATGATGACACAAAATTTGAATCCTTTTACGTGAGGCCAACTAATGGCCGAATAGATGATCCAGTCAGAAAAAATCGTGGTGTTCAATATTTTTCCTATCCCAAATATACGTTTGACTATTTTAGAAATCTTGGCATCACTGATTTTGAAGGACCTGCTGATATTGGTCTTGATGAATGGATCAGTTTAAAAGCGGTTATTAATGGCGAGAAAGGTATATTTTATTTAAACGATAACGAAAAACCTGTGCTAGTTGTAGAAAATATGAAACACGGTGCAGACGGGAAAGGCGCTATTGGTTTCTTTGTTGATATTGGGACAGAGGCTTTCTTTAAAGAGTTGAAGATAACAGCAATCCATTAGGGCATCTTAAACGAACAATGTAGAAATGATCACATTTATAAGTAAAAAACGAGCGCAATAAATGGCCCTTCCATCATCTATTATGCTCGTTTTTCCATATCTTCAAAAGAACGAAGCAAGATCCAATTTATGTCGTTAATTCCTCGAAACTCCCTTTGACAACGCTTTCTTTTTAGTGTATATTTGCTGTATTAATGGATAGTGATTATTAAGTTAAGCTAAACCTAAACAATGCCTGTATAGGCTCTTGTTTGGGCTTTTTTCTATTTTCAATCTCTTTAGTCAAGGCAAATGGAGGTGGATTGCTTTGGAAATTCTAAAAATTTTAAATAATAATGTGGTCATTGTTCTTAACGAAGAAAATGAAGAAGTCATTTTGATGGGAAACGGTTTAGGCTTTCAGATGAAGGCTGGTTCACATGTTGATTCAGCAAAAATCGAAAAAGTGTTTAAATTAGAAAATCAGATAGAATCTGAACAGATTGAACAATTATTAGCAGACATCCCAGAAGAAATCATTGAACTCTCCTATAAAATTTTATCTCATGCTAAAAAGGTGCTCAATAAAGAATTAAACGAAACAGCCTTCATAGCGATTGCTGATCATTTACATGCTTCTATCCAACGAGAAAAGAAAAATATTCCGGTTAAAAATTTTTTATTGTGGGATATCAAACGTTTTTTCCCAACCGAATTAGAGATCGCACGAACAGCTATCCAACTGGTGAACCAACAATTAAATACGTCCTTAACGGATGACGAAGCTGGTTTTTTAGCTCTACATCTAACAAATGCTCAATTAGATAATAATCATGAAGATGCGATCAGTCTCACACAGTTGATTGAAGAGATCATAACTGTCATTAAATATACGCTAAGAATCAACCTTGCTGAAAATGATATCTATTTCCAACGCTTTATTACGCATTTAAAATTCTTCACCGAACGAATAATCAAAGGCACAACTACCACGCTAGAAGAGAATCAAGTCGAAAATCAATTATTTTTCTTAGTCACCAATCAATACCCAGAAGCTTTTGAAGCCACAAAAAAAGTCGCTGAGTTATTAAAAAGTCGTCGCAATTATACGATGTCAAAAGATGAACAAGTCTACATCACCATTCATTTGGCTCGAATCATTGATAAAAGAAGTTAAAGAGACCATCTCTTTTAACCTACATCAATTGCTAGAAAGGAGCATAGACAATCACACGCCTGTGGAAGGGCAATGGATCGTGACATTAAGTTGGCGAGACCTCTGAATAAAAATAACTAAACATTTGGAGGAAAGAAAATGGGCAAATATGAAGAACTTGCAAAAAATATTGTCAAAGAAGTCGGAGGCAAAGAAAACGTCAATTCTTTAACCAATTGTATTACGCGCCTTCGCTTTAAATTGAAAGATGATAGTAAGGCAAATACTGAAGTCTTAAAAAATATGGATGGCGTTGTCACCGTAATGCAGGCTGGCGGACAATATCAGGTCGTGATCGGAAACCATGTGCCAGACGTTCGTAAAGATGTAGATGCGGTACTAGGTGTCTTAGAGCCTGTTACAGACGATGGACCAAAAGGGAATTTATTTGATCGATTTGTTGATATGATTTCAGGTATTTTTCAACCTATTTTGGCGCCATTGTCTGCAGCTGGGATGCTAAAAGGAATCAATGCTGTTTTGGCGTTTGCGTTAGGTGCTAATTTTTCCGCTAGTTCAACTTATGCGGTCTTCAACGCTATGGGTGATGGATTGTTCCTATTCTTACCGATTTTTATCGGATATACAGCGATGAAAAAATTTGGTGGATCACCGTTTTTAGGAATGATGATCGCTTCCAGTTTAGTATACACAGGGTTTATTGATGGTTCTGCAACTAAAACGTTCGCAGAAAGTGGTGGGTTGAATTTCTTTAGTATTCCATTTTCTATCCCTGCCGCTGGATATGGTTCAACCGTCATGCCGATTATCGCTGCCACTGCGTTTGCTGCCTTTCTTGAAAAGCAGTTGCGTAAAATCATTCCAGATGTCGTCAAACTGTTTCTGGTTCCGTTTTTTACAGCATTGATCACAGTGCCACTAACCTTTTTAGTGATTGGACCAATCATGAATGTCGTTGCCGATGGACTTGGAAATGGTTTACTTGCTGTTCAAGCATTTAACCCGATTATTTTTGGTGCAATTATTGGGTTCTCTTGGCAAATTCTCGTAATGTTTGGGATGCACTGGGCACTGATTCCATTTGTGATCATCTCGCTTTCTCAAGGACAACCAACCTCTCTTCTAACAGGTTCAGGAAGTGTCTCCTTTGCACAAACTGGGGCTGTACTTGCTGTTATGTTAAAAACAAAAAATTTAAAATTAAAAGAATTGTCCATACCAGCGTTTATCTCAGGTATCTTTGGTGTTACTGAACCAGCTATTTACGGGATTACCTTACCAAAAAAGAAACCATTTTGGGCTTCTTGTATCGTCGGTGGTGTGATCGGTGCGATTGCTATGAGTTTAGGTATTCAATCTTACCAAATGGGGGGACTTGGTATATTTAGATACACAGCAACCATTGCTCCTGATGGAAATATGAAATTTGCGATTTATAATATGATTTTAGATGCGATTGCATTGGCTGCTGGTTTTGGTTTAGCATGGCTACTAGGTTTCAAAGATGATGAACCAACTACTAAACTATCAAAAGAAGAAGCAAAACGTGCCGCGACTGGACAACAAAAGAAATTAACCAAAGACGAAGTATTTTCACCTGCAACAGGAAACGTTCTTCCTTTAAGTGAAGCAAGAGATGCGGCATTTTCAGAAGGAATTATGGGAAAAGGTGTTGTCATCGAACCTACAAAAGGCGAAATTGTTGCACCATTTGACGGGACTGTAATGACCTTATTTCCGACTAAACATGCTATTGGTTTAATTTCAGATAATGGAACGGAATTATTGATCCACATCGGTATTGATACTGTTCAATTAGATGGCGAAGGATTTGAAGCGTTCGTTGAACAACAAGCAACAGTCAAAAAAGGAGATCTACTGGTTACCTTTGATATTCCTGCCATTGAAAAAGCTGGGTACAATACCCAAGTCCCAATCATTGTTACGAATACGCCAGATTATGCCGATGTGATTCCTACTGCTGAAAAGCCAATAAACCAAGGAGATCTATTGATTACGGCGATTATTTCAAACTAATTAATTGAGTCAACATAAAATGAATTGATAAAGGAGTACGAACAAATGAGTTTTCCAAAAAATTTTTTATGGGGCGGCGCAACAGCCGCTAATCAATGCGAAGGTGCTTGGAATGTAGCGGGAAAAGGAGAATCTATTTGCGATCATAATCGCGCTGGAAGTCGTACCGCCAATACACGCCGTTCCTTCGATTTAGTCATTGACACGGATAAGTATTACTATCCTAGTCATACAGGGATCGATTCTTACCATCGATATAAAGAAGATATCGCTTTATTTGCAGAAATGGGCTTTAAAGTGTATCGGATGTCTATTGCTTGGTCACGGATTTTTCCAAATGGGGATGAAGACGCGCCAAACGAGGCAGGTTTAGCATTTTATGATGAGGTTTTTGATGAATTAGCGAAATATGGCATTGAACCACTTGTAACGATTTCTCACTTTGAACTGCCTTTTCATTTAGGAAAAACTTATGATGGCTTTTTAGATAAACGGACAATCGGCTTTTACGAAAACTATGCAACGACGCTTTTTGAGCGTTATAAAAATAAAGTAAAATACTGGCTGACCTTCAATGAAATCAATTTTGGTACAATGGATCATGGTAAACGCATCAATGGTTTATTTAATCGTGAGTATACAGAAACTGAACAGTATCAAGCACTGCACAATGTCTTTTTGGCTTCTGCACGTGCAGTTATCGCAGGTCACAAGATCAATCCTGAGTTTAAAATCGGGTGTATGCTAGCGTATATTACGATGTATCCAAAAACCTGTCGTCCTGAAGATGTGTTAAAAACACAGCAGATTAATGAAAAATTCAACTTTTTCTGTGGAGATGTGCAAGTCAAAGGAAAATATCCGTATTTCATGAAACGTTATTTTGAAAAAAATCATATTCAGGTGGATGTGACCGAAGAAGACAAAGCCTTACTAAAAGCTGGAACGGTCGATTATTATACCTTCAGTTATTACATGACCACTTGTATTACAGATGATTTAGAAAATCGTAATGATAAAACAGGCGGAAATCTCTTTGGCGGTGTCTCAAATGAATACCTTGAAACCAGTGATTGGGGCTGGCAAATCGATCCTATTGGTCTGCGTTATACGTTAAACCAAATCTATTCTCGTTATGAAGTGCCATTAATGGTCGTAGAAAATGGGCTTGGTGCCTTTGATGAAGTAGAAACAGATGGCTCAATCAATGATGACTATCGGATTGATTACTTCAAACGCCATATTATTGAAATGGAAAAAGCCATTGATGATGGGGTTGATTTGATTGGCTATACGCCTTGGGGTTGTATTGATTTAATCAGTGCCGGTACGGGCGAAATGAGTAAACGTTATGGCTTCATTTATGTAGATCGTGATGATGAAGGAAACGGAACACTTGATAGAAGTCGTAAAAAATCATTTTATTGGTATAAACAAGTGATTGAGTCAAATGGTGAAAATCTTGGCTAGTTCGTTGGGTACAATAACTGAAATTTAAGCGTTCTTTCTAATAAAACCCCTTGCATGTACTACTGATTAAATCGAGTACGCATGCAAGGGATTTTATTCTTTCGTTCCCCCACCACTCGTCATTCAAACGCCTTTTTCATTAAGAAAAATCTGCATAACCAACCAAGATTTAGTTGATTACGCAGATTATTTTATTTTTTTCAAAACTGATTACATGTTTTTGCGTTTTATGGTATACGCTGCAAAAGCTAACAAGATAACTACAAAACCAGCAATCATAAGCATGATGCTATTTTTACTTCCAGCTTTTGGTAATTGAGCTTTTGATTGCGTCGTATTATCTTTGTCATTGCTTAATAAAAGTTTACTTTTTTGGGATTGTCCATTTACTTCATGATTTGAAGGGATATTATTATCAATTTGAAGCGTTGTTTTCGTTTGATTGTCACGTTGGACATCCACTTTCGTACCAGTAATTTTCGTTTCTAATTCTGGTATTTCTGTTATTTCTACAATTTCTGGCTTGATTGGTTTGATTTTTTCTAAGCCTTTTGTTTCCTCTTCGATTACTTCTTCTTGTTCATCAACCTTGACTTCTGGTTGGTCTTCTTTCGCTTTGTTCAATTCTTCTTCTTGGCTTTCTTTCGCTTGTTCTTCTGGATCTAGTGGCGCGATTTCTTCTAACTCGTTTGATTCATCTTCTGTGGTTTCTTCTTGTTCGCCAACATGAATCTCTGGTTGATCTTCTTTGGCTTTATTTAATTCTTCTTCTTGGCTTTCTTTCGCTTGTTCTTCTGGATCTAGTGGCGCGATTTCTTCTAACTCATTTGATTCATCTTCTATGGTTTCTTCTTGCTCAATTGCTTCTTTAATTGACTGATTTTCATCACCAATTGCATTCCCATCTAAGAAAATGTTCTTCACTTGATGTGTTGCTTGTTCATTGATTGGTTTTTGATATAAAATTTGGTAATCGATTTGACAATCATTTGTAAAGTTCGCTTGTTTTTTCCCTGCATCCGTAATTGTTGCTGTATACATGATAGTAAATGAAGCTAAACGAGCTTTACTACGGTATAAACGAATCACAAACTCATTCTCTGCACCAAATTCTACTGTACCATAACCTTGATTTTGAAATTCCTCTAAACTCAATGTTGACTGACCTAGGTAGTTATCAATGGTGAATGTAAAACTATCTTTATTTAATAATTGACCCCCACCTGATTTATCTTTCATAACAATGTCATTGGCCAAATCACTTTTATTTAGATTCGCTGATAAAAACCAACGAATTTGTCCTGATTTTCCTAATAAATCTCCTGTTTTATAAAAGAAAGGCTTCTCAACCTCTTCATATATGCCTGTTTGTCCTTTAACAACAATATTCTGTACACTGACTGAGGTTCCTAGATTTACTGGTACTTCTTTTACTGTATTCTCTTCAACATTGGTTACACGCACACCAAAAGTAAATTCTCCTCTAACACGCTCCAATTGATTTACCTTTTCGTTGAATGTACAAATGACTTTATCTTTATACACACGAACTATTCCCAACCCGTTTAAATCTATTTCACGCGGAGCATCATTCGAATCTGTCAATCCTTCAAGTTCTTTAGGCAGCGACAGCGTTAAAGTATCGCCTGCTTTTAACTTTGTATCTGACTTTTCACTAAACGTCACATGAATCGACGTCAATTCTCCGTCCATTAATTCTGTTTTATCAAACTGAATTGAATCAACAAATCCTCCATTGTTTAATTCTGCAGCAGATGAGTGCTCACCGAATCCAACCAAACCTAAAATACCGACAACCATTACTAAAAACCACGATAACTTTTTTAACATCTTTTATACATCTTTCCTTTCTTATTATCAGTCTAGACCAATAGATTCCTTATTTTAGCTGCATGAAGCAACAACTTTTCTGATGGTAAACAATAAATAAATTCATGTCAAAACATATACTTTTTAGATTAAATTATGATGATTTTTGTTTGAATATTTTTAAATATGAGGAATCCCAATGATTTTATCTCCCTGTAATGGAATTTAAATCTGTATACTCTCTTATTTTATCTATAGTATTTATTTGATTATAATTTTAAACTACGTTAAACTTTTAGAAAGTTCACTTTAACTTATATTATTCTATAATCTTATTTTTTTAGATATTCTATCTATTTCATAATAACGAGGGAGCGATAATCTATGTGTACAAGTGTTACGATGACAACAAAAGATCAACATGTTTTATTAGCTAGAACAATGGATTTTGCAGTTGTTCTGGATGCTGAGCCAACGTTTATTCCAAGGAAAAAAATTGCATTTGCAACTGATAAAAATGACTATGCTTTTGTCGGGATGGCAAGGCAGATCGATAATGGTGAATTCGTTTTTGCTGACGGCTTAAATGAAAAAGGACTTTCTTGTGCTGCTCTTTATTTTTCTGGTTATGCTGAGTATAATAGTCAGGATAAAGAAAAACAGTACACTCTAGCGCCACATGATATTGTCCCTTTTTTACTCTCTACTTGTTCAACTATTGGTGAAGTAACACAAAAAATGGAACATGTTCAAATTGAACATACTGTTTTGGATTTTATAGGTATCGTATTGCCCTTACATTGGATTGTGACAGATCGAACAGGGGAAAGCATTGTCATCGAATACACTGAACAAACATTGCATATTTATGAAAATAAGATTGGGGTTATGACGAACAGCCCAGATTATAAATGGCATACCACAAATTTAAGAAACTATCTTGGCTTACAACCTGAACAAAAGTCAGAAGTGCATTTAGATAACATGATAATGAAACCATTTGGCGAAGGTGCTGGTGCGTTTGGACTTCCGGGTGACTTTACTCCGCCATCAAGATTTGTTAGAGCAGTGTTCTTAAAATCGTGTCTGCAAGATATCCAAACAGAAGGAGATGGCATTACCGCTCTGTTTCACGTCCTTAGCAATGTTGATATTCCTAAAGGTGCCGTGAAAACCTCTCAAGCCTATGATTACACTCAATATACTTCTATCATGGTGAATAGCTCTTTAAATTATTACTATAAAACATACAATAATCCACGTATTCGCTGTATTCAATTAGACAATGAGGATTTTGATGCAACAACTGGAAAAATTTGGTCTAGTGGAGATATAGAAGATATTTTGTATCGAAATAAAAAATAACGATCTTTTGGGTGGAATGCTATTGGAGTTTTAATTGGTGTGTAGGATTATTTATACGAATTTAAAGGTTCACATTTTATGATGTTGGTGAGAAATCACTAGCATCTTTTCTATGTAAAATACTAGTGAACTCTCCAATCGATTTATAAAAATACCTTCTACTATCTGTTAGCAAACCACCAAATATAAACATAGTAAGATTAGGTAGGAAACTCATCGAAAAACGAACTTCCTATCCAATCTTACTACGTTTACAATAGTTGATTTAATTATTTGTTTTTTCTTAACTATCATACTTGATACAACGCAGAAAAAGTAAATGCTAGATAAAATAATAACTATCTCTTGCATTTACTTCTCCGTCCGCCTAGTTCATTTTTATATTTTCTCTAATATCTAACCATCTTATGGATGGGGAGTACCCTCATTTCAACAACGCCTATAATTGATTTCTCATCTATCAAACCAAAATAACGACTATCAGTGGAATACGGTCTATTATCTCCCAAAACTAAAAATTTTCCTTTTGGGATTGTATTCGTTTTGAATTTTTGATTTATCGTAAAATCTTCTGTGTAGAAAGTGCTATTTGCATCGGCCTGTTGAATTTCGTCTAAAATAAACTTTTCTTCTTTACTCACATGATCTACGTACAATTTATCTTTACTGTATTTGATTTCTTCACCCGGTAATCCAATAATTCGCCGCACAGATGTACCTTGATTATTTGGCAACTTGATATACACCAGCTTAAATCGTTTCTTCTCACCTAAACGATTAACAAAAACAGTATCATTCTTCGTCAGTGTAGGCATCATTCCATATCCATCAATTCTAGTAAATGTAAATGTGAATAAAGAAATCACCCAAATAAATAAAGCTGCCAAAGCAATTGAACTAATCAGCTCCGATACTATTCTTCGAATTGATTTTTTCCACAATTTACGCTTTCTTTTTTTTACAGAACGCTTTGATTTTTTCTTAAGATGAATTAGTTTCTTTTTTCTTTTTACTACAGATGCTTGTCTTCTTATGCCTTTATCTTTTTTCTTTCTCTTTTTATTTTTTGATGAATCAACTATCCGAACACTACTAGTTACTTTTCTCTTTTGTTTTTTGACAGTTGTTTTCATCTCTTTTACTCATGACTCCTTACCTGAAATTACTTTTTCTCCATCAACGACTTTTCATCAATCTTGAATTTTTTTAATACAGCATCTTCGTTCTTTTTTACCTTTTCAAAATCTAATTTAAATTCGGCTAACTTCTCCGCATCTTTATAAAATCTAGACGGTTGCGCTGATAAATTAATGCCCAATTCTTTCATGGAAGAATAGTAGCGGTTGACTATAGATTGGCCATCACTGCTGATTCTATAGTCTGCTTGATTCAATGCAAAGCTAGATAGACGAGCTGAAAGAGTATTGAAATTACTATCAAGTTTTTGGCTTTCTCCATCCGCCTCTATTTCTTTCAATTGATTTTCAATCTCACTTAAATAATAGTACCCATTTATGATTGCTTTTTGGTCAGTTTCGCCCAAATTTGTTGATTGATAAAAAACTGTATAAGCAGAAGCAGACATTGCTAATATACCTATTACTAGAAAAAGAATGGCCGTTACTAAATTTCGTTTCCTCTTTTTAATTAGTTTTCTCTTCGTAAAAATCATTTTTTTTCGTTTTCGTTTATTCTTCGTACGTATACTTGAAAGTTTCTTAACCTTACTCTGGACTCGAAAAACAAATACCAAAAATAAACACATAAAAATGAAAAAGAGAATGGCCGCTGCTAGGCAAATAACGGCTATCCAATCTAGTATTGTCATCGTGTTCCTCCCCACTTTTTCATTAATTCTACTTACTTAATTATTCTAATTTTTTCTTTTTTTCTTTTTACTTTTGGATTTCTTTTTTTTAATTAAATGCATCACTACAAATATGATAATAATTAACGCTAATACACCGCCAACAATCAGTCCAATCAATTTCCAATCAAACTCTCTATTTTGATTTAAACCAATTGCTTCATTGTTAAATTTATCTGCTTCTTCTTTTGTGATTTCAAATTTTTCTGTCCATTCCCAGCGTTCGCTTCCTGATGTTGCAACAACATGGGCACGATATTTCCCGGCTTTCATTGCTTGTCCTTCCATGCTTACAGGAAAGTTTAATACTGTATTGGGAGCCATACGCATTTGTGTTTTCTTCGATTCATAAAGAACCTCATCACTTTTTTCCCCCATAATTTGTGCTTCCACAGTTAGATCTTTTAAAATTGCTGCCTGCTTATTGCCTAAATCTATAATTACAGAATTTTTGTAGTCTGGAGTATCCGCATAAGCTTTAACGAACTCCAACTCTTTTGGTATCTCTTTATCATTTTCTCTTAAGCGCATCCCGATTACATACGCATATTTATTAACCACCATTGTACCGCTATTATCTTCTACTTTTTCCTCATTTGATTGTCGCTGCAGTTGGATACCACCTAAAATAATGCCATCAAATTCTGTTTTCGGCATTATTATCTCTAATTTAAGTCTCTCTTCTGATTGTGGTTTTAATGTAATGGATTCTGGTCCTTTCACTATATCTGCAAATTTATACTTCATAGATTTATCAGCAGATAATTTGTTGGGACCATATTCAATAACGCCATTTGAATTTGTCATTGCACCAGTTAAATTTACTTGCACCGTTAATTCTTGTGAACTAGGATTTTTTAAATTTATTTCTACTGTTTGTTTTTGTCCGGGCATCATTTGTAAATCAAAAAATCCAGATTCCGGATGTTGATTTTCAGGAAAAATCATTTGATATGTAAAACCTGTTGCTCCAGCTAATTCAGCTGTATTTCCTGCTTCTGAACCTTTCTCGTTTTCATTAGCATATGTAGAAAGTCCTCCTAAGACTAAGTTTATTAATAGGGCAAATAGTACAGCTTTAATACATGTCTTTTTTTTCATCTTTTTTCCTTTCTTACAAAAATAAAGCCAATTCGTATAGGTTGTTATAAAAACAAATACATTACTAGCTACTTGTCAATCCTCTTAACCTGATTATCATTGTTATAGCAGAACGAATAGACTGTTCTACTTTATTGTTAATTTTTTAAAGAGCAGAACAAAACTATTAAATAGTTTTGTTCTGTCAAAAAACAGTTGTTCGTTCTTTTAAGCACTATTAATCAATTGGTGTTGTAGCAATTGACCATAATACTTCAGCTTCATATGCTGCTTTTTTCTTAATTGCGTTACCTGGCACAAATAATTGAACAGAACCATTATGAATCAAGTCTTGCTTTTTAGGATCTGAATCTGGTGTACCCGTTGAATCCTCTGGAGTTGGCACACCTAAACCAGGAGTTTTCCCTTTATCTGCTCCTTCAAATCCTGCTGTATTACCAAACCCAATAGTAAATGTTCCAAACCCTTGTTCCGCTGTTTTTGTTCCCATAACATTTATTGTATTACCACCATTAGTTTTATCAAATGATAAAGTAAACGTGCTAGCTTTTGAGCCTAATACTGGGAAAAGAGACTTGTCATCACCTTTACCATTAATTGTCGGATTCGTATAAGTGATTGTAGATCCTGCTAATACATTAGTAGCATCATTAGCGTCACCAGTTGTAAATTGCTTATTTAATTTTGCAGTCAATGTCCATGGTGTACGGCTGTCAATTCGTTTATCTGTTACTTGTACAAAGTTCCCACGGAAACCATCTGATACCCCATTTTTGTCAGCTGGTACTTGTTTTGCATAGTATCTTTGGTCAGTTGTTACCGCTTTTTGTTTCATGAACTGAAGCTTAGTAACTGCATCAATCGCTAATGAGCCCCCATCAGGATTTTTTACAATTTCATCCTTGTCATCAAGCTCTTCTTCTGGTTTTTCATGGTCAATAGGTGGTGTTACAGTTGTATCTTCTTCGTATTCGATATGTCCTGTACTTGTTAAATTTTTTGCGTCTGCGCTTGCTGCTACTGGTAAAGCTACGTTAGCTCCTAAGATTGCCAATAAGGCTACTGAGCATAATGTTCTTGTTTTCATGTGTGTGTTTCCTCCAATATAATTTTTTTATTTATGGCAACTCAGCTAATAGCCAAGTTATCACCGTTTGGTATTGACCTGGTTTTGTGTCTTTTGAACCAGGGATAAAAAAGTTAACTGCCTCATTTTTATAAACTTGCTTGTTTTCAAAATCAGGGTCTAATACAGGTTTGCCGTTTTCATCAGTAAGAGGTTTTAATGTGGATACAAGACCTGCCTCATTGTCTTCTGAAGCCCCAAATTCAATAGTCCATGTTCCAAATCCTTGATTTTTTCCGGCAGTAGCTAAATCATACGTTGTGTTAATTTTATCTAGTTTGATAACATCGGTTTGTAAACTAGGAGCATATTGAGAATCTAATGTGGAGTTAGCCCACATTTTATCTAAAGAGATATACGCTCCTTTTAACATATCTCCCGTATTAGAAGTTAACATTGTTTCTTGACGGACTTGTAACGTCCAACCATCTCCTGTTGCTCGACTATCGGTTACTTGAACATAATTTCCTCTTGGTCCAGTATCCCCATGAAAAAGTTGAGCATTTGCAGAGTAGGTCTGATCTTTTTCAGATAATTTATTTCGTCCAAAATTAAATTTAGGAACAAAATCTATTCTCAAATAACCATCTGTTGACGGACTTGGTCCTGGATCAGCCGGATCAGCTGGTTTTTCTGGATCAACGACTTGCGGCGGTTGTAATGATTTCTCAAATTCAATACTGCCTGTTGCTGGCAAAGATTTTGCTTCAGCAAAAACTGCTTGACTACTCAGGAAAAAAGAAAATGTGAGTACAGAAAATAAAATGTTCTTTATCTGTTTCATTTTTCAACTTCCTCCCGTTCTTCACGCCTTTTTTTAATAAAGAAAATCAATGCAATTAAAGCTAGAGCACTGCCGCTTAATGCTAATGAACGTCTAATAACTTCACCTGTACTTGGGTATTTTCCTTTTGGTTTCTCAACAATTGGCTTGCTTGAACTAGTTGGTTGTTCTGAACTTGATGATGAAGATTCTATGGTATCTTCGGCATAAAGCTCAATAACAGCATCGTGCCCTACTTGACCACCTTCAACTGCCCAAACATCCATAATCGGGAAGATAAACAGGGTTACTCCAACAGAGATAAAAAGAATACAGGATAGCAAATATTTCAACTTCTTATTCATTTATAACTCCCCTCTGCTTTATGGTGCATCTGTCAAATTCCATTCGATCGTTGCTGTATAACTCCCAGAAGATTTCACTGAACCTATATCAGTTTGTAATTTCAATCCATCTCCTGATTCAGACCAAGTACTATTTACTTTGTAGGGCGTATCATCACTATTTGTTTTACCTTCAATTATTGGTTGAGAACCAGCATTTAGAGTAATTTCATTTCCTTTTGATACATAACGCAAAGCCCCTACAATGGTATCTTTACCATTAGTTAGTGGCGTTTTTAGACTGGCAGTTAAATTCCACGGTTTCCTTTGAGCGCGACTATCTTGAATAATCAAATCACCTTTAATTTCTGTAGGTTGATTAATTCGTTGAACTTTCGTTTTAACAGCTTGAGTACCAAAATCAATCACACTTGGCGCAGAAACAAATTTCAAGACCCCAAAAACCGTTCCCCCAGGATTTTTTATTTCATCAGTAATCGCCCAATAGGTTTCATGTTCCCTATTTGGATCATCCGGTCCAGGAATAAATTCTCCCTTTTCTCTTGGAGAATACCCTTCTGCTTTTGCTGTGTTGGTAATAATGCTTCCGACAGCATCTTGTGTTACTTCTACTTTAAATGTAACGGTACTTGAAGCTCCTGTTTGTAAATCACCAAGGTGGATTGTTAAGGCTCCATTTCCAGATGGATCAAAAGTATAATCCCCTTCAACCGCGTCTACATTATTGATTTTAATTCCCGGATCACTAGGATCAAATGTTGTACCTGTTGGAATTACATCCGTAATATCTACGTTTTTCCAGACAGTATCAAAATTTGCTGCCTTACCATTTGTAGCAGTAAGTGTATAAATCAATGTATCTCCGACCTGAGTGTTATTGACTTCAACGCCATCTCGAAAAACTTTGACACTTTTTTCTGCTATTGGTTTATCCGGTAAGATGTCTTCTACAGTATATTTTGCTGCTGCTTTAAAGACGGTATCACGATAAGTTAAATCGGCTGAAGGGTTAATATTCCCTCGATCATTATTTGTCGTCGGAACAGCAGGATCAAGCTGCGTTGTAATTTTCCCAGCACTATCTTCTAAGAAAATTTCTACTAAATCCCCAGCATTTAGATACCCCTTTAAATCGTATACCCATGAACCATCATCAGCTACTGTACCAACGTCTACTTGTCGTACACCATTGATATCTACGTAAATATTTGCTTTTGGTTCTGCATTTACACCAGTTAGCTGCTTTGTTGCATTTGTTACTTTATCTGATTGAACTTTAGCCGGCTCTGGCGGCGTGACATCAATTACAGTAGTAAGCACTTCTTCCCCTGTTCTATAAGGCGTCAAAGTACCATTTACCATCGAAGCACGATAAGGAATCCCCTTCATGTCTTTACCAGCCATTTGGAATCCTGCAATCGTATGATCTGCTTTTTTCCAGTGTAGGTAATTATCATTCGTACTTATACCCGTATAGGTATTCCCAAGAGTATCAGTATAATCAACATAGGCTTTACGAATGCTATCGGCGTATACAGGTTTGACCTTTGCATCCCCATTCTCATCAAATGGATCTTCGCCACCGACTGCTGTATAACCAATCAATACTCTAGATTTTTGAGAAAAATCTGCATCAGTCACTGGTATCCATTCTAGTTTTGGGGTACTATTCATCCCTGAAATTCGTTTAAAGTTTCCCCGAGTATACTGGGTACTTAAATCAGCATTAGTACTCGTAACACTTCCCGCTGCTACAGCATTCGTGACTTTTAATTCTTCGACATTTACATAATCATATGTCGGAGCACCATCCATTTCTGTGCTATTTTCCCAAATAGAAATGTCAGAATTCTTTATCACGAAACTATGGTTTCCTCTATCCCGAGTTTCATCTCCTAGAAATGCTCTGGTCGTTCCTGTATTCGTACGTAAATTCCGAATATCAAACGTTTCTGGGTTATCAATCACTACTTGTGAGCTCTCTCTAGCTTCTGAAAGAAATCCACGGTACCCTATAATTCCAGTACTATTATTACCAACTATAAATACTTTACTCTTAGGCTTAAAGTCTACTTGAACATTTTTAGGTGAACGTCCCGAGCCAACTCCCCCATTAGTATTATTCGAGCTACCAAGAACAAGGGTAGGATAATTAGTTGCATTACGCCGAGAAAGTAAATTCACTGTCGCACCTTCTTCAGCAATAAAACGTGCATTGTCTCTATTAAAAGAAAGTGCTGATCCAGCGATGTTGGCATTATATGTCGCATTTTTCCCTACTTTTATTTGGTCGAAATGCTCATATACCCCTGGATAACCAATACTAGTATCTCTTTTGTTATGCAGATAAACAAACGAGCCTTCTCCGATATTAAATTCCATTGTTCCTGTACTACTTCCACTATCATTATTCGTACCAACAGGTTGGACAAACCAAATGGTTGAATAATTACGATTAGCTATTTTTCCTTTATAGTAAGTGAATGGTTCATATGTCATTCCACCAGTATAAAAATTTTCAGCTGCGGTCGTTAAGTCATTGTATCCCCAAACACTTACTTCTGCTCGGTTGGCACAAATGAGACGACCTCTCACATTTTGATTATCTTCAGCTGTAGGTCCAGACGGTGTATACACATTGCCAACCCGATAGCGCCATAAGCCATTTCTAGGGTTAGCTCCTGCTCCTCCCCAATCACCAGAATTACGACCATTTACAAAGCCCCAACTATTTGCACCTGTATTTTGACCTGGAACTCCATTGGCCACCTGTATATCATGCATATGAAACACAGGAACATCTGAAAAGGCTTTTCCAAAATTCTCTATTTTTGTTAAATCATTAAGATTAATCGAACCACCGTCAAAACGGAGCAAATATCCTTGACCATCAATTTCAATCGATTCGGTTCTTCCTAGGTTTGCTGATCTAGTAGTCACAACATCATTATCAAGAACTATTTTGGAAACACCATTATCTTCGTAGTGTTTTGCAAACTCTTCATACGTAGATACATGCTTGACATTGGTTTCAGGTCTGAAATTGTATTTTTTGTTCCATTCAGCATTTTGTTCAGCATTCAATGCGGCGTACTTGCTTTGATATTCACCGTTAGTCATATCACCCGTTATTTTATTTTCACTCGTTGCTTTTGATGACCGATAATCCGTACCATTCATGTAGGCTTCCATCTGTGGTATCGTGATATCTTTTTCATCATGTAACTCTTTTTCACTTTTGGGTAACGGGTTTAATTCTTTTTCTAAATCAATTGCACGCTTCACTGTCGGCTCTTCAGATGCTTTTATCTGTGTAGTGTTTTGAAATAAGACGACGCTTAAAATACTAAATAAAGCAACTATTACTCCAACAAAATAGACCTTTTTTTGTCTTCTCATTTTTCTCCTCCTTTCTTTAAAAATGTCCTATAGGAATATAGGGTATTTATTTCAACTTTTCCCATCAAATTTCTCTATACATTGATTTCAGCATCTAGAATAATGGGAAAAGTGAAACCAAATTTAATGTTCATTGCGAAATGTAAGTAACATCTTTTATAGATAACTCATATATTTAGCATATAACCACGAGATCGCACCGTTTTTATATATTCAACATCATCGTCTTTTCTTTCCAATTTTTTACGTAAATGAAAAATAGTATTTGCCACTCTATATTTTTTATCTTCTGATCTGGTTTTCCAGATGTTCTCAGAAATTTGCTCATAAGAGACTGCCTTTCTGGCATTATCATAAAGTAACTTGATGATTTGATATTCCAATCGAGTCAAACCGATTTCCTCTTCATCAATGCATACACTCATATTTTCAACATCAAGTTTAAAAAAACCTGTTTTTATCTTGTTCATCGTTTTCATCTTGCCTGAACGCTCAGTTTGATAATCCGAGCATTTAATCAATAGATTTTTCAATATAAATGAAAACTCTTCTAAGTCTAATGAATTATCTTTTATGCCATTTACCCCTAACTGTAAATACACAATCCGAGCTGCTTGATCAAGATTCTCTTTTAAAGAAATGATATATACCATCGTTTTTTTACATGCTTTAACTTCTAACAATAATTGACAAATGGTTGGAAAATCTTTAAAGCTCTGTTCTTCAATTAGTAAAATGTCTTGCTTAGAAAAAAGTTCTGTCTCCGTAATACGTAATTGGTTAACTTGGTATTCCTTTTCTGGAAATAAATCCAGATATTCTTTTTTCCAATTACTATCCAGCGATATGTATCCAATGTTGTACATCCTATCTACCCTCTTTTTTATGTATTTTTCGAAGCTTATGTATTGTGCTTAATAAAAGTTTATTTAAAGAAATATAACAAATTATTATACGATTTTTATTTAAATAAACGTTTTATTTATCGTTATTCTATATAAATATTAAAACATATCACACAAAATTTTACTCACTCTTTTTTTAATGTCTCAAACTCATTTTTTGATTCCTGATCAAAACAGCTATTTCCAAAGAAAAAGCTTCCTATCTATAGGGTAAAAATAACTATTAAAAAACAATTCTAAAAAATTAAATATCGTTATACAAATGTTAGAACCTTAAAAAAAAACTTGATTTTTCTTATTTAACATTTAATAATAATAATAAAATAAAAACATAATATTGGGGGAGTAGGTATGAGGGATTTTCTAAACGTTTTTGATGACCGAAGAATGCACATTGTTTCAATTTTAATTAGAGAAGCGCGTGAGATGAGTATTCCGGAGTTGATAAAAATGACTAATTATTCAGAAAACACTGTTAGGACTATCGTAAAAGAATTACACACGCATCCTGAACTAAACAGCAATAGACTTTTTTTTACCAGTAACAAGACGGGGCAAATTCTTACGATAAAAATACTTAACGCAGAAGTTGAAACTGTTGGCCTTTTTTATTTAAAAAGATCCATCCTTTTTAACTTTGTCATGGACAGTTTTCTTTTAGGAAAAGTCAATGTGGGACAGTTTTGTGACACACATTACATAAGTAAATCAACTTTTTTAAGATACAAAAAAAGGTTCATAGATTTTATTGAAAAACATGGCTTATCGCTTTCAGAAAATAATGAAATTATGGGTAATGAATATCGAATTCGAACATTCTATTTTCTATTTTTTTCTTCTGCATCTTCGTTATGGTTGTTTTCAGAAGATTTAGATATTTTAGAACAATCATTAACTTCTAACTTTTTTTCTAAATTTCAACTTAATCCAACTCAAAAACATCATTTTCTGTTAATGATTTTTATATGCAAAATAAGAGAGCAGCATTCTTGCTTCATCGAGTCGCCTTATCGTGTTACTTTTTCAAAAAATGGCTTGTATAAAGAACTTTCCGATTCACTTTCTCTTTCTGTCACTTCATTTACTGAAAAAGAAGAACAAGCTGAATCGGAAGCAGCTTTTCTATTCTTATTTATCTTAAAAAACAAATTGCTTCCATCATTATCAAACACAATACAAGAGACTCTTGTATTTGATACAAAAATAAATAACCTTAATACAGCCATTAAAGCGATCACTCAGATGTTCTATACAAATTTATTCCACGACGAATTCGACCATACCAGCGAAATTAACCAAATAGAAGATTTTGATTTACTTCATCAGGAAGTATCGTTATTTTTGCTCTATGAATATTACTGTTCCTATGATCCGAGAGATTTCTTATACGTCTATACTGAAGACTATTATCATTTAAATCCTTACAAGCAGCTAATAAAAAACAAATCCGATCATATTTTAGAGCAGATCGATCAATTATCAGCTACTTATCCCTTTCTTGCCGAATACTTAAAACCAGATAAAATAGAACATTTTAAAAACCAATTTTTTCTTTTTACAATCCATTTATATCCATTATTTAAACAAGGTCGCATCGACCCTGTCACCATCAATATTCAAAATGGAAATGCCTATATCAAAGAAATCATAACGATGAAATTGCTCCTACTATTCCGAGAAAATATCACTATTGCTGATCATTTTGATAAGGCGATCGATTTACTTATTTCTGATAAATCTTATTCGGGAGAATTCCCACATAAAAATAAGATTTACCTCCCAACATTTACTGATGAAAAGTACTTAAGAAATGTTTGCCAAGCGATTCAAGAAGAAATTTTCAATCGCTCAAGTTACTTATCTTTTGAGTAACATACTGATGCACACTTCCCTTTCCCAATTTATAGAATTAGTATCTATGTACATATTTTTAAGCGCGTGGGACATTTTAACTTGTACCTAACATTAAAATATCTCCTCAAACTTTATCTCACGTTCGATCAAAAGAAGAGAATAATCGCCTCATATTAGTATCTCTATCTTCATTATTTTTCTTCTATTCTTTCGCCATTCAACTACATACGCTTGAAACTCATTAGCCAATATATTTGCTTTTGACGATAGATAAGCACAACTCAAAAAAATTAAAGGTACACTCGGATAAACTAGAGGTCCGTTTTGCTCAGAGATCAGAATTACACGTAAGATAAAAGAGTAGCAAATAGATGGTACTTTATTTAGTTAACATATTTTTATGTATACTAAAAAAACAGAACCTCTGTATAAGGTTCTGATCGTTTGTTCATACATTTGGATAATTCTTACCAACTTATTAACTAGAAACTGTAGCGCAAGAAATATTTAATCTTTCACTTAATTGTTCCTATGTTTATTTTTTTTTGCTCGTTAGTCTTTTATCTCTGCTCAAATAACACTTCTATGTTTCATTTATACATTCAATTTTCTACTAGCCATCCATTTGATCATTGCCGGATCCCTGTGAGAGAAAAACTGACTCTCCCCCTCATCCAATGTTGCAATCGTTGCTTTCTCTTCTTCTGATAGTTCAAAATCAAAAACAGCTAAATTTTCAGCCATTCGTTCAGGTTTTACTGATTTCGCAAGAACAACAATATCTTGCTCAACCAACCAACGAACGATCACTTGAGCAACAGATTTATTGTATTTATTCCCAATCTCAGTTAAAACTGGATTTGTAAAAAGACCATTTTTCCCTTCAGCAAAGGGTGCCCAAGCTTCTGGTATAATTCTTTCCGCTTTTAATGCGTCAATTGTTTTCGTTTGCTGATTAAAAGGGTTAATCTCGATTTGATTGACTTGAGGTACTACTTTATTGAACTCGGCTAAATCAACGGCTCGATCCACCGCAAAATTTGACACCCCGATGGCACGGATTTTCCCTGCCTCTTGCAGTTCCTCCATCGCACGCCACGCACCATAGACATCATTATAGGGTTGATGTAACAAAAGTAAATCCACATAGTCCATATTCAAACGATCCAACGAACGCTGAAATGACGTTTTCACCCCTTCGTACGAAACATTTTCTACCCAAATTTTAGTGGTAATAAATAAGTCTTCACGAGGAACACCTGAAGCCGCAATTCCCCAACCAACTGCTTGTTCATTCATGTAGGATTGGGCTGTATCGATATGACGATAGCCCGCTTTTATCGCATCAATCACCGCTTGTTCTGCCTCTTTAGGGTCTGTAATTTGATAGGTACCAAAACCTAAAATAGGCATTTCTACATCGTTGTTTAATTTTACTGTTTGCATAAGTTTTTCCTCCATCTCTTTTAGTTTTATGAGTGACAATTAACAACCTCACTATAAACTATGGAGTCAGCTTCATAGCAAGCTGTTTATTCTTATTTTTTATGATTTACTTTCCAAAGCTCTTCAACGTTTTCTGATGTAACTTCTCCTGATTTAAACTTGGCAATATGCTCGTCATAGGTATCGATTTTGTACTGGAGTAAATCGCGCGTTTTAGTCATTTCTTCTAATTTTCCAGTAATTTCTTGTAGTTGGTCTTGCAAGATTTGTTTTTGCGCCTGCTCAACATCTCCGCCAAGTTGAGAAAGTGTAGCGAATTCGATCAAAGACTCGATCGAGACTCCTGCATGCCGTAAACTTTTTGCTAAATAAATCCAATTCAGGTCTCTTGTTGTATAGACACGGTAGCCGTTTTTATCCCGTTTGATTGGCGGAATAACACCTACTCGTTCATAGTAACGAACTGTGTCAGTCGTTAAGCCAAACATTTCAGCTGCTTCTTTACTGTTCAACTGGGTTTCCTCCTTGCTGACTTATTCTAAACTTGAATAATCGTGATTGATGATTTCTAATAATTTAAATGTATCATGCTCAAATTCAAATTTCAAAATACAACAATTTCCTAATCGGTCTTTTTGATCCACTTCACTAGTATGCGCCCAATTTCGCATAAATTGTCGACAGGATGCACCATGAGAAACAGCTAAAACAATTTCTCCCGCTTCCTTCATAATCTCCATCACAGTTTCAGATACTCGTTGTCTAAATTGCCCTTCTTCTTCTCCGCCATAGCCAACAAAAAAATCACCATAGGGCAACGGCGGGTTCAATGACTCACTCTCTGATTCAAAACGGCCAAAATTCCATTCTTTCAAGCCTTTTAGTCTTTTATAAGGCATATCCGTTACTTGCTCCAATGTATCGCTTGCTCGCTCAGACGTCGAAGTGTATGCGCTATCAAAAACAATACTATGATCTTTGAAGTAGTTTCCTGCAATTTGCGCTTGTCTGATGCCTTTTTCTGTAAGTGGCGAATCGCACCAGCCTTGAATTTTTTTCTGTTGATTGAAGAGTGTTTCACCATGTCTCATCAGATATAACGTTTTTTCATCTCTTTTTCCCTCATTTCTATTCATTGTATTCATTATAAACGATGAAGTGGACTCCAAGGCAAATTTATAAAATAAGTATTATCATTTTGGGTATGTTTCACTCAATTTAGCAATCTCTTGTTTATGCAGCTCTTTTAATTTTTCTGGGGCAATTACGTTTACACTACTGCCGAACATTAGTAACAATGGTAAAATCGTGGTGTGCTGATTCATATAGACAGTCACCTCTACATAAGTTTCCTTCACTTTTATTTCATCTTCTGTGTAGTAATCATACAGCTTACCCAACTCTTCTTTTTTAAAACGCAGTTGAATTTTGTCTTCTTCATGTGTTTTTACAAACTCATTTGTATACTCTTGAGAGACAAACTGGATAGACTGAATAGCTAGTCGCCGTATTCTAGTTATTTTAAAATATCTAAAGGCATCACGATTTTCGCAGTAAGAATAGATATACCAACTACCATTCATCAGCATTAATTCATACGGATGAATCAGTCTTTTCGTGTATTTCCCGCGATTATCCACATAATCGATGACTACTTTTTTATTTTGTTTTAAAGCCACATTAATTTGATTAATCTTCTTTTTTGTCTCCACTTCGATTTCAGCTCGGTGCATTGTGGGAGACTCAAATGAAAAAGGCGTGTTTGATTCGTTTTTATGATTTATTGCTTTTTGCAATTGCATAATCTTCTCTTTAATAATTTCTTGTCCATCAACTATCCCAAATAAGCCTTCTTTGATATCTAGCGCACTTAAAATCGTTTCCTTTTCCTCTTCGCTGTAAGTATATGTTCGTAACTTAAAGGAGGAGAGCAAAGAAAAGCCACCCTTGCGGCCTGAATGGGATGTAATTGGAAAGCCAGCCATTTCAATGGTTTCTATATCTCTAAAAATTGTTCGTTTACTTACATTGAATCGTCTAGCTAATTGCGCTGTGGATACAACTTCATTATCTAAAAGCAATACGATTATCGCAAGGATTCGCTCTATTTTTTTCATGCTTAACCTCCATACTTTTTCTAAAGGGGATTTCTTTCTTTCATTAGCTTGCTTAGAAAAAAGGCAAAACTTGCACTTCACAGCTAGTTTTGCCCAACAATATTCTTCATATTAATCTCGATACTTGATTGCCAACCCTTTTAGGAAATTTCTTGCGTAGCGGTCACCACATTCTTTATAGTTTCTATGTCCTTCTTTTCTTAAAATGGCACTTAGTTCACTATCTGAAGCGTAAACGCCCGCAAGTCTCAACACATCCAGCATGTCATCGCTGGTAAGAGTTAAGGCAATTTTTACTTTTTTAAGCAATACATTATTGACATTACTCTGGCTGGTAATCAAGAATGTTGGCTTAGGTGCTACACCATTTTTTACAGGTGGTTTGCCTCTTTTAAAAGTGATCAAGCCATTTAAGAAGGCTTCTAATGTATGATTATCACAAACGGCATCCCGTGGCAGCTCCTCTTCCTCATTTTGTTTTGTTAATAACACTCGTAATTCTTCTCTTGTGACCTCTAAATCACCTAATTTAAAAATTTTAAGCATATCTGTATCTTTAATATCTAATGCATAACGCAAGCGAATCAATATGTCGTTATTATTCATTCTTTTCCTCCAAAAAAGTTCATTGTTTATTTAGTATAAAGCTTTCTTGCAGACAATGCATTAATTTGTTTCAAATTTCATAACAAAAAGAATTTATAGTACGATTTGAAAAAAAAATCAAACAATCGTTGTTATAATTAACTTTTACTACTTACTAAACATCACTCACTGAATTTTTTTAGGAAAAGGAGAATTAACAAGTGAAAATTGGGAAATTCAAGTTCTTTTTACCTATTTTATTACTCTTGCTGTTGGCTTCAATTGTTCTTACTCAAACATGCTATGCGGATTCTGATTATTTAAATCAAATGGAACTTATTCCTAGAGGTGACCCAAAAATAGATCAATTGAAAGAACAACGCGGAAATGCTCATTCCTCTTATGAGCCCACAGGTATTTTTTTACAGAAAGACGAAGAAATTGTTGTGACCGTAGATGAAGTTCCCGAAAAATTAGAGTTACGTGTTGGACAATGGGGAAATTATTCTGGTGTCATTGGCATTACAGATGGAAAACACGACTTCGCTTCTGGTAAATTACTTCTCAAACAAGGAGAAAACAGATTTAGTAATACCTTAACAGGCGGCATGGTTTATTTTGTAAATTACTCAACTACGCAAACAGTACATGTTAGCCTATCAAAAAACAAAAATGTGCCCTACTTTGTTCAAGGAGAAACATCTGTTGAAGAATTTAAAGCATCTTTAGAAACGTTTAGTACAGTCCCTTTTATGGAGTTCGTAAATACAGATGGTATTGCAACAATTAGAATGGATCGTGCAAAAGATATTTTTCAAGAAGGAAATCAAGTGGATCGTTTCATGTCTTATGTTTCTCGCTCAGTCATTCTGGAAAATAGTGCTGCTGGACTAGACTTTAATGGTATCGGCATCGCAAAAAAAGCAAAACAACGTGTTCATGTTGCCAACCCTACAAACGGGGCTGGAAAATTCTATTGTACAGATTATTACTTAGGGATGCACAGCGCAACAACAGGCGATCGAGAAGTCTTCAAATCTGGTGATAGCATGACCAACTGGGGATTATTCCATGAAATAGGTCACTCTTACCAGAATCCCTTTTACACTTGGGAGAATATGGGGGAAGTAACCGTCAATATTTACGCAGATTATGTTCAATCACACCTTGAAGGAAACAATAGCCCGTATGACGCTATTATGAGTCCAAACAATAAAAACAATGCGTATAGACACCCCGTTGCCCGCTATTTTAATGCAATGAAAAATGATCCTTCATGGAACATGGCTGAAGAAATAAAGGCGAATCCTGGCAATTATCACTTTGCTGCGTTAGGCATGTACGTTACCTTATCTAGAACATTCGGCTATGACTTTTTCCCTGAACTTAACAAACTTTATCGAGCGACACCGACCGCTGAGTTACCAACTAACAACGATGAAAAAAAACAATTTTTTATTATTATGGCCTCAAAAATAGCAAATAGAGATCTGACACCTTATTTTGATTTTTGGCGGTTTACAGTAAGCGCTGAAACAAAAAAAAGCCTGGATGCCCTTCATTTACCACAACTAGAAAAGGAAATTTGGAAAGATATTCTAGCAACTGAACAAGAAGAAAAAGAGGGTATCTATCGAATTTTAGATAAAACATATACCACTCCATATGCAGACTTAGATCCATCTATCCCTTTCATAACAATTCCATTTGAAGAAATGAATGATTTTTCATTGGAAAAGTTTTTCTCAAACCTTCGTTCAGAACCAATTGCCTCTCCTGTTCGTTATATCGGCAGCGATTTTACAGATCCAACCAATTTTAACATCCAAGAAGGACGGGCCTATTTTGAAAATGATCGATTGATTAAAAATAGATACAGTGTTAACGCACAAATCTTTCCAACCAATACCTATGTGATGTCCGGTCAAAATGGTGCATATGCAGCTTTAGATTATGATAAACGTACACATGAACTTGTTGCACTAGGTAATAGCAAACAGATTTTACAAAATATTCCAACTAACATTTACCCCAAAGTAACCATTTATAGTGCAAAAATGAAGGAACAAAAATTTTATGCCGAAGGATACGGGCGCGACGTTGGTTCTGCATTTGCTAAAAAACTAAATAAATTTAAGTTAGAAGAAAATGATATTATCGAAATCTATCACCGTGAATCTACTAAACGCGTGACACGTTATATTGATGGCAAAAAAGTCAGCACGACAAAAGACACTTACTACTATATTATCACAGCAGATGGTTGGAAGGAATTGGATACAACACCTTCTGTCCAATGGAAACCTACGACACATCCAATTGGTAAAACATTGACAGTAGAAGACTTTATCGAAAGCTATGACAACCCTATCAGTGGCGACATTACTTTTTCCTTTGGTCCAACAGCACCTCAAACTGTCATTAAACAAGGTCAAACATTGTCCAACTATCTAAATCAATCCGTGTCTATCAAAGCCGCCAATAGTTTATTCGGAAATGTGGGCGACTACAGCGTTCCACTGACTTACTATTTTGAAGATACAATTGTACTTCCCAGACATGGCGGATATGGCACCTTGTTGACTTATGATAAAGATCAAAAAAAATTAGTGGCTCAAGGAGCCGATCCTTATACAATGAATGGTTCGAATCCTTCAACGATACCTCTAGTTACCATGAAAGTCACTTATCGAAACAAAGACAAAGTACCGACGCAAATCGAAGTAAAAAACAGTACAAAGGCAAGTGATTTCACTGCAATGGTCAATAAGCAAGCGATTGGCTTAGACGTTGGTGACGTACTCGAAATCAAACACACTAGAGTAAATGAACTTGCTATATCTTTAGATACAGATAGCAAAAACTACATTACTCAAGCGTTAACAGCTTTCGTTGAAGGCAACAAGTATGACACATTCAGCGGGCCTATTCAGTATTTTTTAGTGACAAATAAAGGACTTAAATTATATCAAAACCTTGAAGAAATGGTTGGTAAAGTCACAGTTAATTACGTTGATGAACAAAGCCATCCACTAGCAGAAGCTGATCTTTTAAGCAAAAAAATAGGAGAGCCTTACAGCACAACACCAAAAGAAATTACAGGCTACACATTAAAAGAATTACCTGTAAACACTACTGGATTTTTTGAAGCTGAGGAACAAACCGTAACTTATGTTTATGTCAAAAATGACGAACCAGGAGCAGTCTCCATTGATCATGTTTCCGACATAGATTTTGGCACACAAACGCCTTCAAATGACAACACGATGATTACTGCTGAGAAACAAGTAAACTCAGTACATTATGTTCAAATCACAGACAGCAGAAAAGAGGCTGGAAATTGGACATTGGATGTCAAACAAGAGGAACAATTCAAAACGATAGGCAATCACTTACTCAATGGAGCTATTTTCTCTATCTCAAACATTTATACAGATACCAACAAAGAAAATACCCCAAGTATTACGAATCATCAATTTGAATTGACCTTTGACAAAAATGGACAGGGTCTTCCTATAAACATCGTGACAGCTAGGGCTGGGGAAGGTGCTGGAACTTGGCGTTTTTACTTCAATGAGCCAACAACCAATGAACCAAGTCTTCAGCTATTTATTCCTGGAACAACAACTAAAACCATTGATAGTTACTCTACTAAATTGGTTTGGACATTGTCTATGACTCATTAATTGAAGCAAAAATAAAAATAGATTAGGGGATGAGCTTGGTTACGGCTTTCCTTTAATCTATTTTTTATAGGTAATTACTTTCTAATATAACACTTCTTCTATAAAACAGATTGGACAGAAGAATAAGGCAAGTCCAAGTCTACAGCAACTGCTTGGTTAGTCATCGCACCATTCAGTGTATTAACACCTGCAAGCAATGCTGGATTTTGCTCGATCGCTTGTGAAAAACCTTTATTTGCCAACTCTACTACATAGTGCAACGTCGCATTGGCAAGTGCAAATGTCGCTGTTTGCGGAACAGCTCCAGGCATATTCGCCACAGCATAATGAATGACACCATGTTTAATATATGTCGGCTGTTGATGTGTGGTCACTTTATCAATCGTCTCAAAAATACCGCCTTGATCGATAGCGATATCAATGATTACCGAATGTTCTGACATGGAGCTAACCATTTCTTCTGTGACTAAGACAGGAGCTTTGTGTCCTGGAATCAAGACTGCACCTATCACCAGGTCAGCTTCTTTCACAGCTTCTTGAATATTGTAATGATTGGAAACTAAGGTTTTGATCGCTCCATTAAATTGAAGATCAATTTCTTGTAATTTTTTGATATTCACATCTAATATAGTTACATCAGCACCCAGTCCTAAAGCGATTTTAGCTGCATTACAACCAGAAATCCCGCCGCCGATAATCGTTACTTTTCCTTTTTTCACGCCGGGCACTCCACCCAGTAAAATACCTTTTCCAGCGGGTACTTTTTCTAAAAATTGAGCGCCGATTTGTGCTGCTAAACGTCCAGCAATTTCACTCATCGGTGCTAATAGCGGTAATTCTCCATTAGCAAGTTGAACGCTTTCGTAAGCAATCGTTTTTGTTTTTTGTTTGATTAACTCTTGTGCTAGTGGTTTATTCGCTGCTAAATGGAGATACGTGAACAAAATCAAATCTTCTCTTAAGTATTGATACTCTTCTTCTAATGGTTCTTTTACTTTTAAAACAAGTTCTTGCGCCCATGCTTCTTTGGCTGTTTTGACAATCGTTGCTCCTACTGCTGCGTATTCTTCATCGTGAATCGAAGCACCTAAGCCTGCATTTGTTTCAACAAAGACAGTATGGCCGTGTTTAATAAGGTCTAAAACTCCTGCCGCTGGTAATGCTACTCGATTTTCACCATTTTTGATTTCTTTTGGAATACCAATTTTCATTATTGAGGATCCTCTCTAACTGTTTTGCTTATTTTTATAAGCTGCTTATTCGATTATAGTTTAATGAAAGTTTAACTGCAATACATAGGAATAGATTATTTTTTATTTTGGAACACTTCATTTACAGAAAGTCTATGCATTTAGTTCTGAGCTGTTTAAGAACAGTAAAAAAGAGTTTAGCACGAAGGTCTTCCCTCCTTACTAAACTCTTTCACTCCTTCACATGATTAGACTAAATTCCTGCTTTAAGTGTAACAGTAAAGTTATCGATAATTAAATCATAATCACCACCAGCTGTGTAAATACCAAATGTCGTGTTTCCTGAAGCATCGCCAACAACGTCTACTTCGTATTTTTTGGTTTTTCCATCTGCAGATGTCGGAAGAATCTCCCCTAATTTGTTGAAATCTTGTATTACTTTAAACTCTCCTGTTAGGTAGCCTGCTGAAAAGATTCCTTGTCCATCTGTTTGGTAATCAAAGCTGACTGTATATTTTTTCCCTGGTTCAAATTTTAGATTTTGCGGTGTTGTTTGAAGCATTAGTCCTGCACCTTGTTTATGGGCTTTTAACGACCAATTGCCTGTTAAAACATCGGATACTTTGTTGCCGTTCCAGCCATATTGTGTATATGGTTCATTTCGCTCAGATAAATGAATTCTAGGATCTTCCACACCACCTGCTGGACCTTTAACAAACGGGTATAAACCGATCGCTTGAGTATCTTCAAAGTCCTGCTTTATCACGGTTCCATTAGTTACGTCTGTTTGTCGCTCTACAATCCGAATATCGTCAAATTTAGTTAGATTATTTCCTGCTTCTACTGATAAAGACAGCGTTACTTTTTGTACATTTTCAGGAATGACAAAATCTACTCTAGCATTTTGCATATATTGAGGATTTTGGCTACTCGTATGATTAATGTCTGCTTGAATATAGTTTTGAACAACTGAATTGCTATACTCGCTCGTATATTTTTTCCCATCGACCTCTATTGTTATTCCTGCTTTTCGGTTACGGGTTTCTGTATTTACATATACACTATACTTTCCTGCTTTTGATAACGTCACATCTTGTTTGATGCTCATCACATCTTTTCCGGCATTCAGCACGTAATCGCCATTTGGATCTCTGACTACCGACGCTCCGCCAAGCGTTCCTTGCCAATTTTTAGCTAAGGTATCTTGCTCATTGAAACCTGGATCTTTGACAGGCGTTCCTATACCGAACTTCACTGGTTCTGTCGTTGTTGCTTCAGCGATAATATAGGGTGTTTTGGCATTTGCTTGAATCGTTACTTGATTTCCAGATAAAGCAATAACCCCTTTATCTTTTCTACCTTGATCTGTCAGTTCATATAAATGTAAATTGTTTTTTCCTTGCCATTTTTCTGGGATGGTCCACGTTGTCGCACCGCCTGTTTCGTTCCAATGATATAACTTGAATTCCCCATTGACTGTCCAAGGTAATAAATAGGTATTCCCTCTCAGCACATCCACATTATTAAGTGTAATGCGTCTTGGATCGTTCCCATCTTTTTTCGTTACTACAACTTTATCATTTCCTGTTGCTAATTTGATTGTACCGTAAGTTTGACCACTTGCATCCGTCGTTGTTTCCCAATTGGTAATTTGGTAATGTTGTAAGAATTTCGTAGGAACATTGATTGCAAATGTTTTCTCCTGATACGTATTGAAGTTTGTCTTTTTTACCCAGCCTTCGTAAGCTTCAAATTCAGCCCCGCCTAATAATGGATTATCAGAAATAACCCAAGTATCTTTTTGGTGATTGCGAATAAAACGAACAAGTTGACTATTAAAGCCTTTTGTCGATGTTCCACCGTATGCTTTTTCAGCCGACCAATGATTCCAAATCGAATCATATTCCAATGCGTTCGGGAATTCGTTTGCTGTAATCCAACCTAATCCGTTGATTTCTTTGCTTAGTTGTCGGCTTAACCAACCAGCTTCCCCCTGATTGCCCCAAACATCCACATAAATGTAATCTAAGTTTGGCACGTTCGTCTTCAACTCTTTGAAACGATTGAAACGATTGCCACTTAATGTATCTGGTCGTTGTTTAATGAAATACGAAGGATCAAGCCAATCCCATCCCCTTTTTGTCGGATCAATTAAGTTTTCACTAAAGGATTTTGCTTCTGGATAAGATTCTGTATCGTTGATGTGTACACCAAAAATTGCGTTTAACTTATGACCATCGTCAATTAATTTATTTAATTCACTTGCTCCGCCTTGGCGTTTACCAACTGCACCATAATCCGGATGTGCTGAATCGTGTCCTTCGTTTTGATATCCTTTCAACAGGTTCATTTGTCCTAGTCCATCTGTTAAATTATATACCCGTTTTGTTTCATCTAAAGTAACTAAAAATGGATTCGTCGCTTGGCTGGCAAAATTGAAAGGAATTCGTTGATTCACCAACTCTGGAACTTTTTCAGCACCGAGCGGATTGTTCATGATTGCTCGATAATTGATGGCGGCATCTTGCCAGTCTACTTTCCCATCACCATTTAAATCTTTAGCAAATTTCATTTTTACTTCTGGTATTTCACCTGTTGAGTAAGTGTCGGGTGCACCAAATGGACGATAGGTCCAAGCCCCACTCCATAATGACGTTACATAGCCAATCGTTGTTTCTTTTGTTTGTTTGTATACGCGTTTATCATCGCTGTTATCAACAGCACCATCACCATACGCATTGGTCCAAAGACTAGCAGCATACGCATCTGTATTCAAAAAACCATACATATATGTTTTTGTTTCAACTGCACTTGAGGTTACTAAATTCTGAAACGTGTCACCTGTTTTGTTATTGTTATTCGCATTGGTAGCCGTGTACATCACAGCACCTGAAAATGACGCACCTGCGTCTGTGCTATTCACAGAAACCAAGCCTTGGTTCGCAATGGAAAGGGTGTGGATTTTTGTTGCACCTTCTTTAATATCTGTTATTTTCATCCCAACTTCTTGACCATCTGAAGCTACAAAATGAACCTTGAAGCTCAAACCAATTGCAGGAACACTCACTTGATAAATGATCGTATTTTTAGTGAGGGATTCTTTAACAGCGGTTGCTTCATAGGGTTTACCATCTATTAGGACTTGGCTGATTTTTTCTCGCTGCCCTTTAAAAATGATTTTGTTGTCTACTGGATTTTCATAACGGATCACTCTTGGGAATGTCGGGTCTAAAACAGCCGTAATATCTGTTGAAGAAATTTTATCTCCCACTTCAACACTTCCATCATCAATGACAGTAACTGTCGCTTTTGCTTTTAGATTTGTTCCTACTACCGTTCCTAGCACATCAAATGTTCCAACTTTTTGGTACAAGTCCGGTGAAATTGCGTCCCAAGAAACAGCTTCTTCTTTTTGAGCACCGGTATTGTATGTGGCTTTGACCGTTGCTGGCAACACTGGAGCTGTGCCTACTTTGGTAAATATCTTGACTGGAGCCAATTCCGTAATTGCCGGGACTAACTCTGGTAGCGTTCCGCTATCTCCATTTTTAAAATACTGATAGTTTACTATCTTTTGGTCATACCATGTTCTAAAACCGATACGCCCTTTAGTAGTTGGAATTTTAGTCCCATTCGCCAAAACAGGTTCTGCGTCATAGAACTGGGTGCCATTTAGCCAAATCGTAATCTTCGTTCCAACATAACGAACTTTTAACATATATGTTGTATCTGCAACTAATGTCGGACCTGCAATCGTATCATTCCATGAAGTTGGACTTTCAACAACCCATTTTCCATTGACATTATATCCTATGAAAACCCAGCTATCTTTCGTTGCACCTCTGACAATAACACCTGTTCGACCTTCTCCACTACTAAATTTAAATGACGTTTCCACTTCTCCATCTGCTTTTTCTGGTGAATCTAAATTAATTGAAACAGCGTTATTTCCAGCGGTCGTTTTTCGTGAAATTTCCAATCCATTATTTTTTATCGTTTTGTTGGTTCCACCTACTAAATCTTGCCAATTGCCTAATTGCGCATTTGGGAAATTCGTTTGCCAATAGTTCACGACAGCTGTTGGTTCAACACCGACCTTTGATGACTGTGGATCATTGTTCTGACTTTCCTCAGCAAAAGCATTAGTTGCTAATAACAAGGCGCTACAGGATAACAAAGCTGCGATACCGATTGCTCTAAAACACTTTTTCTTCATTTTATTGTCACTCTCCTCATTTGAATGCGCTACCATTTATTGGTAATCAAACGTCCTATCAACAAAATCTTTTTAATAAAAAGCTAGAATAAGGGCATCCTCTATGCATGTAGCCTCATTCCAGCTTTCATTCCCATTCACGACTGAGCTAATCTGTTACTTCTACTTTCTCATACCAAGAACATGCCGTTTGTTCGACAATTTCATTCAACTGTTGAATATGTTTTTTGCCTTCTGTACGTAGCCATTGACGACCAGCTTCTTCTCCGTTTTCGATAAATGGCGCAACCCCATCTTTCCACGTTGCCCGACCGCACAACACTCCATTAAAAGTCGATCCTGCTTCTTTAGCAAATAACAATGTATCCTGAAACATTTTAGCGGAAACCCCTGCACTTAGAAAAATAAATGGCAAATCTGTCGCATCGCTTTGCTGTTTAAAGTACGTTAATGCATCAGCTTTAGAATAGACACTTTTTTCACTGCCAATTCCTTCTACATAATTCATGTTTACAGGTACTTCAACCTTTAACACATCCACTTTATATTGTGGTTTTGAAAATTCCTTCATCATTTTAATGACTTTATCAGGTTTTATTTTCGCATACTCGCTAGAAGTAGCATCTGTCAGTTTAGCGTCATAAGAAACCAGTTCCAAGTAAAACGGGATATCTTCACCCACACATTCACTACCTAAACGCTCCACAAAAACGTGCTTCAAATGATTGATTTCATTCGGTTCATCTACATCGTAGTATAATAAAAACTTAACTGCATCTGCCCCTTTTTCCTTTAAACGCCACGCAGACCAATCTTCTAAAAGATCTGGTAATCGTCCTGGTGTTGAAGCATCATAGCCTGTTTTTTCATAAGCCAACAATAATCCAGCGTCTTGATCTCTAGCTTTAGCTGCCGGCACGCCATATTCTGGATCTAGTAAGATTGCAGAAGCATATGGTGTCAGCTCCTCAGAAACCATTGTTTTAAAATCAATGATATGCTGATCAGTCGGTTCTTCACCTAATGCCGTAATCATTTTCTTCAACGCACCTCTTTGATCAATTGCCAACGCTTCAATAATGCCATTCTTGGTTGACAAACGTTCCATTGCCGCTTTTTTTGCAGATGTTATTTTTAACATTACGTTCTCCTCGATTTTTTTAGTTTAGTCGTGGTACTCGTAAATTGTAACGCCTTTTACTACACGGTTGACCGTTCCTGTAGCTGAAGGAGTATCTGGTGTATTACCGACCTTTAGCGAACTATGAATCGCAATTGTTTGGGAAAACAACACATATGGCAATACGAGATAGGCTTCCGGCACATTCTCTCCTTGTGTAATCGTAAAACGTTGTCCAGAAAAATTAGCACTCCCTGCAACATCCAATGTTACAATTTTTGATGCAATTTGATCCGACTTGATTTCTTCGGCAATATCTAAATCGTATTTTCTTGTATAAGAATCATTGCTTACAAAAATAAAAACAAGGGTATGTTCATCAACAAATGATTTAGGCCCATGTCTAAAGCCGACAGATGAGTCAAAAATAGTGGCGACTTTACCTGCTGTTAACTCAAGCACTTTTAATTGAGCTTCTCTTGTTAATCCAGCTAAACTCCCCGAACCAAGATAAGCAATGCGTTCAAACGGACTTGTTAGTAATGCGTGAATATCCCCTTCTCTTGCAATAACTTCTTCCCCCATTTGAATGCACTGTTGAACAAACCTTGTTTTTTCTTCTAGATTGCTTGTGTCAAAAATAAGAAGAGCACTTAACAACATACAAGAAAAGCTTCCTGTCATAGCAAATCCTAAATCATTCGATTTTTCCGGCATCAACAACAACAAATTATTTTCATCGCCAGAAGCTTCTTTTGCAAGCTGCCCATCTTTGGCACAGGTAATAGTGATCTGGTACAACTGTTTCACCAACTGCTTGGCTAATTTGACTGTTCCAACTGATTCTGGCGAGTTACCACTGCGGGCAAAAGAGACTAATACTGTTGGTACTTCTTCTTGCAAATAATCATGTGGATTAGCAACAATCGCTGTCGTTGGAATACTTTCAAAGGTAAACGCTTCTCGATCTCCTTTGTTGTTTAAATAAGGAGTAATTGAATCCCCTACATAAGCTGAAGTCCCGGCACCTGTAAAAATGACACGGACGTTATGTCCATTCTCCGAATGAACAATAGATAAGAGAAACTGCGCTATTTTTTGTTGCTGTTCTTTATAATAATCAAACGATTCTTGCCATAAAACAGGCTGTTGTTTGATCTCTCTTGTGGTAATTGCGGCGCCGATTTTTTCGAGCGCTTCTGTTTGTTCCTTAAATAGTTTCATTTTGATTCATGCTCCTATCTATTCATCTTCTTCATCAAATGCAGCTGCTTTTAGCAATTCATTGACATTGACGGTACTTTCCTTTGCCTCTGTCACAAAGTCCCCCTGACTACCTAACAAATTGGCATTGACAAAACTGATAACCATCGGCAAATTCATTCCTGCATATAATTCAAATGACTCTCCACTCATTAACTTTTTGGATAAGATATTACAAGGTGTCCCACCTAACAAATCCGAAAATACAATAAAATGATCCAATGAGTCCGTGATTTCTTCAAATTTCGCTAAAAATTCTTTCTCCCCTTCTTCAGCTAGTAGGGGAACTGTATAAATATTGTCTTGAGGACCCATAATCATCTCTGCACTCTTTTTTAATTCTGTACAGAAATTGCCGTGACTGACTAGTAATAAATGATTCAATTGCCCTTCCTCCTAACTATTTTGAAATCACACCTAAAGCAGATAAGACAACGGAAACAATCAATACGATAAAGATTGCACGAGTTGAGGTGATATTTTTCTTTCCAAGTAGCCAATACACTGCTCCAACAATCGCTGCTGGTAATAAACGAGGCATGATCATATCTGCATTATTTTGAACATTAATCGTTAAATCACCAATTGAAGGCGCCCAAGCAAAATGCACATTAATCATCGTAGCAACTAGTGCACCAACCATAAAAACACCCATTAATGTTGCCGCATTGGTCATCGCCGTCAAGCGACTTTGCATCGTCGTTACTAAAGAAATTCCTTCTTTATAAGCAAACTCTAATTGCTTCCATCTGAAAACCATAATCGCAATTTGAGCAGCCATCCAAATAAACGCACCAATTGGATTCCCATTAACAGCCATATTTGCAGCTAATGCGCCAAAAATAGTTGGTACAAGGGCTCCGAAAATCGAATCACCAATCGCTGCAAAAGGACCCATTAACCCAACTTTAATCCCTGCAACAGACTCTTTGGCTGAAATCCCTTCTTTTTCTTCAATGGCCAAATCAATTCCTGTAACAATCGTATTTAAAAAATTACTTGTGTTAAAAAATTGAGCATGCGTCCGCATCATTTCTTTTAGTTCCGGCGTATCATCACCATACATTTTTCTTAATTGAGGTAAAATCGTATATAAGTAACCTGAGCCTTGCATTCTTTCGTAGTTCCAACCTAATTGGAAAGTGAACAAGCTTCTTTTATTGATTTGATTAAAGTCTTTCTTCGTTAATTTATAATTAGATTTCGTCATCTTCAATCTCTCCTTCACTTGACTCTACTGAATGATCACTTACAACAGGATGTGCAATGGATCTTTTATACTCATTCAATGCTAAAGCAAAGCCAATCAATGCAATCGCAAGCATTGGTAAGTTTGTAAATAATGGCTTAAAGTCTTTTGCTACTCCTGCAACTGCTCCGCCTAACAATTGAATATTGCCGAATACAGTTGTTAAAAGAGCTGTGATAACAAATCCTAAAATTAAATAAGCTAAGTGTTTTTTGACTGGTAAATATCTTAATAAAATTGCAAAACCGACAGCAGGTAAAACAGCTCCTGCAACTGATAATCCATCACCTAACCATTTTAAATCTGTATTCAAATAACCAACGACATTATCGACAAAACCACCACCAAAACTAAGAGCAAAAAAGACTGGTAACGCTCTAGAAAACGCCCAAGGAACAGCACCTAACAAGAAATTCCGTTCGATTCCTTTGTAATTCATCGCTTCAATATGACTGTCGATTCTATGAGCAAAAAATGTATTCGTAAAACGGCCAAGAATATCCATTTGAATCATCAAACTAGCTACCGGTACAGCAATCGCAGCAATTGCTTGTTCTGGATTCATTCCTAATCCGACAGAAAACGCTGTTGCTAAAACCGTTCCTGAATTGGCATCAATTCTGGAAGCGCCACCAAAAGTACCCACACCTAAAATCGTCAACTGCATACTTCCACCAATAATCAACCCTGCCGTTACATCTCCCATAACAATCCCAGCTACCAATCCAGCAAAAACGGGTTGACTAAACGCTGAATAAATCTGTAACTCATCCAAGATTTGATACCCTGCATAAAGTGTTAATAATAAGATCTGCCACCATTGAATTGCCATTACTATTCCTCCTAATTTAAAAGTGTAGTGGGCTCGTTTAGCTCTGACAGAAAAATAGAAAAAATTGATTGAGACGTTTTTTGGTCTCACTCCATTTTTATTTTTTTCCGAAGAGTCACCTCCGCCTACTTACTCCAACAAACTCATAAAATCTTCTGACCGATCACTTGGCACCATTTGAGAAACTAGTTTTACTCCTAATGTATTAATTTTTTTAAAGTCCTCAATATCGCTGTCAACCACATTGATTGATTTCGTCACTGCTTTTGACTGATCACTTTGGGACATATTTCCTACATTTATCTCTTTGATCGGCACACCTAATTCGATTAACCGTAATAAACGATCTGGTTTTCTAGCAATAATCAGCAATCTTTGTGAATCGTATTTTCCAGCTAAAATATTAGCTGCTGCTTTTTCGATCGGCAACACACTTAATTTTACTCCAGCTGGTGTTGCTAATTTTAATCCGCTTTTTTCAATTGCATTTTCAGATACTTCATCATCCACTACCATGATACGACTAATATCTAGTTTAGTAGTCCAAAGATTCGCTACCTGACCGTGGATTAGTCTCCCATCAATTCTTACTGCAATAATACTCATTTCCCTTCACTATCCTTTCTTACATCTTCTTGTATCTTGGTCGTTTTTCAAGTTTAATCTCAGAAGCCCACTCTCCTTCCGTTTCAAAGATAACGATTTCATTTACGCCTTTATTTAAAAGAGACGCCGGTACATATAATGAAAGTGTGGGGCCTACATTCCAAAATCTGCCTAAATTAAATCCATTAATAAGTACAACACCTTTTCCAAATGCATGTAAATCAATAAAGGTATCCCCTAGCTCTTCAACTACCAACTCATAACGATAAAATGCTGGTGTTCCTTCTAGCCACTCTCTTTGGTAATCAATATGGTTGATTTTTGAAAAGTCTATACTATATTGATCCCATCCGTAAAGAAAATGCAAATCTGACATAACCCCACTGCGAATCCCTTTATGTTGCGTATCAGCTAATAGTTTATGTCCATAATTCACACGTCCCATATTTTCGACTAAAACAGTCACCTGGTTGTCTTCCTTCACAGGCGTACCAAATATCTTGTCTCCGATTTCTTCTTGATACTGTGTCGCAAGCTTTTGTTCATTTAAGAAGAAATGAATACGGTCACTCCCATCAATTACTCGATAAAATTGTTCCGTTAAATTCTTAGTCACGGTTGTCTGATACAGTTGATAACCATAATTTTGCTGGAGTGCTTCCATTGTCATTGGATATTTACTCCAGCGATGATGCGCAATCAAGTCAAGAACAGAAAACAAACTGACTTTTTCTTTTAATGAAACACTTGTGGGTTCCAGTGTCTTTTTTCGGAGGGGTTCTAGTTGTTTGATTTCTGGAAATAGTTCGTGCACTTTTCGTTGGACTGAGAAAAATTTTTCAGTAGGATTTCCTTGCTCATCTAATAACGCATCATAATCATACGAAGTTATTTGAGGTAAATCTTTCCGTCCTCTTGCCGAACAACCATTCATGAAGCCAAAATTCGTTCCTCCATGAAACATATACAAGTTGATACTCCCTATTTTCAACGCTTCTCCTACTTCTTCAGCTAATTCTTCTGGGTCACGTCTGATAATTTCTTCGTTCCAGCGATTAAACCAGCCATCCCAAAATTCCATACACATCAACGGCCATTTTTTTCCATGTGCCTCATGAAAGCTGCTTAAACGCTCAAAATTTTCTTTTGATTTTGACCCAAAATTGCCAGTAGCCAGAACATTTTTTTCCATAAGTGTTCCAGCCGTTTGTGCTTCCTCCCAAGCACCATCGGAGGTAAACAAGGGGACAGTGATGTTGTGTTTATGCATCAACTCATACAAAGCAAGAAGGTACTCCTTGTCTTCTCCATATGAGCCGTACTCGTTTTCTAGTTGCATCATAATTACCGGGCCACTCCGATTAATTTGCATCGGCGCAATAATTTTAAATAATACCTCATAATAATTTGTTACTTTTTCAATAAATAAAGGATCTGAAGAACGAATGCGCATCTTATGATCCGTTAATAACCACGCCGGCAGACCGCCAAATTCCCACTCTGCACAAATATACGGCGAAGGACGCAAAATAACAAATAATCCTAATTCTTCTGCTAGTTGCACAAATTTAGCTATATCTTGTCCACCTGAAAACTGAAACTCGCCTTCTTTTGGCTCATGTATATTCCAAGGGATATACGTTTCAACCGTATTAAATCCTAAAGCTTTTAAATTATACAATGAATGATACCACTCATCTGGCGCGATTCTAAAATAGTGAATAGCCCCCGACATAATCTTGAAAGGCTCACCATTTAGCAGAAATTCCTCTTTTACCTCAAAAGTATTCATTCTTTAACTCCCCTTTAAAAGCGCTTTCACTTAGTATATGAACATACTAACTTGCTCCTCTAATATTTGTCAACAAATAGCTCTTATGAAACTTAATTTTCTATCCACAACAAAAAATCGTGGCTATTTTTTTTGCTTTGACTTACTATGTAAGCAAGAGAACAATGGAGGAGATATTATGAAAATTCCAAAATACCAACAAATAAAAAACGATCTACTGAACAAAATCAAATCTGGGGAATTTGAACATGGCGATCGTTTTTATAGTGAAAATGAACTAGTTAGACTGTATAATGCCAGCTCAATTACCGTTATTAGAGCGATCCAAGAACTAGCTGCTGAAGGCTATCTTGTACGTTATCAAGGAAAAGGCACTTATGTATCACGCTCACGAAAAAGAAAACTTGTTGAATTTACAGACATCGAAATATTTGCAGGAAAAACAGAAACCGTTGAAGTGATTCATGTGTCAGAAGAAGCCGATCCTCGAATACTAGACGAATTAAATCTAAGCAGCAAACAAACCTATCGAAAAATTATACGCATTCGAAAAGTAGATGACATTGCCTACATTTTACATTTTACTTATGTTCCAATTCAGTTTATAAAAAATGATCAGCAAGAGCTAAGCTATTACGACTCAATTTATGAGCGATTTAAAACAGAACATGGCATTCATATGTACGACGAGTACGCAACGGAGACAAATGAAATTTTATTCCCCACACCTACTGATATAGCAGACCTCTTAGCCATATCTGAAAATGAACCTGTCGTTTTCCAACGAAAAAAAACAACCTTGCAAGATGGAACGGTTGCAGAATATGCGGAGAGTTTCAAAAAATGGAATTATTATAAAATAGAATTTTCAACTTTCCATCAATAGCATATTATGATTGCATTACTATTTTTTTATTAGTAAAATGAAATCGCTTCATTCCTCTTAATTCCTACCAGATTATTTTTGAAACAATTATTTGACTACTGAATAAGGAGAGTATTTATATGATCCATTTAATTTGTCCAAACCCTGCAATTGATCGAACCGTTTTACTAGAAAATTTCACTTCTGAACATCCGAATCGACCTTACGAAGTCAGAGAATTTGCGGGTGGAAAAAGTTTCAACGTCGCATACGCTATAGATTTTGAAGATAGCACTGTCCCTTATTGCATACATACCATTTTAGGCGGGAGGAATGGCGATTATCTAAAAGAACTTGCGGCTAAAAGAAACATCGAATTAAAAATAACTACTGCTGATATCAATACTCGCTTTTGCAACATTATTGTAGATACTAACAATAAAAAAATCTATCCTATTTATGAAAACAGTTTTGTTTTACAGTCAGAATTATTATCTGCTTTTACAGAACAACTATTAAGCGCTATTCATCCCAACGATACCGTTGTATTTTCAGGCTCATTGATGAAAGGAATGCCTGATGATTACATCTATCAACTGCAAAAACAAGTACAAGGAGAAAATATTCGCTTCTTTATTGATACTAGCGGAAAAGCCTTAGCTGAAGCATATAAAGGCAGTCCAGATGTGATCAAAATCAATGATGAAGAGTTAGGTGATTTAGTCCAAAATCGTACCTTTAATGACATAGAAGATTATGTTGATTTTCTTAAATCCGAAACGGCAGCGCCTATCCCATATTTTATCATCACGTTAGGAGAGAAAGGAGTAATTGCAAAATTACATACACAAATTTACCATCTTTTGGTTCCGCCAGTACACGCAAAAAATCCAATTGCCTGTGGTGATTTCTTTTTAGGTACTTTAGTAAAACACCTGACGCTTGGACATTTAGACGATCTTGAAGCATTGAAAAAAGCAATCAGCTATTCAACAGCCAACGTGTTGAACTGGTTTCCTGAGATGAAGCAAATCGATATCAATCAAATCGAAGAAAATATTATCCTCAAACAATTCTAATTGAAAATAAAAAAATGCTCCCTCTTGACCTGATACGCGTTTCATACTTTATAGTTAATCAAAAGACAGGGGGAATCAAGTTATGAATAGTATGCTTGAATTAACAGATGGTTTAGGATTAGATTATTACTTCGTTTGTTTATCTGCCGACAAAGAAACACTAATCATTCACAGTTTGAATAACTATTGCAAACCGATTGATAAAACAGTAGAATTGGCTCACATAACAGAACTGACAATTCAATCAAAAGACGAACTTAATTACGTTTGTTTTGATTATGAAAATGAGCATTATCATTTTATTGATTACGGTAATCATGTACTATCTTTTTTAAAAGCTATTTTACAACCATTCTACATCAGTCATTCTGTATGAAAGGAGTCAATCATGGCCAATATTCGTGATATTGCCAAGTTATCAGGTTATTCCGTCTCCACAGTATCTCGCGTACTGAATAATCACCCATACGTATCCGAAGAAAAGCGGCAAAAAATCCTAGAAATCATACATGAATTAGACTATATTCCAAACGCAAAAGCTCGGGATTTAAGTAGCGGCACATCCAAACATATTGCCGTTATGATTCCTTATGCTAACCATCCTTATACTGACAAAATCGTCAGCGGCATCTTACAGGCCGCCTTTTTGGATCGCTATAAAGTCACTTTGCTACCAACCAATTATGATCCTGAAGTGGAACAACAATACCTAAATGACTTAGCTGCTAAAGCTTGGGATGGGATGATCATCACCTCAAAAAAAATTTCATTTGACGTTATTGCTAACTATTTGAAGTATGCCCCTATCGTCTGCTGTGAGGATACGGGTGTATTCCCAATTTCGTGTGTATCGATTGATCGAAAAAAATCCTATTATGATCTGTTTAAACGTCTAAAACAGCACGGACATAACAACATCGGATTAATCATTGGTCGAACAGAAAAATACAGTGCCAGCACTCAAGTTGTATTGGAAGCGTATAGAAAAGTCACTGGCTTGACTGATCCAACGTTGATTTTTAGGGATTGTCGAACATATGCGGATGGCATCGAGGCGGGAGAGTATTTTTCACAGTTTAAAAATCTTGATGCTTTGGTTACAAATGGAGATGATGTGGCAGCTGGCGTTTTGCAGAAACTTTCATTAGATAGAACTCTCGTTATTGGCGCAGAAAATCTTTTGTCTAGCCAACTGCTAAAGTTTTCTACCGTGGATCATCATTTGGATTTATGCGGTAAGAAAGCTTTTGGGTTATTATTTACCGAGTCTATCAAACGTGTGGAGATTCCTTATACATTTATTCAACACTAAAAAATTGCAGTTGATTGAACTCATTATTTTAACAAATATACTTTACAATTAAATGATCCAGCAGAAAAATGGAATGAATCATTTTTCTGCTGGATCATTATTAGTAACGGTAGTCAGTTGTTCCTAAGAAAATATTCATCGGTATAGCATCTCCATCAAATTGGACTAACAAATATTTACTGAATGTTCGTTCTTGCGCGCCTTCTTCTCTGCTATCATATAATTTAATTGTTTGGCCAGCGATTGCCTCCTTATTTCCATTTAGTTTCTTTTCAAACAGTTCAAATACCTTATCTGAATCTGGAAGTTCCATCATTTTAATCACTTGCTTTATGAAAGAATCGAAATCATTCCCTTGGTATTTTTTATCCTTTATAACTGTTCGAATTTCAACTTCTTGGTTGGCTAACTTCACTTTTTGAAGATCTGCCATATAATTATATTCCACAACCGTCTTTATACGCGTAACTATGTTCTTCTGTTGATCTTCAAAAAGCGTATTTCCTGCAAAAAGCAGACTCTCTCCTTTGGCTTTAAGTTCGAAAAAATTAGTGATGTTTTTATTCTCTCCACTAAATTCCTTTGTTATTATGGCATTACTTTGTGCAATTAGCGGTGTAAATTCTATTTGATACTTGTCCTCCATGATTTTATTGATTTCACTCAATTCTACAGGATAGTTAGATGTGCCAAAATTTCTATTACGATCTGCCCACCATGTAAAAGCAGCATCTTCTTTGGGTAAATCGACCGTTGCTGTTGATTTTTCTTTGGAACATCCCACTAGTAGAAAAGCGATTCCCAAAAGTAAAGTGAGCTTTAAATATTTCTCCATCCATTTCCTCCTATTTGTTAACGTTTAATGTTAACGGCTGCTTGTTCTTAAATTCAACGTCATCAAACTTAATTGAAACATCTTCTCCACTATTTTCATTCAGTCCATAAACAGCTACTGATTCTATTGCTTCATCTTTTTTGATTTGCTTAGAATTATTTTGAGATAGATAATCTAAAGTATTATCAGATAACACAGGTTTCTCTTGCCTCGCTAGCTCTTTATCCCCTTGATAAACCTTTACATATTTATCCCACTTTTCAACTGGACTCGTTAACGACTCTTCTTTATTTGTAAATAAATATCTCACTGCCATTAGCTTTTCTCCCTGCAGCTCTTTTACAACATACGTACTGATTTGCAAAGAAAAGTCTTTATTTTGAATACGATTATTCAATTCTTCAGAAGATTCTTCGGTTACTTCATTTGTGACTTTTTCTTCTAGACTTTTCACAGAGTTATCAAAGGTTGTTTTTCTCTTATCATATGAATTGTCCATCGGGCTGTAAAAGAAAATACTAACAATAGAGTTTTCAGTGGACAGATAGTAGACATCCAGCCAGGCTTCTTTTTCTTCATATCTAGCTGCAATAGTGTAATTGATTACTAGGTTTCCTTTTGCAACTAATTTATTAGCTTTTGCTCCTGTTAGTACATAATACTTTTCTAAATAATCTCTTGCATACTTCGCTAACTCTTGCTCGTTTAGTTTTTCTTTTTTCTCGGAAATGATATACATACCAGAATTACTTTTTGTGTCCTTGGAACTAAGGATCGCTGATTTATTAATAGCTGTCTCTTGACTGTCTTTTTTCCAATTTGATGGTAACTGAATTGTGTAGTCACTGCCGTTTGAGGAAAATTTACTTACTTTCTTTTCTAAGGAATCTGCTTGACAACCAACAAGAAAAAGCACGCTTAACAGACTTAATAACACAAATTTTCTACGCATTCGTTATCGTCTCCTTATCACTTAGTTGTCCTCTTTTTTTATAGTACCAATAAGAATAAAGAATAAAGAGAACGATACAGCTGATAAATAACATTGTTCCTATCACAAATCCTTGTGGTAAAAATACCAATTCCAACGTATGCTGTCCTTTTGGAATATCAACAGATAAAAATGCATCTTTGAAGGGTTTAACTTCTACTTTTTCTCCATCAATAAATGCTGACCAGCCTTTATCATAAGGTATTGTTGTCAGTAGAACTTTAGCTTCTTCAGAATCAATGTTAGCCGTTGCTCGTCTACCGTCGATTTGGAAATCCACACCCTGTTCTTTGATTTTTTCCACGTCTTCAGCAAATTTTTTCGTATCTAAAAAAACGGCGTCTGGTCTGAAAATTTCAATTGTCTGATTCCCGCCAGTAAAGCTACATTCAACTTCAAGCGTTGTTGTATTTTTGTGATAACCTAAATCATGGTATTGACCTGTATTGACAAATGAGCTGTTGCCTCCACTTTCTTTACCATTGATTTTCACCGAAACATTGGTTTTTCCTTCTCTGAATAAATCAGTTGGCACGATACTAAGGTATCCTTGATTGCCAGCCGGAACAGTAATCAAAAATTTCAACGTTCTTGTATGCCCTAGTTCCGTTTCTCCTAATTCAATCGTTTCACCCGTTTCAGTGATCGTAACGTCTTTTGAAGCAATAATTGGCGCATCACCAAAAGTGTAGATTTCCCCAGCAGTTCCGGAAAAATGATTAAATAACTCTGTTTGGTTTTTCACTGCCTCTTTTTCGTAAATTTCATCATCGGTCAAAATCCCCAATGGCAATGCATACTGATTTTCATAAAGAGTAAAATCGCCACTTTTTCCAACTTCTTCATAGCCAAATTTATTAAAAGAATCACTGCTTGATAGGTTATATTTCATTCCTATTAACGAATCTGCCAACAGCGTATTGTTTTTATAATCGACCAATAAATTTGTACCAAATGACCGATATCCTAATAGATTTATATATTGAGAGGAATGACGATTTCGAATAGATGAAAACATAGAGACCCCATGATAACCATATCTAAAGCTATCATTTTGAGAAGAACCATTTAAATTTTCCATTCTAAAAAACGACTCATTTTCTTCGGTTTGACTCACTAAGCGTTTAATATCTTCATAATTAGCATTATAGGATTCTTCGCTAAGATACGACCAATCATTTTTTATTCCAATAATCATTTGTTGTGCATTAAAAGCGGCTTCTAAAACCATAAACACAACGAGTATTGCTGTAGCGATCCGTTCCCACTTTGGCTTATAAGCTATGATCAACCAAATAAGTAAATAAGCACCTAATAACACTATCGTCAGGATCAAAGATTCGGTTGTGATCAGACCATATCGTTTTTTATTTGAGAAGAATATAAATACAAGAAACAGAAACATCAAGGATAAAATCACATTGATAATTCCGTTTATATCTTCCTTAGAAAAATGCTCCAGACTATAGCCAGCCAATAAAATGACCATAAACGATAACAGAAAACTGAATCTGAATAAAAACATATACGGTCCATGCATCCCGTGCCAAAATAGATTTAGCGCGTTAATGTAAAAACTTGCACATACAATCAGGATCAGGCTTCCGTAAATACATTTATCTTTCAGTGCAAATTTTTTGTTTACAAAATAATAAAGACTAAAGATCAGCGGAATTAACCCAATATAAATAAACGGCATACTTTTATATTTACTTGTATCATATACACCCACTAAATTTTTTGCGACCAAATCCCATGCCCCAATATCATTAGTGAAGAAACTACCGATACCACTAAGACTTTCACCATTCGTAGCTAAGTCGATAACTGTGGGTAAAATAACAATCATAGAAGCGCCGCCAGCTAAAAATGATGTTATCAAGTATTGCCATACTGTTTTTTTATAGGTGGACCAATTGGTTAAGGATCGGGCAAAGAAGTATAGAAAGGAAAATACACCCACCATAAATGCCATATAAAAATTAGAAACAAACAACATTAGATAACTTATGAATAGTAGCGTTGGTTTTCTTTTATCCATCAACCGATGAATACCTAAAACAACTAAAGGAAGATAAACAAACGTATCCAACCACATGATCACCTCAGAATAAGCAACAGCATAAGACATCAATGTATAGCTAACACTAAGAGCTACCACGATCCAACGATTTATTTTGAATGTATGATGTGCAAAAATCCAAAAAGATACACCGATGGTACCAAATTTTATCAAGGTCAAATAATATAAGGTATCTGTCATATTGCTATTATCAAAAAAAGCAACTAAAGGTGTGAAGATACCGTTTAAATAATATGCCGATAATGCCCAGTAATTTAAACCTAAAGAACCAGACCATGTATAGAATATGCTCTGTTTTCCATCTAGAACATGTTTAAAACTTGAATGAAAATTAGCATATTGAGAAAATCCATCTGATGCTAATATTGACGTAGTACTTCCTGGGTAGATGCCTATATTGTAATAAGCAATACACATCGCCGCTACTGGAATACTGAAGCTTAACAATACAAAAAAGAAATGTTGCTTCCCGAATTCTTTTATCTTCCTAATCATATTTTATAACGACTCTCTTTCTTTCGATTATTTTGGAACCCCCATCTTATGGAATGGAAAATATCTAAATACAAAAGTTCCTTCTATTTGTTCATCTTTCACTAAGCCAAAGTTCCTGCTATCATTTGAATTGTTTCGATTGTCTCCTTGAACAAAGTAATAGCCTTTTGGAATTTTCTTATATCGCGCCAATTCACTAGCCGCTTCATTGGAAACTGTCATTTTTATCATACCGTCAGACATATTTTCAATTTTTTTGGGAATTTCAACAGATTGTTGAGTACTGTCTTTGTACGCTAAAAATAAGTTATTGCCATCTATCCATATGTAATCTCCTGGCATGCCGATCACCCTTTTAATATAAGAAGAAGATTTATCTTCCTTAGGCTGGAATGTCACAATTTCATACCGTTGTATTTTTTTCGTCTTCTTCAATAGGACATAATCTTTATTATGAAATGTCGGCTCCATGGATACACCATCTACTTTATGTGCCAAAAATTTCATTTGAACTATGATAAAAAAGATAAAAACTAGCAATAAAACAACTGAATTTCTATCGCGCAAGAAGTTCCATAAACTTCGTTTCTTATTTTCTACTTTAGATGTTCTCTTTCTTTTTTTCTTACTATGTTTGTTTGTTCCTTTAGAAAGAGGGGTACTTTTTTTGTATTTCCTCTTTGATCGCATTTTTACTTCATTTTTTTTACTCATCATCCGACTTCCTCTATGCCTAAAACTGCTTCATAGCATGAAAAGGGAATATCCTGGCTTTTACAACACCTATGATATCCTTTTCGTCAATAAAGCCATATGTTCTACTATCTTTAGAATATTCTCGATTATCGCCTAAAACAAAATACTTATTGGGTGGTACAACATCTGTTTTAAGTAAATCATACAGATTAAAATTTTCTGTTATTGGCTCTTCCGATTCCGTTCTAACTTTTTTTGTTAAAAATCGTTCTGCTTTTAATTCATTATCTATATACAATTTATCTTCTCGGTAGACAACTTCTTCATTTGGTAAACCCACTACCCGGCGTGTGCTCACTTCGTTATTTGCATCTTTTATGTAAACTAAATCAAATCTTTTTATTTTTGCTAATTTGTAGACGAATAAACGATCTTGATCATTCAGCGTTGGAACCATGGAATAGCCATTAAATGTAATGAGTTGAAAAATATAAAGATTGATCAGAACTGATAAAAACAAGAAAATCAACAGTGTCAAACCAATCTCATATAAAATAGTGCTCTTTTTACTTATGGATTTTTTATTTGCCTTTAAAGCAGCCTTTTTTCGATTTTTTTTTGGAGTTCTGTTCTTTCTTTTCCCTTGTTGTTTGTTCATAAGATTCCCTCAGCTTTTTTCTACTGTTTTTTCTTTAAAGCAGCTTCATTAATCTTAAATTCTTTAAATATTTCTTTTTGATTCGTTTGTAACTTTTCGATATCTTGCATATAGCCTTGGTAAACTTCATTTTCCTGCAAAGATTCAACCGTTTGCTCGTTTAGATTTTTTCCGAGTTGTTTCATGCTATTAAAATATCTATTTAACAATAGTTGCTTTTCTTCTTTTAGCGTGACCGATGCTCTAACAAATCCGTAACTAACCATTTTACCTGAAAGGTTACGAACATTTTTAATTGATTTTTGTGGATTCTCATTTTTATTGATATGTTCAACTTGGCTCGCTAATTCAGTCAACATATAGTAACTTTGAACAATTGATTCTGATTCTTCACCATTTAATTTATTTTGTTGATAATATCGTGAATAAAAAGCCCCCATCGAAGTTCCGCCCGCCATCAATAAACATAGACACATCCAAACGATTTGCTTTTTAAATTTTCTTTGTATATTTTTTTGTGTTCTAAAAAATTGTTTCCGTTTTTTCTTATTCTTAGGTGGTCTTTTCTTTCTAAGCTTGCCTAACCTCTTTTTATTTTTTAACGAGCTAAATAGCAATACTAGACCTAACAAAGTAAAGAGAAATGCACTAGATAAAAGGACCACAAATGACCAATCTAACGTCCCCATTATTTATCATCTCCTTCTCTGCTATTTTTTCTTCTTTTTATTTCTGCTTTTTTTCTTACTCTTTCTTTTCAGACTCATTCGAACAATCATGAATATAACAGCTACTAAAGCGATAACACCGCCTACAATCGTAGCAATGATTTTCCAATTGATTCCTTGCTCTTGTACTAAGCTAATATCTTCATCGTTGTATTTATCTGCTTCTTCGTCTGTAATCGTAAACTCTTCTTCCCATTCCCATTTCTTATCCTTTGTACTTGCCAGAATGTGTGCCTTATAATTTCCTGGCACCATCTTTTCACCGTTCATTGATACAGGAAAGTTCACCATACTATTTGGGGCAACGCGCATATTGGCCTTTTTGGTATCGTATAATACAGCATCAGAACCTTGTTTCATGATTTGAACATCCATTGTTAATTCTTCTAAGTACACTGCCTCAGTATTGGAAAAATTGACAAAAACACTGTTACGATAATTATTTAATCCTGCCCCTACACTATTTAAATGAAGTTCTGGAGCAAGAACAGTATCTGTCTCACTGAGCAACATACCAATCACATAAGCATATTCATTGATAACACCTTTTTGTTTCGCTCGCTCTTTTTCATCAACCTCACTTTTTAGTTGAATCCCTCCAGAAACAACTCCATCAAAAGTGGCTTCTGGCATTGCGATATCTAATTTTAATGGCACTGTTGTTTTCGGTGGTAACGTAACTTTTTCAGGTGCTTTCACGATATCTTTGAAGTCATATTTTAACGATTTATCATTATCAATTTCAGTCGGTCCATATTCAATCACACCTGTACCGCTTGTTTTTGCACTGTTTAATGACACTATAGCGATTACTTCTTTCTCAGACTCATTTGTTAAATCAATCGTTACAGTTTGTTTCGCCCCTGGGTTCATCTTTAAATCAAAATAACCTACATCCTTACTTAGTTGATTTTCTGGCTGGTTCACTTTATATGTAAAACCTACACTTGCTTCCGCAGATAAATGAAAAGAAAACATTCCTGCTATGTATATTAATGCGATTAACCATATTCCTAGCTTTTTTTTCATCCTTACATTACCTCATTTCTTATTTTCAGAAGACAGGTCCACTAGCTTTACTCGCCAGTGAACCCTTCACTCTAATCATATAACTATTAATTTTTTTAGAATGTTTCCTCTAAATTCCATTGAACGACACCGTTGTAGTCACCAGCAATTACAGATGCATTCTGAGCTTTTGGAATGTCTAATGTTACTGATTTATTTGCATCAGCTTTCCCAGCAGTTTCGCCAAACATAACAGCGTGTTGACCATATCCTGCATTTTCACTACCTTTAACATTTTCAACAAATGATACTGGAGAAGTTGTTGTTACCTCTGCTTCTAGTGCTACACCCGTTGGTTGAACTGCATTTGTGTAGTCGTTGATCCAAATATTTTTGTATGTGATTGTTGCGCCTTTTAATTCTGTACCAGTTGTTGTTTGGAATTGTTGTGTTAATTTAGCGCTCAATTTGTGCTTTGCGCGATCAGCTTCTGCACGTTTGTCAGTATAAATAACAAAGTTTGACGTTTTCACGTTGTTCCCATTGTCATATAAATCTGCATCAAATTTTTCTTGTGAAGCTGACAATGTTGAGTGAGTTTTGAATTCTAATGGTGATACACTAATAATTCCGAATTCACCTGGATCTGTAACTGGTAATGTTGTGTTTGACGTGATTTCTGAACCAGTACCTGTAGAGCCACCTGAATCAGTTGAAGTACTATTGTCCGTTAACGTTGGGATACCTGATGATTCTGTAAATCCAATATGGCCTTTTCCATCCATAGTATCCGCTTTTGTTGTGTTTGGAATTGCTAGAGCTACTCCTGCAGCAGCTACTAAAGCTGCTCCGCATAGTTTGTGTGTTAATTTCATTCTTGTTTCCTCCTAATATTGTATGTTTTAATTTATGGTAGCTCGGATAAAATCCAAGTTATCACCGTAGTATAGTCTACTGCATCGATTTTTGTTGCAGCAGGGATATTTAACGTTATTGCATTATTTTGATATATTTGCTTATTTGCAAAATCAGAGTTGAGAATAGCCTCACCTTTTTGATTGACTCTTGGTATTAAGGTATTTTCTAAATGAAAGGGATTATTTTCCGATGCTCCAAATGAAATCGACCATGTTCCTGAGCCATTTCCTGACTTCGCATTTGCAAGTGTGTATGTTTCACCAATACTATTTACTTCAATTACTTCTTTTGACACTACAGGCCCTTGGGACAAATCAGTTGTTGCATTTGCCCACGATTTGTCGAACGAAAGGAAGGCTCCTTTGATCTCGTTGTTTGCAGTATTCATGTTCTGAAACTGCATTTCTTGCCGCATCTGTAATGACCATCCTAATGCTTTTGGACGTTCATCCGTTACTTGAATGAAATTTCCGCGAGCAGGCGTTTCATCAAGAAATAATTGAGCATTGACTGGTAAACTCATCCCTTTAGTAGAAATTTTGTTTGTCGAAAAATCTAATTGCGGAACAAAATCTATTCTTAAATCACCTGCTGTACTCGGACTTGGTCCAGGATCAACGATGATTTGAGGATATTCTGGGTCTTTGATCCCGACTTTTCCTCCGCTATCTTCAGTAAACTTGATATGACCTGGGCTATCTATACTTGTGTCAGCTAATACCTGTTGATCGTTCATCGAAAGACAAAGTAAGGTCGATATCACTAGAACAGTGACAATAAACATATTCTTTTTCATTGATTACTTTGCCTCCCTTCTCTTTTTCAGCAGAATAAAAATTCCACCTATGACAAGCACAATGCCTCCACTGATAGTCAAACTTTTTACAACTAGTTCACCTGTTGACGGGAGTTTCCCCACCGGTTTAGCTACTGAATCATCGCTATCACCTGATGTTTTTGGATAAGACGACTCAGTTGGCTCTGTGCTAGTTTCAGTGTAGAATGAAACTCTCCCATTGGTTTGAACTGAACCTCCATCAGCATAGACAATCCGATCACTACTTACACCTACAATCGCTATAACGAAGGTAGATAATAGTAGATATTTTATTTTATGCTTCATCGCTACTACCTCCTTGTTATTTCGCTTCTGTTAGTGTAAATTGAATGGTTCCATCATAATCATCGATCTCTCTATATTGTTTCTGGCTTAGTTTAAAAATAAATCCGTTCGATTTATTTTCCCATTCAGCTTTACTTACGTCATAATTCCCATTTTCGCTATGTTTGCTTGTAATAATATCCAACGGACTGTCTGAGGTAACCGCTGACAGCTTATCTCCATCTCTGTAATAGAGAGAATCTTTCAAAATAAAGGTTGGTTTTTTCCTAGAATGCATATCCTCTGTCAATTTAACCGAGATTGTCCAATTGGATAGATTAGCGCGCGTATCCGTCACAGTTAAAGGCTTATCATACGCTGGTCGCTCAGATTCATATTCTCCTAGTTGCATAATCGTATGGTTGCTGCCAAATTCTAATAAACTAGGTGCTGAAGATAAGAACAATGTTCCATCAAATAGATAGGTTACCGACGCATCATCGTTTGGAACTTTATAAGCAGCATAATTATCTGGTCTTTCGTATAATCTATACGAGCTTTCTAGCTCAGCTAATTTTGTTTTAACTTCACTAAAATTATTTTCCAAATGAACTGTATCACCGATTTTAGCTTTTACCGTAACTTTACCCAGTTCTTCTTTAGGACTGATTTTTTCAAAGATAATCGTTAGATCGACATATTGTGTGTAATATAGTCGAACGGTATTTGATCCCACTTTGTACGTAATATTTTCAAGAGAGTCTGATCTTGAAGCATCAAACTTGTAACCAGATATTTCTTTAGGCGTAATTTCTGCTTTCGTGTCAAGGATACCTTTTAACACTTCGTCTGGTTGTCCTGCTATCTTTTGGTTTGTATCAGAACTCCAATATTCAATTGTTACCGAACCCGCTTTGTTATAGTATGCTCTGTAAGTAGCATCACCTGTAATAGTCGTAGGTATATTATCAGATTTAATCGAATCATAAATATAACCATCAAGTTCTTTCGGTGAGTAATTCAGAGCCGCGTCTTTTTTACCAGTAATTATCGTATTGGTTTCTGTGGAAATTTTACTGTTTGTCCCAGAATCCCAATATTCAATCGTTACCGTATAAACTTTGTAGTAGTACTGACGTACTGTTACATTTCCATCGGTAAAAGTAGTTGGTACTGTATCAGATCTAGCTGCGTCATACTCATAACCTGTTATTTGTTTTTGGGTATAGTTGACCGCCGAGCCACTTTCACCTTGTAATACTTCATCTGCTATACTAGTTATTTTGCTATTCGTATCACTGTTCCAATATTCAATTGTCACTTTACCTGTAGCTGTGTAGTATAAAGTTACTTCTAAGTGCGTTCCAAAAACTGCATTAACAGGCGTTTGTTCAACAAATGTATAGTTATCCCCTACAACTGCTTTGTCTAGCTGCTCCTCCGTTGGCGACTCACCAATTGTTCCTTCGATTGTTTTCTCCGAAATAATCGGTAGACCAGTCACTTTATTGATGTACTTCACTTTCATCGTACTTGTTTTCGTATTTTCCGAATAATACAGCTTTACCGTTTTATTCGTATTTCCGAATGTCACACTGCTTAACGGATCTGAATCTGAATTCACATACGTATAGCCTGAAATCTCAGTTGGTGTGATATTTGCCAAATCACCTATCGCTCCAGTTTTTTGAATATCCGCTTGAGTACTTGTTGCAATTTTTGCTCCATCTTTGATCCAGTGTTCAATAGTAATTGTGCTATCTGTCACTTTTGATTCAGCATAAATCTTATAGACGTTTTTACTCGAATCAAATTGAACAGTCAGTGAATCTGCATTCAGTGAACCTGATTGGGTGAAATCTAACTTGTTAAATTCCGTTTCCCCAAGACCTTGTTTCAAAGCGTTAAGTGCGTCTTGCTTTACTAGTTTCTTTTTCGTGGTATCAAGGTAATCTATTGAAGTAAGAATACTACTTTGTTTTGAATAACTTGTCCCACTGTAGGCATTGTAATTGTTGCTGACTACTGTATCTGCCAATGAGTAATTAGATGCTGATGTCTGACTTCCCGAACCGTTGTATTTATACAATTCGACAGCCGCATCAGTGATCGGCAAGAATAGCTTAGAGGTAGGACTAAAGTTTACTGACTCTTTGTCTGTACTAGCAGTAGCCGTTGTCGTTGCCTGAGCCATATCACCTTTTTTAGGATTGCTGTATTGAGCGGTGTCTACATTCATATTGAATATACCTTCACCATCTCCCAGCCCTTTAAATGCCAAATTTTTAGCATCTAATGAAACAAACTCGTTTTCAGTGGAATTATATTCCGTAAACTTGAACGCATTTGTTTTTAGATTAGCATTCCATGGGAGATACCCTACACCAGTATCAATCGCATCTTTTAACCTTGCTTCGGCTGTAGTATAGTTACTTTCATTAATACGAACCGCTGACCAGTCAGAATTTATTCCCTTGATAGTAGCTTCTTGTACATCTGTTATTCCGCCAATCACACCAGAACCGCCCATTCCAGGCACATGATACGCATTATAATATGCAGCTGCAATAAACGCGGGTACTTTTCCTGAGAATCCCGTATTATAAGCTTTTAAACTATCTTCATATTGTTTTAAGACTGCATATTGGCTTGTTCCACCAATATTCAATTGAAAATCACTTAGTACGATCATCACAGGTGTTGCATCTGAACGGACTTTACCTTCCCCTTCCTTTTTAACCAGATCGGTCACTGCTTTGATCACCCAAGGAATTGAGTCATTCTCATATTGAGGGTCCATTGTGTACATGTTTTGAATGGTCTGTAGGTATTGTTTATTGTCATCGATTTGAAAGAATCCTGAATCTTTTTGAATACCATTTCTAGGTATATACCCTGGAAGCAATTCTGAGTCGAAAGTATTATTATTAGCTTGATTATGTGCAATCAGACGAATACGAGCATCCGCGTTGGATTCTATCAACTTTTGGCTAAAGGCTTCAACCATTTTGCGACCATTGACCAGTGAACTCTCAGCAGTTGGTGCAACACTTTGTCTTTTCATAGAACCAGACCAGTCCAAGATAAACATTACATCAATTTTTTCTCCAGCTTCCAATCCCATATTAGAAATCTCATATTCCAAACTATATTTCCCAGAATCATCCGGATAATTATTTAGTGAAACATAACTAGCTTTGTTTTTCGTCCCAGCCAATTCCAGCCCCCGAACAGTTTGGATCAATTGTTCCCTTGATAAGTTTGCACTAACATCATCTGTAGTTGATACTGCACTACTGACTGTATATACCTTATCAAGTGCTGAAAGTGAGCCTTCGGACCAAGTAGCATTGTCTTTGTAGGGACGAGAGGAATCAGAACCTTTTGAAGATGTCAAAAGGTTCTTAACTGATTGGTTAGCTTCTGATAATGTTTCTGCAGTCCAAGTTGAATAGTTTGAGGTAGTAATATCAGCTGCTGCTTTTACTGGCTGAGTCATTGCTGATAATTCGTAGTTAATAAAACCAAAAATCAGACTGATACACATAAGAAGTGAAAACCCTACTTTAAAATATTTCATGTTAAACTTCCCTTTCATTTTTAATTTTCACCTCCTTTCAGTTTCGTTGTAATCTATCATTTAAAAAGGAGTTACTCACAAATCATGTACCCAACGGAGCGAACCGTTTTAATATGATTTGGGTTCAGTGAGTATTCTTCAAGCTTTTCACGAATATGAAAAACAACATTTGATACACGATATTTTTCATTTTTATATGGTTTTCCCCAAACTTTCTTATATAATTCCTCATAAGAAAATGCGATACCCGGATTGCTTAAAAGCAATTTGAATAATTTGTACTCTGTTCTAGTGAGCGGTACTTCTTCACCTAAAGAGATAACACTCAGATTTTTTTCATTTAACTCTGTTACTATTTCTTTTTGTTCTGTTGGCTTATTTTCTTCTGTTGGTTGTTTTATATATATTTTTTTCCTGCTCAATGCATTTTTTACGATCAGATGTAGTTCTTTTGGTGAGCATTCTGTGCTAATGTTTCCATCTGCACCGAGTTGCAAGTAAACAACTCGTTTCTTTTCATCCTGCTTTTTTGATACGATCCAAACAAACGACTCTGAATTCATTTTGATTTCAATAATAAATTGGCAAATCTCTGCTACTGCAGAATCAACGTTATCTGTGAAAATCAATATAGCGTCTTTTTTTTTTAGCTCTTTACACAAATTTTTTGTATCTATAGTAGAAGTTTTAAAAAGATTAAAGTCACCTTCTTCTATGTACTCGTTCAGTTTCGCTTCTGGAAGTCCAGTGTTGATTATCCCTATGTTATACATTTTCTCCTCCTATTGTTTTGACTTACCTACATGTAACAGACTGATTTTTACACTATTCACCTTTTGTCTAAATTACGATTCGAATATTTGGCTTTCAGCATTGAACGTTTTATAATGTTATTTATATTTAGAGATCTTAAAATCTGCCTCTTACTAGCAAAGACAATGTGAAGTTATATTTAATATTTTTCTTATTTCTAACACAAATAAGAAAAATTTATGTCAAACCTTATTTGATAATGTCTTAAAAATCCCGTGACCATTACGTTGACGGCTTATTTGTGTAAAAAATGAAATGCTCAGTTATTGAGCATTCATAAATAGATTATCAATCGTGGCTATTGCAGCTTGTCGGTTTTCTAATAGAGAGTCTGTATATGTATCTAAGGTTAATTTTGTCGAATGATGACCTAATATCTGACTTAAACTTGCGATATCAACTCCTTGTTCCAGACATCGAGTAGCGAATGTATGCCGCAAAGTATGGAAGCGAATTTCAGAAAGTCCCAGCTTATTGGTTATTTTTTTGAAACGGTAATTGATTGTTCGCGGCTCGGTCAAACCTCCATTACAAGAAATCACATATTCATTTGATGAAAATTTTTTCTTCTCTAATAAGTAATTTGATAGATTTGTAGCTAGTGGAATGATTCGCTCTGAGTTATTAGATTTGGGTGTTCCTGCTATAACTTCTGTCTTTTTTAATGTGGTATGCTCATTTGTAATTCGTGTAATTGTCCGTCTAACATGAATGATATTTTTTTCCAAATCAATATCCTCCCACTTCAGACCACTTATTTCTCCGATCCTCATACCAGAATATAATGCCAAAATAATGGGGGAACATTCTTTTTCCTGCAAAGCCAATAGCTCGATTTTTCTTTGATCTGATAATGAAAGAGCTGTGATCTTCTTCGTTGTTGTTTTAGGCAAAATGATATTCTTACAAGGATTTTCATATAAATAATTTTGTCTAACAGCTACATTTAGCGCATTCTTTAATATATTAAAAACATTTCTGATTGTTCCAGAAGCAAATTGTTGTTGCGCCAGTTGATAAACCAGTGTTTGAATATCCTCTTGCGTGATTGTTTGAAGTTTGATTGTTCCGATTATTGGTATTATATGGCGTTTGATTAGTCGAACATAGTTGGAATACGTTGTTGGTTTGATTGTGTATTTCATTGTTGACATCATCCAATTACCTATGAAATCCTCAACTGTTCCGCTGTAGCGGGACATAGTGTAATTACTTACGAGATATTTCGCTTTTATCACTGTTAGCTTTTCTTTCACTTCAGAATAATGTTTTCCATATATATAACCGTAAATAATTTTATTTTTTGGTGTACGTTCTTTTATGTATCGGCCTTCCCAACGACCATCTTTGCGTTTATAAATATTTTCTCCCTTTTTCACCATAGCTAATTTGTCCTCTCCTACAATTTTTTGACGATTTTTTTGACGGCTGAATAAAAAAATAATTCAAAATTAAAATTTTTACCAAATACATATAAATATATTTATGTCATTTATCTCAATTTTCTTGGACTTATTCAAAAAAAATGAAAATAAAATTCTATTGACTTTAAAACGTGCCTCAGTTAACATGAATTTACACTTATTTCACAAAATAAATAAGATTTTTTTATACAAAAAGATTTATTTTTCAAATCTTATTTGTGTTAGAAATAAGAAAAGTTTTTTCCTTTTTTCGTTAAACTAAATTTATCATTTTTTTTTATTTTAAAATATTCAGTATTTACCCAGTAAAAATCCTTTTTATGAATATAGAGCATTTATCTTGACCCTGAGATAAATGCTTTTTTGGTTCATAATTGTTGAGAAAAAAGGAGGGTTATCTTATCATGTCAACATAATGAAAGAGAGGGACCCCTTATGCTTAACTTTGATATTTTCGATGCAGAGACAGGGAATAAATTAAAACTATTATATTTGCTTTATAAAAAAGAAGATTGGTATTCTATTGATGAGTTAGTGTTTGATAGTCATCTAGAACGAAAGTCTGTCCTTAAATATACAAAAAAATTGGCAACTGATCTGGTAGAAATCGACTCTCTACAGACTCCTGTACAAGTGGAATTCTCAAAAGGTAAAGGGGTTCGTTTTGTTGGAGGTAAATTGGGGTACCTTAAAGCGATTCCATTTATTTCTGAACAATCTATCTCGTTATCATTAATGAAGGAATTATTTTTTCAGACTAGTCTCTCTTTAGATTATTTCATGCAAAAATATTTTGTCAGCGAGAGCAGTGCCCGTAGAAAGGTTACGCATTTCAACAACCTGATTAAGAAATATGGACTCAAGATTAAATCAGTGAATCGGGAGTTAAGCGTCGAAGGAAGCGAAATACAATTTCGTTACCTTTGCTATATCTTATTCTGGAATGTCTACCGTGGGATGTCCTGGCCATTCCCTACAATAGATCAGAAAAAAATCGTAACTTTTATTGAGACTGAAATGAGAAGTTATTCTGCTTTTAAAGATGTTTCTGTTGCAAATTGGAGTTATATGATCGCTATCAACCTTTATCGATACAGTCAAAAAAAGCAATTGAACCCAAAAGATCTTCCCAGTTTTGCCCATCAACTGAATCAAGAAGCACTTACGAATGCGGGAGTACATGATTCTATTTTGATAGCTATACAGAAAAGTTTTCATTTATCTGTTCCAGAAGCAGATTTTCTTTGTTTGTTATTCCAGACAAGGTCTAGCTTTCTTTTGATTCCTGTAGTCTCTGAGCGACTTCTCACTGTTCATAAATCAATGAATACACCTGTTCATCAAATGTATCAACTGTACCTAGATGTTATGAAACCAGATTTATCTTCTGTTGATGAAGAAACAAAGATTGCTTATCACAGTGTACTTTTCGTAGGATTTCTTACAGACTTACTATTTCCAAATTTCGCAACTACTTTATCAGGCTATGACTATACTAAATATTTAAAACAAAAATATCCTTTTTTTAGAGCAGTCATGGTTGACAAATTTCGTGAAATACAAAAGCGTGCAACAAATGTAACTTTTACAAATGAAGAGATGCTTGTTACCCGTTTTTGCGAAGCACATGCGCTCATTCAAAGTCCAACTATATTTTCTCCTCCAGTATTTATACAAATGGAAACAGACTTGCCCATAATCATGGAGAGGATGATTGCTCAGCAAATGGAGTCTTTTTTACGACCTTTTTACAATATTTCCTTTATTCCATCAAGTACTCATCCAGAAGACGTTAACATTGATTTGATTATTGCTTCAACGACATCTCCACTATTAAGAAGGCGAGCAAGGGATATACCTGTTGTTTATATAAATCCAGGTTTCAGTCCAACAGATATTTTTAATATCATTGCTGTCATAGAAAATGAAGTAGAAACTAGAAAAAATAGAACCTGATTCGCTTTTATCTAGCGTTTCAGGTTCTACCATTCATACTTATTATTTTTTATGATACGTCAATGCTCGCTCAATACAAAAAGCCAATTCCTTCATAGGCAATGCTTCTGCAGGATCAAGAACGATTGCTCGGTTCTTAGAAAAATCAAACACATCACTAAACAATGCTCTAAATTCTTCCACTAACGTGGTTTGGCAATGAAAGAAGACAGCAATTTTATCCGTCCCAAAGCGATCAATACGAATCGGACTTCCCAGTTTAGTTTTTTTTGTTGCATAAGAAGGTTGATGCCATTTTAAACTTTCTTCTAAATCACCGACAGCCACTAAACCTTCTGCGGTTTCAAAAATAAGGTCACGTAGTTCCAATAACGGTCGACGATAGTGTTCTGGGTAATTTTTAAAAACATTTGCTACATTTAAATCCGTCATTTCTTTCATCTAATCCCTCTTTTTACTACACTTTTACTTTATTGACTACACATTACCACATAAATAGTGACAACTTCCCGTCATCATTTAAACGGAAAAACAAATCCTTACAGATCCGCTGAGGTAAAAACTTCAGACACGTCATCGTCTTCTTCTAGCTTATCAATCAAAATTTGCAGTTGTTCTTGTTGATCTTTCTCTAATGAAACTAATGTTTGCGGAATCATTGTCAACTCAGCTTGCGCTAAAATATACCCCGCACTCTCCAGTGTATCTCGCACAGTAGTAAAATCTTCAGGCACAGTGTAAATTTCAAATACTTCATCAGATGTTTCCAAATCTTCTGCTCCCGCTTCTAATACAATTTCAAACATCGCATCCTCATCAATAGACAAACCATCGCGTTCAATAGCAATATATCCTTTTCGGTCAAACATATAACTAACCGAACCTGTTTCACCTAAAGACCCACCATTTCTAGTAAATGCGACTCTCACATTCGTTGCTGTACGATTCCGATTATCAGTCAAAGCATACACCAAAATAGCCACTCCAGCTGGTCCATACCCTTCATAGGTAATCTCATCATAATGTTCATTTTCTCCTGCGCTACTAGCCTTTTTGATTGCACGGTCGATATTGTCATTAGGCATATTAGCGGCTTTGGCTTTATCCATTACAAGCCTTAGCGCCGCATTCGTTGCCGGATCAGCTCCTCCAGCCTTGGCTGCCATATAAATTTCTCTAGATAATTTTTGAAAGATTTTCCCGCGTTTCGCATCTTGAGCATTTTTTCGCCCTTGAATATTTTTCCACTTACTATGTCCTGCCATTGCTATTCCTCCTATTCTAAAAACTGGCAAAAAAAGCTAGAGAACCTTACTCATAAACCAGCTTTTAACTCTCCAGTTATCTCTATTTTACTATGCATAATAATAGTTGCAACCTTTACTCTTGTTTTAGGCGTTTGCTATACTTAGTAAAAAGAAATTATTTCTAGTGAAAAGAGGAAAAACCATGAGCGTATTTTTAAAGAAACTGTACAAGCACAATGACAAGCTCAGTCGTCTAGAACAACAAGTTCTGGCATATATCATTGAAAATCCAGCAGAAATTGCTCAAAGTCGCATTGGAGAAGCGGCAAAAAAAATGTATGTATCAACTGCTACGATTAGCCGAACAAGTAAGGCACTTGGCTATTCTGGTTTTCAAGAACTAAAATACGCCTTGATTCGTTATTTGGAGGAAGAACAACGTCCGGTTTATCGACCCTCAGCCAATTTTACCCAACTAGCTAAACGTGTCCAACATGAAATCAGTGAAACATTGCAATTAGTGAATCAAGAACAGCTCGACAAAGGTGCCCACTTACTTGCAAATAGCCAGAGAGTAGAATTTTTTGGTGTAGGCAGCTCTTATTCTTGTTGTTTTGAAGCGGCACGTAAGTTGACCTTTGCAGGCAGAATCGCTAACGCTCGTGAAGATTGGGACGAATTACGGATTGTAGCCGAACATTTAACAAAAACTGATGTTGCGATTCTTGTTAGCTATAGCGGTGAAACGATTCTTCCGTTAGAATATATTGCTATTTTAAAAGAAAATAACGTTCCAATTATCGCAATTATTGGTTCAAAAAATAGTCCTCTGGAAGAATTAGCGACACTAGTTTTTCATGTAAAAGTAACTAATGGCTATTATGGGGAGATCGATATGAGCTCAAGAATCCCGATGCACCTTGTTCTTGAACTATTGATTTTACACTACATCGAAACTTATGTAGAGAAATGAAACAGCATACATTTTTTGTAAACTCTTCCGTTTTTTTGAAAGCGCTTGTTTTAAAAATCTCCTCCACTTAAACTAAAGTTATTAAAAGAGTAGCTTTTTACCTAAAGGAGGAACAATAACGTGAAAAAGAATTTTAATTTTTGGGAGTTTTTTCAAGGCATCGGAAAGACCTTCATGTTGCCTGTTGCATTACTTGCTTTTATGGGGTTGATTTTGGGTCTAGGAAGTTCTTTTTCTAGTCCATCAACACTGGAAATAGTCCCTTTTTTAGATCAGCCATGGCTGCAAGTGATGTTCAGGTTTATGTCTACAATTGGCGGTTTTGCATTTAGCTATTTACCAGTATTATTTGCTATGGCCATTCCATTGGGCTTAGCTCGAAGTGAAAAAGGAGTGGCAGCTTTTTCTGGCTTTGTTGGGTATGTTGTCATGAACTTATCAATTCATTTTTATTTAACAGAAACAGGACAACTGGCTGATTCAGAACAGCTACGCGAAGCAGGTCAAGGAATGGTTTTAGGCATGCAGTCCATTGAGATGGGGGTTCTCGGTGGGATCATTGTGGGAATCATCGTTTATTTATTGCATAGTAGATTTTATACAATTCAGTTGCCAGATGCCTTTGCCTTTTTTGGTGGTGCACGCTTTATACCAATCATTACCTCTCTTGTGATGGCGATCGTGGGTATTTTGGTCCCAATTGTCTGGCCAATATTTGCGCTAGGAATTAACAGCGTGGGATTTGCGCTCCAAAAAGCTGGGATTTTTGGTCCATTTTTATTTGGTGCGGGCGAACGCTTACTCTTGCCATTTGGCTTGCATCATATTTTAGTATCGATGATTCGTTTTACTGAAGCTGGAGGGACGCAAGTCGTAGATGGTCAAAGTGTAGCTGGAGCATTAAATATTTTTTACGCTCAATTACAAAGTGGTTCACCTATCAGTCCTGCTGCGACAGCCTTTTTATCGCAAGGAAAAATGCCGACATTTATGTTTGGACTTCCTGCAGCAGCTTTGGCTATGTATCAAACCGCTCTACCGCAAAATCGGCACAAAATCAAAGGTCTATTGATCTCTGGGGTCATTGCTACTTTTGTTACGGGAATTACTGAACCAATCGAATTTTTATTTTTGTTTATTGCACCAGTTTTATATGGCTTCCACGTACTCATGACAGGATTAGGCTTTATGATTATGGCGCTCCTTCAGGTAGTTATTGGCAATACTGATGGCGGCATTCTTGATTTCTTAATTTTCGGTGTCTTACAAGGATCGTATACAAAATGGCCTTTCGTTTTGATTGTTGGAATTCTATGGTTTGCAATTTATTATGTGGTCTTTAAATTTGCGATTCAAAAATTCAATTTGAAAACACCTGGTCGAGAGGTAGAAATAGAAGAAGTCACTGAAAAAGAACGTACTTATAAGAAAAAAGGCACTTATAATGGACCTCTGATTCTTGATGCATTAGGTGGAGCAACAAATATTGTGTCATTGGATAATTGTGTGACTCGCTTACGCTTAGTTATAAATGATATAACCATAGTAGACGAACAAGCATTGAAAAATCAAGGAGCTATCGGCGTGATTAAATTAGATGCAAACAATCTTCAAGTCATTATTGGCACACAAGTCGCTACCGTAAAAAATGAATTGGAAAATTTGATGGAATAGGAAGTAAATAGATGAAAGAAAAAGTAGATTTTGATAAAGTAGTAGATCGAAAAGGTAGCTTTTGTACACAGTGGGATTATGTGGCTGATCGTTTCGGCCAAGCTGATTTGCTACCGTTCACAGTTTCAGATACTGATTTTGCAGTCCCAAAAGAGATTACAGCCACACTTCAGCAAAGAATCAGTCATCCAGTTTTTGGTTATACACGTTGGAATCACAACGTTTTTAAAGACAGTATTCATTATTGGTACCATACACGTTTTGATTATCAGCTCAATCGTGACTGGATCATTTATAGCCCTTCTGTCATTTATTCCATTTCAAAATTGATTGAACTAAAGTCTGCTACTGGAGAACATATTGTTATTCAAACACCTGCATATGATGCGTTCTTTAAAATGATTGACGCTCAAAACAGAACCTTAATCGAAACAAATCTTCTGTATCAAAACAATCAATACTTTATAGATTTCAACGACTTAGAGCTAAAATTGAAACATCCTAAGTGTAGTATTTTCTTACTTTGTAGTCCCCATAATCCGACAGGCCGTGTTTGGACAAAAGAAGAACTGACTCATATTCTTTATCTTTGTAAAAAATATAAAGTCTTCGTCATTTCTGATGAGATTCATATGGATATTTTACGAAATGGACAACAGCATTTTCCCATTTTCAAATATGCAGCTAATCTCGATAATCTTGCGTTATGCACATCAGCAAGTAAAACCTTTAACACCCCTGGTTTAGTTGGTTCTTATCTGATGATTCCAGATTCTAACTTACGAGAACAATTTTTGATCTTGCTAAAAAATCGCGACGGACTTTCGTCTACAAGTATTTTTGGTATGCTTAGTACGGTCACAGCTTACAATGAATGCGAAGATTGGCTAAATCAGCTAAATGATTATCTTGATCAAAACGCTCAATTGGCAACACATTTCATTCAAAAATATTTACCTGAGTTGACGATTGTTTCTGCCCAAGCAACTTATCTACTATGGATCGATTGCTCTAAACTTCCGTTTTCAATGAATACTCTTCAAGAAGCACTCGTTCAAAAAGGCAAAATAGCCATTATGACTGGTACAACTTATGGTAAATCTGGGGCAAACTTTTTACGTTTAAACATTGGTTGTTCGAAACAGAAGTTGCTCGAAGGTTTGCAACGATTACGAAAAAGCATATTATTTTTAAAAAGTATGTAGTTAAACAAGGTAAGCCGATACATTTCTATCATGGGCTTATCTTGTTTATTTGGTTAATCAGTAATAGCTAAACGAAGCTCAATCCCGCGTAAGATAACTGTTTCACCATCTTTAAATGGAATCGTACATTCTTCTTGATCACCACTTAATAATTGAATATTGATACATTCTGCATCCGGAAAGATACGATAGGCTAGCATACCCAAATTAGCAATTGTCGCAGTATCTCTTAACTTATTTTTATGAATAGTTATGTTTTCGATAGTAATCACTCCCTACCATTAGTATATAACGATTTCTTTTAAATTAGACAAGTTTCTTTCATTTTATTTCAATAATCGACTGACTGTCTGTGGTAAATCTTTTCTACTGATTTCTTCCCACATTATAACGTTTTGTCCCTTAGCAGTTATCTTAAGGAATTTATCTGGTGTTATTTTTTTTCCAAATGAAATATATTCTAACTTCCGTTTCTTTCCATTATTAGTATAACATGTTTGAACATACGTAAAATTCTCTATCTTGCTCGTTGCATCTGGGTATTTGTATTCATAGTTTTCAGTTGTTTTTGTATAAAGAGTTGCAGTTTTGACTAATGGATTCAGTCGATCGATTATAGCGGCAGCCGTTGACGGATTATTATATGTATACATTCTAAGCCCAATAATAGTAATCATGACGAAAACAATTCCCCACATTACTGATTTGCAGAAATATTTCACCGAAAACCACTCGCTCCTCTCTTACATGATTTTATTCTTCTTTATCATAGATTTTTTTTAGACGACTTTCATCCAGCTTGAGACTGATATTTGAAGTAAATAAACACATACTAAGATTAGAGGGTCACTACACTTATCGACGGATGAGCTTACCCTCTAATCTTAGTATGTTTCTTTTAAAAAAATTCAATTGAATTTCTGGATTGTTTTTAGCTTATTTTTTCTTCATTTTTTTAATACTAATCACGAGCAAACAAATAATAACTGCAGTCAATGCACCAATAGAATCTAACATCACATCCTGAAATAGCGGTGTTCGTCCCCCAGTAAGCATCTGATGGTATTCATCCAAACCAGCATAACCAGTTGCTGTTAGCCATGCAACGACACCGATCAATAATGGTTGTTTGACTTTCAAATTCAATCCTAAAAACCAACTACCACCTAATAAAAAGTAAGTGCCAAAATGAGCCCCTTTTCGGATAAAAAACTCAACAAATTTTGCATAACCATTTGCCTTTATACTTATCTCACTTCCTGCATAGTGAAAAGAAATCCCCTTCAATTGTTCTTTGAAAGGCTGATTACCTAATACTTTTTCTAACAAGCTCACTTGAGATTGTTGTTCATAGGTTTGAGAAGAGCTGTAAAACAACACAGCCATAATCAAAAACGCGATAATTATATAGAAATTACTATTTTTTAATTGTTTTTTCAATTTGCCACCTCACTTCTTTTACTATATTATCCTTTTCTATCGAAATAAACAATCTCTCAATCTTTTTTTCTTATGATATACTAGAAGAAATACATGTAAGAAAGAAGGAATCACATATGACCTATTCACTTATTTGGGATTTAGACACGATTTTTCCAGGTGGAAGCGATTCAAAAGAATTAGCACAGCGCATGGACAAATTAAAAGAACAAAGTAAACACTACCATCAATTAATCGATCAATGGGTACCAGAAAATGATTCTGACTATCTTCAAATGCAAGAAATTCTACAGCTACAAGGAAGCATTTCAGAAGGATTTTCACAATGTGCTAGCTTTATCAATGCACTGTTATCTGCTGATACCAAGGACAAGAAAGCGAAAATTTTATCGGGAAACCTTTATGCCTTATTACCAGCTATCCAACTAGCAGAAACGATTTTCACCAAAAAATTAACGGAAATCTCCGATGAAAGCTGGACAGAATTAACTTCCCTAACAAACTTTCAGCCTATTGCTTTTCGTTTGAATGAAATCCGTCGCGATGGAAAGCAACTGCTTTCTGAACAAGAAGAAAATATCATCAACACTCTAGCTTTAGACGGATTGAACGCTTGGAGCAGCCACTACGATACAATCGTAGCGAGTATCTTGATTCCCTTTGAAGGACAAGACCTTTCAGCAGGTCAAGCATTTAACCGTATGATGAGCGATCCAAACTCCGACGTTCGACAAGCGCTATTTACTGAATGGGAAAAAGCTTGGAGCCAAAAAGCACCTCTTTTGGCAGATACCCTTAATCATTTAGATGGCTTTAGACTGAGCCAATACAAACTACATGGTGTGTCTGATTTCTTAGAAAAACCGCTTAACTACAACCGTATGCAAAAAGAAACCTTGGATGCGATGTGGACAACCATTGAAAAAAATAAACAACCATTTATTGATTTCTTAACACGCAAAGCACAATTGCTTGGAAAAGAAAAAATGGATTGGCAAGATCAAGATGCACCTATTATTTTAGGAGACTTGGAAGAAAAATCATTTAGTTTTGATGAAGCAGCTTCCTTTATTTTAGAAAACTTTGAAAAATTCAGTCCTAAAATGGCGGCCTTTTCTAAACATGCGTTTGAACAACGTTGGATTGAAGCAGAAGATCGCCCTGACAAACGTCCAGGAGGGTATTGTACCGAATTACCTGAAACGCAAGAATCAAGAATCTTCATGACGTTTGGTAACTCCATTAATGAAGTTGCCACATTAGCTCACGAACTAGGTCATGCATTCCATAGTAGTGTTATGTGGGACTTACCTGTACTCGATCGAGAATATGCGATGAATGTTGCGGAGACAGCGAGTACCTTTGCAGAATTAATCGTGGCAGATGCAACGTTAAAAGAGGCAACTACGATTGAAGAAAAGATTAATTTATTAGATACAAAAATGCAAAATGCCATTGCGATGTTTATGAATATTCATGCCCGCTTTATTTTTGAAACTAATTATTATGAAGCGCGTCAAAAAGGATTACTCAGCGAAGACCAAATTACTGAATTGATGTTAGAAGCTCAAAAAGAAAGTTATCAAAATAGCTTAGGTACTTATCATCCTCATTTTTGGGCAAGTAAACTACATTTCTTCATTGATGATGTACCTTTTTATAACTTCCCATATACTTTTGGTTATTTATTCAGTATGGGAATTTATGCGTATGCGAATAAGCAAGGTAGCGCATTTGAAGAGCAATATATCTCTTTATTACGTGATACTGCATCAATGACTTCTGAAGACTTAGCCAAGAAACATTTGAATGTTGACCTAACACAACCAGATTTCTGGCAAGCAGGGATCGATCAAGTGATTAAAGATGTACAAGAATTCATGGAATTAACAGAGGAATATATTAAGTAATTAAAGGAAGTTTCAGCAATTTTTGTTGAGACTTCCTTTTTTAAATAAAAAAGAACTAGACAAATGTCTAGTTCTAAAATTTTAATTAATTAAATTACATACGTACAGCAAATGATGGTGTAAATGCACCTACATTGCTATATTCAACGCCTGTACTTGGGTTCCCAGCGTGGATGTAACCACCACCACCAGTAGCGATTGCTACGTGGTAAGAAGCGCCTGGGCTACCCCAGAAGTATAAATCTCCAGCTTGTGCTTCCGCTACAGAGATACGTACGCCAGCACTTTCTTGTGAAACTGTGTACCCACCGACATTACGACCAGTTGATTGCATGAAGGCATAGTATACTAAACCTGAACAGTCAAAGCTGTTTGGTCCTTTTGAACCCCATACATATGGTTTACCTACTTGTGCTGCTGCAATAGAAATTGCAGAACCACCTGTTGGTTCTGGGATGGGATCTGGATCTGGTTGCTTTTGTTGATCGTCTCCTGGAACTACTGGTGTAGGAGTTGGTGTCGGTGTTACATTTCCACCACCACCATTGTTGTTACTTGGTGTTGTTGCTCCACTCTCAGTATTTGTTGTATTTGCTGGTTTTTCTGATGCAGTTGCTTTAGCAGCAGCTTCTTCTGCTTTTGCTTTTCTTGCATTTTCAGCAACAACTTTTTCTTGTTCAGCAATACGTGCACGTTCTGCGATTGCTGCTTCTTTTTCTTTTACTAATCCAGCTTTTTGATCTTCAGCTGTTGCTCTTTCAGCAGCTAGAGTTGTCTGTAACACGTTTAATTCAGCTTCGGCTTTCACAAGCTCACCTTTTTGTGCTTCAAGGGTTACTTGGTTTTCTTCGATAGCTTTCATTTTTTCTTCGTTTTCAGCTTTTTTCGATTCTACTGATTTTTTATCTTCTTGTTGTTGTTTCACTAAATCGTTGTTCGCATTAACAATTGTATTCATCGCTGTCACACGAGTAATCGCATCAGAAAATGATTTTGCATTTAATAATGCATCCATGTACGTAGTGCTTCCATTTACTTGAACGTCACGCGCTTGGTTTTTGATTGCAACTTCACGTTTTTCGATACGTTTTGTTAATTGTGAAATCTCATTTGTTAGTTTTGTAGAAGTTTCTCTTAAGATGCCTTGTTCTGCTAATAATGCTTCAGCTTTTTCATTAATTCCAGCTACTTCGCTTTGTACAGCTGCTACTTGGCTTTGAGCATCTGCTTCTTTGGCTTTTAATCCACTAATTGCTTGATCTTTTTGTTGAATTTTTGAATCCACTTCATCTGCTGATGCAATTGCTGGTAACGCTACAGATGTAAGGGTTAACGAGCAAATCATTAGTAACGGTAATACACTTTTCTTCACTATTCATTCCTCCGACTTTTTGCTTATAATAAATTCATTCATGTTTGAGTAATTTTCATTCTTTTATTAACAACGATGTAATTGTATCATAGTCACATGTCATACAGATAAAATTAATGTTACAGGAGTATTTCATTTAAATCGTTAAAAATGACAGTTTAGAACAATGCTTCGTTCATTTATTTGCTGAGCGATTATTTGTCATGATTTTAACCAATAGCCCATCAAAATAGTTGCTATTATAGCAAAACAAACAGCTTATAGTAAAATCTAGTGATTTTCACTGTAAGCTGTTTTTAATGATTCATTTATTTATCCTGGAAAACGCCATACAACTGCTCTAAAGTTTGCCGCATATGGACTTGGTGTCCAACCTGTTGTTGTGGATACATATCCAGAACCTGCTGGATTATTTGATTCAACGATTTGTACTTGGCTGCCGTTAACTCCGACAACTAAAACGGTATGAACACCGTCTAGCCAAGCATCAGGATTTAGCGCATTTTCATATTGCACTACATCACCAACTTGAACATCAGACCAAGATACTTGAACCGCACCTGATTGTGTGTATCCGCTATGAGGTCCTCCTGGTGTAAATCTGACCCCAGCTGCATTCAACCAATTTTGTACAGCTACGATACACTCGCCGCTTTGTCCCCAACCAGTTGGATTGGTTTGACCAACGGCATTCAAGGCGATTTGTGCTGCTCGTTTTTTCGCTTCTGAAACGCCACCAGTGCCGATACTGCTTCCGCCACCTGGTTTTTGTGCAGGTTTTTCTGGTGTGACAGACCCTTCTGTAGTCGTACCATCTGCTCCAACTACATTTGTTTTTACAAGACCTGGGTTAGCCGCTTGTGCTTCTACCAGCTTTCTTGCCGCTTCAGCTTCGGCTTTACGTTGGGCTTCTTGTTCTTTCGCTTGTTTGGCTTGTTCTTCTTCTAATTTTTTCTGCGCTGCTGCTTTTTGTGCAACATAATCAGATTTTTTATGTTCTTCTGTCGAACGCTGTGCTTCTAAGTCGTTTTTAGCAATTTCTTGCTCAAATTTCAATGTATTCAACGAAGCTTGTTTCGCGTTCAATTCTTTTGTAGCTGTTTCCAAAATAGAGAGCTGTGATTCAACGTTTTCAGTCTTTTTTTCAACATTTTTTTTATCCGTTGTCTGTTGTTTCAACAAATCATTGTTGGCATTAACCAAGGCTGTAATTCCTTGCACTCGACTGATTGCATCTGAGATAGACTCTGAATTGATGATAACATCTAAATAGCTTGTTCCAGATCCGCTCACTTGCACATCGCGGGCTTGATTACGCATTTGAACTTCTCTTTTTTGAATGCGTACATTCAAATCAGAAATTTCACTGTACAGTTTTGTAATTTCTTTTGTAAGTGTCTCTTTTTTATCAGTAAGTTCATCAATTTTAGCTGCAGTACTTAGCATATCTGATTCAATAGCTGCCAATTTAGTCGCGGCTTCTGATTCTTGCGTTTTCAATCCATTGATGATTTGATCTTGCTGTTCAATTTTTGTGTCATAATCGTCTGCAATCGCAGCGCTCGGTAAAGCAACTGATGTCAGTGTAATTGAACAAACCATCAGTGCTGATAGTATACTTTTTTTCACTTTTATTCCTCCGACATTTATGTAAGTCTGATTGATTTTTGAGTATTGTTTCGGTCTCTTTTTATCTGATTAACGGAGTAATTGTACCATAGCAGTATGACATACAGATAAAAAGGATATTACAAAATTATTTCACACTCTCTTTAAAATAACACGGTTAATGTTTTATTGATTCATTTTTGTAAAAAAAAGATTATTCACTTGCGAATAATCTTTTTAGCGGATAAGCAAAAATAACGAATATCAGCATATTAAAAAGCAATGTTGGTCCTAAAACTTTCGTGATAAACAATAAAGGTGCTACATTTGATAGATGGAAAGTAAATTGCAGTCCTACTGCAATTAATTCGTAAGTCGTCACAAAAATAATCATACCAAAAAATGCTGTTAATAGATTTGTATGAACCACCCGTTGAAATCGATACATCATCATCACCGTTGCAACTAGGGCAACCGTATAAATCCCGATAATTCCAATATAGTAGCTATCAAAAATAAAACCTATGATTAACGCCGTAATCAGCAAATAGCGTTTAGATAAGTTGGGTACTGCCATCAAAAACGCTAGCAACATAAAATGAGCATTTGCAAAATAGACATTATCTGTTAAATTCTCTGCGCCTTGAGTCAATTGACCATCAATGAGCATCAATAAAAAGAAAACCACAGGTGCATAGTATTTAACATTTTCTTTTTTTATTAATTGCATCTTACTCCCCCGCTCCTGCTAATCGTTTAATGATTGTTACAACGGGTATTCCATGCATTTCAGCATAAGGTTTAACATATACTTCGCGATCCAATCCGTAGCTGTCTGGCTTTACTTTTTGCACAACACCGATCGGTAAATTGGCTGGAGAGTTTTGACCTAGTCCAGAAGTTTGAACGATATCCCCTTCTTTGATATCCATATCACCAACTATTTGACTTACGACTAATGTATTTTCTTTATCATCAAATTTCTTTAAAAGACCATAAGAATCGCCTTTTTCAGAATTGATTTGAACTGGGAAATGATTTGAATTTTGATTTTTTGACGTCAGCAATTCAACTTTTGAGGAATTTGCGTTCACTTCAATAACTCGGCCGATTAACCCTTTTTGAGCTAAAACTGCCATATTGGGCTCAATCCCATCATTTGATCCACGGTCAACAATCAATAAATCTTGCCACATATCTGGCGAGCGAGACACAACGGTTGCCGTCACTCTTTCATAATTTCCTAAAGTTTCGTTTAGTGCTAGTTCTTTTTTCAAGGCTTCATTTTCTTTTTTTAAGTTATCATTTTGGATGGATAACTCTCCGTACCCATCGATTCTTTCTTTTAATCGTTCATTTTCATCATAGGTGTTAAAAAGTGTACTGATAGATGAGATACCATTACCGATTGCTTTAGCTGGGAAAGAAATTACTTTATCAATAAATCCTACACTGTCATTCACTGCTGACTGTCCCAAATTGTTTTTGCCGCTATTGGTTCTTTTAGCTGCAGTCAAACTGATGATTGTAACCACAATGATTACGACGATCAGTGTGATAATTATATTTTTATTTGGATTAAATTTTTTCACATCGACACCCCGAATAATCTTTAGACTGATAGTATCAATTTTACCACTAATTATAGGCAAACAAAAGAGCTGTGATGCGTCTTTACATTTTTTTATTAAATAGCGGTGCTTTTGCACAAAAAACAGAGTAGGCGAAACGCCTTACTCTGCCTAAAAATATACATCAAAAGCGAACTTCCGTTGCTTATTTTTCTTTATTTTCTTCATTTAGCAATGCTTTACGCGAAACATTTACACGGCCTTGTTTGTCGATTTCAGTAACTTTCACAAGCACTTCATCGCCTAATTTAACAACGTCTTCAACGTTGTTTACACGTTCATTTGCTAATTGAGAAATATGAACTAATCCATCTTTACCTTTGATTAGATTAACAAAAGCACCAAATTTTTCAATACGAACGACTTTACCAAGATAAACTTGTCCAACTTCAACTTCTTTGGTTAATTCTTCGATGATCTTGATTGCTTTTTTGATCATATCAGCGTCTGCTGAGGCAATACTTACATTCCCTTCTTGGTCGATATCGATCTTCACGCCCGTTTCATCAATGATGCCATTGATTGTTTCTCCGCCTTTACCAATAACATCTTTGATTTTAGCTGGAGCGATTTGGATCATTTCGATCTTCGGAGCATACTTGCTTAGCTCTTGACGAGGTTCAGCAATTGTCGATGTCAATTCAGCAAGAATTTCCATACGTGCTTTTTTCGCTTGAGTCAAAGCTTCTGTCAAGATTTGTTCCGTGATTCCTTGGATTTTGATGTCCATCTGTAATGCAGTGATTCCATCTTTTGTCCCAGCAACTTTAAAGTCCATGTCGCCTAGGTGATCTTCTAATCCTTGGATATCAGTTAAAATTGTATAGTTTTCCCCATCACTAACAAGTCCCATAGCGATTCCGGCAACTGGCGCTTTGATTGGTACACCAGCATCCATCAAGGCTAAGATTCCAGCACAGATACTTGCTTGAGAAGAAGAACCATTTGATTCTAAAACTTCTGATACCACACGGATCATGTAAGGGAAATCTGCTTCACTTGGAATAACTTGTGCCATCGCACGTTCACCTAAAGCACCATGACCGATTTCACGACGACCTGGAGATCCTGCACGTCCTGTTGAACCAACAGAGAATTGCGGGAAATTATAATGGTGGATGAAACGTTTGCTATCTTCAACACCTAAACCATCAATGATTTGGTGCTCACCAAGAGGTGCCAAAGTCACCACAGATAAAGCTTGCGTTTGTCCACGAGTAAATAAACCAGAACCATGAACACGAGGTAAAATACCAATTTCTGATGCTAATGGACGGATTTCATCCAATTTACGACCATCAGGACGAATTTTATCGATCGTAATTAGTTCACGAACTACGTCTTTTTCTAAATCTTCAGCGATTTGTTTTACTTCTTTCGCTAATTGCGCTTCCTCTTCATGACCAGTAAATTTTTCAGCATATGCTTCTTTTACTTGGTCTTTGATTGCATCTATATTGACTTCACGCGCTAATTTTTCTTCTGTCATAACCGCTTCTTTCATTGAAGCATAGTACGCATCGAAGATTTCTTTTTTCAAATCAGCATCGACTTGTAATAATTTGATTTCCATTTTTTCTTTACCGACAGCGGCAACGATTTCTTCTTGGAAAGCAACTAATTCTTTGATTGCGTCAAAACCGAATAACAACGCACCAAGCATATCTTCCTCAGATACTTCTTTAGCACCACTTTCAACCATGTTGATGGCTTTTTTCGTTCCAGCAACGGTTAATTCGATATCTGTTTTTTCTGATTGTTCTACTGTTGGGTTTAGCACATATTCGCCATCCACACGACCAACATCAACACCTGCGATTGGTCCATCAAATGGAATATCTGAAATTGCTAAAGCTAAAGACGAACCAAACATTGCCGCCATTTCTGGTGTACAATCTTGTTCAACGCTCATTACTGTATTTGTGATTTGAACTTCATTACGGAAACCTTCTGCAAACATTGGACGGATCGGACGGTCAATTAAACGAGCCGTTAATGTTGCACGTTCACTTGGGCGACCTTCACGTTTGATAAATCCTCCTGGAATTTTGCCGACAGCATACATTTTTTCTTCATAATTAACTGTTAGTGGAAAGAAATCAAAATCTCTCGCATCTTTTGAAGCAACCGCTGCACTTAAAACCACAGTGTCCCCATAACGAACCAATACTGCTCCATTTGCTTGCTTAGCTAATTGACCGATTTCAACTTGTAAAGGACGTCCGCCCCAAGTTGTTTTAAACACTTGTTTTTCTGTCATATTTTTGTTCTCCTTTGTTTCTTTGGAAAAGTTAGACTACTACTAAACAAATGAAAAGATTCAAAAGAATTGAGTCCTTTTATTTGGTTAGTAGATTCATTCAAACTTTCCAAAGATGATTAATTTTAGTATTTTAAGGTTACTTAACCTTCGCTTTTAAATAAGCTAAAAAGCGAGGTTCGTTAAGAATCTCGCTTTTCCTTTTTTGATTAACGACGTAATCCTAAGCGTTGGATCAATTCGCGGTAACGTTGGATGTCAGTCTTACGTAAGTAAGCTAACAAGTTACGACGGTGTCCAATTTTTTTCATTAGTCCACGGTAAGAATGATGATCTTTTTTGTGAACGCGAGCATGCTCATTCAAGTGATTGATATCAGCAGTTAATACAGCAATCTGTACTTCTGGTGAACCAGTATCTCCTTCATGACGAGCGTATTCGCTAATGATTTCGTTTTTCTTTTCTTTTGACATTGCCATGTTTTTCACCTCTTCTTTAATAGTCATCTTCTTACTGAGTAATGCGTTGGTGATTCGCACAACCAAGTAAAAGACGGTATGTTTCCATACAGATATACTTTACAGGAAATACTATGAAAATGCAAGATTAAGTTCTACTATTCCTTTGTTTTTTGAACAATTTATCCCCTTTTTCATAACAGATATGATAAACTAGATAGACGAAGAAACACACAATCAAATGGGTTTGTTTTTCAATTAAAGGAAATCCATATTTTTAAATAGCTGAAGGAGGAACTATCCTATGATTACCATGAAGGATATTATCCGTGAAGGAAACCCTACACTTAGAGAAGTTGCCGCAGAAGTTGCTTTGCCGCTTTCTGCTGATGATATTAAGTTAGGAGAAGAAATGATGGAGTTCTTGAAAAACAGTCAAGATCCTGTCAAAGCAGAAGAATTAAAATTGCGTGGCGGCGTTGGTCTAGCTGCACCTCAATTAGATATTTCTAAACGAATCATTGCTGTACATGTACCTAGCGGCGATTTGGAAAACCCCGAACCGACTTTGAGCGCAGTGATGTATAATCCTAAAATTTTAAGTCATTCTGTGCAAGATGCTTGTCTAGGCGAAGGTGAAGGCTGTTTATCCGTTGATCGTGAAGTGCCTGGATATGTCGTTCGACATAATAAAATTACACTTTCTTATGTGGATGCTGCTGGTGAAAAACAAAAAATTCGTTTAAAAAATTACGAAGCAATCGTTGTTCAACATGAAATTGATCATTTAAATGGCGTGATGTTCTATGATCATATCAATCAAGACAATCCATTTTCTTTAAAAGATGACGTATTGGTTATCGAATAATTTCTTTAAAATAAAGTATTGTGGCAGGAATAAATTCCACCCCACAATACTTTTTATAATAGGTTGTGTAAAAAGTCCAAGCAAAAATGGCCTGTTCTTCTCAATCCGAATCAACATCTTTCTCATTTGCTTCTCTTTCAAATGTATAAAGCTGGTCAATACTAACGCCTAAAACTTCGGCAATATTATATACCAACAGCAATGACGGGTTTTGCTTATTTCTTTCAATATTGACGATGGTTTCTCTTGTTACGCCAACTTTTTCGGCCAATTCTTTTTGCGACATTCTTAAAACAGCTCGATAAACATGTATATGTACATCAACAACTTTGTTTCTCATTATCCGTTCCCTCCATACTCTACTCTAATAAAAATAGGGGCCACAGCCCAAATTATCATACCAGTCATAATGTCTCATTTATTTTATCAGAAAAAGTAGGAAATATATAGCATTTATTGTTAAATAAATAAAAAAAGTGAATAGGACGTAACTCTTTAAGTCACATCTCACTCACTTGGAATCCAGACAAACGACGGAACAAAAGCAATCACTTCGAAAATAAGCCCTTCTTCCCCATCCTTCTAGAAAAAAATATCTACTGAATCATAATTAAATCGCTCGTAACTCTTTTAACGCTTTCCAAATACCATCATTATCATTCGTATCTGTCACCATTTTTGCTTCTTTTTGAACATGAGACAACGCATTTCCCATCGCAACACCAATTCCCGCTTCACGAAGCATTTCTCGGTCATTTTCACCATCACCAAATGTCACAATATTTTCCCGCTCAATTCCTACTCGATCTGCTAAATTAAGCAAGGTCGCCGCTTTCGACCCATTTTTAGGTACGATATCGACACTTTCAGAATGCCAACGAATAAAACGAAATTTAGAAAATTCACTTTCAAATGATCCTTCTGCTGATTGATCATAAAAAGCTAACGCTTGATACACATCATTTTCTTTTTGAAAGTTCAAATCATATTCTGGTGCCTCAAAATCAATAGAGCCCATCGCTTCCACCATTTGCTCTTGGCGATGATGGTTATTTTTTTTCACATCGTCTAAACCAACATAGGCCAACCCAATTTCTCTTTTCTCTACTTCTGTAGCAAAACGGCGTAATTCCTCTTGGTCCAATAAGTTCTGGTAATACTGCTCATGATCTAAAAACGCAGCTGCACCGTTACAAAGAACGTAATTAGAAAAACCTAAATCTAAAATAATATCTTGCGCCATAAATCGGCTGCGTCCTGTTGCAATTGTTACAAGGTGTCCTTGTTTTCTCAATGCCCGCAATGCTTCTCTCGTACTTTCCAACGGCTGTCTATCCGTTCCAAGCAATGTTCCATCAATATCAAATGCAAAAAGTTTTCTTTTCATGGCGTAATAACTCGCTCGCTTTCTCTTATTTTGGCAGGTACTTGCTGCCTTCTCTAACGGCTAATGGGCTTAATGCCGTTGTTTCTATTATTTCTTTGACCCATTTTGGGTCAGTTTTGCTATATTGACGCAAAGACCAACCTATTGCTTTTTGAATAAAGAACTCATCTGTAGTTTTATCATAAATAATGGCTTTTTTCAATAACACAGTGTTTGTTTTTTCTTTATATAACAGTTGCAAGTTGATTGCGATTCGTCTGTGCCAAAAATTTTCTGCACCAAAAAAAGAGTCAAATAACTTCGGCATTTCTTCTAGATTTGCAAACGCCCATAGTCCAAAAAACTTACGCCAAGCGTCCACACTGTCCCACCACGCCTTCTCTATCACAAAAGGTTTGAAACACAAAACTTCTTCAAATGACAACCGCTTTACATTAACTGTCGCTAAATCAATTGCTAAATACTGGTACTCACGTTCAGGTTTATTATAGTAAAAAGTCACTAAATCAATTAATTCTGAAAAAGTAAGACGTTTACTAGCTTTTAACAGATCTTTAGTCAATCGGGCTCTTTCTGGTGCTTGAACTCCTGCAAATGGAAATAATTGTTTCATGTATGCAGCCATTTGTTTTGAGCGCTCATTGTCCTTTGGAAAAATAAATTCGTTCATCTGCTTCCCTCATTTTCATATAAAATAAAAAGTGAGAACAGTCCGCTTACCACAAAAGTATTCGGTCTTATTCTCACTTATTTTACTGTTTAATCTACGTATGTTGTATCCGCATTATTCAACCATGCGTACCCTAATCCCATAACTAAACCACCACCGATAAAATTACCGATCAATGCAAAGAATAGGTTGTGTGCTACACTGCTAACTGTCATTGCCGCCATTGTTCCATGAGACGCAAAATACGCTAAACTAAATGCAGGGAAATTGGCGATAACGTGTTCATAGCCTAAAAAAGCAAAGATGAAAATGATAAAAACAATTGCCGCAACTTTACCAGCATCATCTTTCATACGCATACTTACTAGCACAGCTGTATTTACCACGATGTTGGCAAAAATAGCTTCCACTAGAATCTGGGTTGTTGTTTTATTTAATTTTCCAGCAATTGAAGTAAAGAAGAAACTATCTGAAGCTAAATCTTGATAAGGAACAGTCAACGAAATCAAGTACCCAAAAAGAACGCCGCCGATTAAGTTGAAAAAGATACATGCAAATAAAATTTTAGCCGCAAAAGAAAAATTGATTTTTTTTCGATAAACACCAACTGTCATATACAGCATATTCGATGTTCCTAGTTCAGCATTCATATAAAGAATCATCACTAAAGACCAGCTAAACATAAACGCGTAAAGCATTTTGCCTAGTCCATGGACAATATCTTCACCTTTCATTGCAATCGCAAAAGCAACTGCCGTTCCTAATGTTAAAAACATACAAGCAAGCATTGCACGAAAAGCATAACGCATAAAACTACTTTGGAACAAGTTCATTTTTTTGCTAATTGATTTGTCGATCTGCTCAAATAATGGCGATACAGGTTTCATTTTGTTTCTCCTTCTCAATTTGTTTTCATATTTATATTTTCAAAAAACATCCTTTATCATTTTAAAGACCTGTAAGAGTTTTGTCTAGTGCTTTTTCACACAAAGTAGCACTTTTTTTCATAGCATAACAAATAAACAACCTTCATTTCGAAGAATCAGCGGACAGATATCGAGTCTGGCAAAGTGGTAGAAGCTACAAAATCGTTTGATACTGTTTTACAAGAAAATTTAGATCATTTAAAAGAGTATCCTCAACAAGAAAACAATTATTCCGTCTCCATTGAAGGGACGAATAGTAATTTAATCATCAATAAAAACAATATTTTTGTCTCAGATAATGCGGCTATATTAGATGGCCCTATGAAGAAAAAAATCTACAAACTGAATAAACAGCTAGCTGCTAGCACTAGTGGCGCTCAATTGGAAGTCGTAACAGTCAGAAAACTCCCAAATGATGAAGATATCGAATCTTATGCAAATAAAATCTTTAACCAACTAGGTATAGGTAACAAGGAGGAAAATAATGGTGTCTTATATTTAATTTCATTAGATGATCGAACATTCCGCCTAGAAGTAGGCTATGGTTTGGAAGGCTTAATTCCTGATGGAACAGCAGATAACATCATTAATGATGACGCCGTAGTCGATGCATTTAGAGACAAACGATATACTGATGGAATAACTCAAGTAGTCGATCAAGTATTTGCATTGATGAACACCAAAACCGCTTTAGTGGATTCTAAAATCGCTCAGCTCAAAGAGCAACAAAGTTCAGCTACATTTTCCCACTGGAGCGTATTTACCTTGCTACTATTTCTTATGATAGTCAATCTGTTTTTCATCATTAAATCGATTCGTGCAAAAAGCACTTTGAAACAAACCTACAATGAATACTTAGAGCAGATGTCTGTTTATTCTAAATCAATTGAGCAAAATGATCCTCAATTCTTGCAGGAAAAAATGAAACAAACCGATTTTTACTATATTCTACTAAGTGGAACTCTCTTGATTTTCTCCACAAGAAGTTTACATCGGGCGATCACCAGAGGAAAATTGTTAAAAAATCCTGCAGCTCAACAAAAGTCGTTTGGGCGAATTTTAATCGGCGATACCCTCTATTCAGGAAATGGCACTATCTTAACGACCGCTTATCTAGCGTCTAGTTATAAGTCTGGTAATTGGTCAGATAACGACTCATCCGGCAGTGGCGGAGGCTCCTCTTGGGGTTCTTTTGGTGGAGGCTCTTCCGGAGGCGGGGGCGCTTCTGGCGGTTGGTAGTTTATTAGTGGATAACTCAATAAAAAGCTTGAGTTATCTACTGTTTTACGCTATACTATGCTTTGTGTAAAATAATGCAGCAGAAAAATAATAGTCTCGTCAACATTTCATTGCCTTGGTGTTTAGCTTTTAAGGCTCAAAAACCTTATCAGCTTTTCTTTTCAGGTTCAACTGCGTAACCCACGGCTGCAAAGGGCGAAGGTTGAAGAATGAACTGAACGAATATGAATTTTTCAGAAGATTATTTTACTCCAAAAAACTTATTTTATTGGAGGAATTTTTAATGTCACGTTATACAGGACCATCATGGAAAATCTCTCGTCGTCTAGGTATCTCTCTATCAGGAACTGGTAAAGAACTAGCACGTCGCCCATACAAACCAGGACAACACGGACCAAACAGCCGTGGTAAAGTTTCTGAATACGGTATGCAATTAACTGAAAAACAAAAATTACGTCATATGTACGGCATGAACGAACGTCAATTCGTTAACTTGTTCGTTAAAGCTAGCAAAATCAAAGAAGGTAAACACGGGGTTAACTTCATGATCTTACTAGAACAACGTTTAGATAATGTTGTTTATCGTTTAGGTCTTGCTACTACTCGTCGTCAAGCACGTCAATTAGTAAACCACGGTCATATCACTGTAGATGGCAAACGTGTTGATATCCCATCTTACCACGTTGAAGTCGGTCAAGTGATTTCTGTTCGTGAAAAATCTCAAAACATCGTAACTGTTAAAGAAGCAGTTGAAGCAACTGTTGGACGTCCAGCATTCGTAAGCTTCGATACTGAAAAATTAGAAGGAAGCTTCACTCGTTTACCAGAACGTGATGAGCTATATCCTGAAATCGACGAAGCTCTTGTCGTTGAATACTACAACCAAAAACTTTAAGATTCGATTTGGAGAAAAGCGTTACAGCTTCTCATTCTTTCTCGAATGTACAAACCTTGCTCACTTTGTTGGGCAAGGTTTTTTTGTGCAAAAAAACAAAGATGCTGGTAACCCACTGCATCTTTGCTCCTATTATTATTTTTGTTTTTTCAACACGCCATCTTTCATTACAAAAACTTCATCGCAAAAATCAATGAGGCGTTGGTCGTGGGTGACCATAATCGTGGCTTTATTTTTTTCTTTCGTTTCCCTGGCTAATATCTTCACAACCTCAAAGGCTCTATCCGAATCTAAGCTTGCTGTAGGTTCGTCCGCTAAGATAATGGCAGGATCATTATACAAGGCACGCGCAATCGCTACTCTTTGTCGCTCACCTCCAGAAATTTCGTCAGGGTATTTTTTCTTTAACTTCTCAATTCCTAATTCTGTTAATAACTTAGTAACTTTCTCAACATCTGTTTTTTCCTTTTTAACTTTATCCACCAAGCGCAGCTGCTTTTCCACAGTTAGAAACGGTACTAAATTTGATGCTTGTAAAATAAACCCAATTTCGGAAAAACGAATCTTCGAGCGTTTTTTTTCATTCTCTTCACTAAACGCTTGGTCATTTATCTTTACTTCACCATTTGTAGGAGTTTGTAACCCTCCTGCAAGTGTTAAAAAGGTACTTTTTCCTGAACCACTCGGGCCGATCACTGCCACAAATTTACCTTTATCCACAGAAAAATTTGTGGATTTCAACGCTTCAATAGTTGTATCTCCATCCAGAAATTGTTTATCCACAGATAAAAATTCAATTGCTTTCATTTTACGTGTCCTCCTTTTCTATCCAATTGCCTTTAGCGGATCAATTTTTACAATTGTTCTAACTGAAAATAGTGCCCCTAATACAGCAATAATCAACATTAGTCCGCCAATCAATAAGAAAAATAGCCAGTTGCTTTGAAATGGAACAGCGCTTGGCAACACGAAAGATGTTCCTACAGTTCCAAGTAAGCCAATCGTTATTCCAAAAAATGCCAACACAAAGGTTTGAACAATGACAGAAATTGCAATATAAAAGCCTGATATTCCTTGTGCTTTCATAATGCCAAAAATAGTGGCTTTTTGCATGGTCAAAACATAGATAAAAATACCAATAACGATCGCTGCAATGACAATTAAAAAGCCAATCATAAAGCCAAATGTTAATACTTGGGCACTGTATCCTGGTAATTTATTGATAAAAGTCGTAATTTTGTAACTGGTCAATCCATCATTTTTTAAGTGTACGTTTTTCAACGCGCCATCTTTTGCACGGAAAACAATAGCGTTCACGCGCGCATTCTCAGAAGTATCTGCTTTTTCAAATCGGATTTGTTGAAACGCATCTGTTGATACATATAATACTGGCGCAACATTAAATTTTGCATTATCTGTAAATCCTACAACCTTGAGTGTTTTAGCGCTACCAGCTAATTTCAATTTATCCCCAAGTTTAATTCCCTTTTCTCTTTTTAGGCTGTTATCCACAACTGTTTCATCCTCAGTTGAGAAAGCTTTCCCTTCAATGATATTCGGCATTAAAAACTCCTCTTTATTAATGCCAAAAAAGCTAGCATTGATTTTTTCAGCATGCTTTTTATCCAATTGAATCACAGCTGCGGTTTGTCCTAATGAAGCTTTTTCTTTTGCATCTACCTCATCCATTGATTTTATCGGGATCATCGACATATTGATATTCGTGTTTGACTCGTCCGACAACACAATGCCGTCTGCCTGCCATTTATCTACAGCCGTTCGATTATCTTCCGCTAAACCATATGCTAAACCTGTCAAAAAAAAGACTAAATAAGAAATCAAAAACATGACACTGATAATCAAGGCATAACGTAACTTCGAGCGTGTAATTTCATTCCATGCTAAAAACATAAATCCCCCTCCTCCTTATCGATCGATAAGTTTTGTACAAAGTATAGCAAATTTTAGTATGGACAACAAAACATCTGCTTTCTTAGTTTCTCGATTTTTTCATATACTTTTCTATGTTTCTTCTTAATTTGCTAGTGATAGTTTGATATACTAAAATCAACAATAAGTAAAAAGGAGTTTATTATGAAGAAAAAACATGGTCTGTTTTACACGTTGGTTCAATTTGCTGTTATTTTAATGTTTACACTTTTTTTAAGAAAGTACGTCTTAACCCCTGTGGAAGTTATTGGCACTTCTATGGAACCCACCTATCATGAATCTGACCGCTTGTGGCAAACATCGCTGATTTCACCGAAACGCTTTGATGTAGCAACATTTCCTAGCCCACGTGATGGAAAAAGAATTGTTAAACGAATTGTCGGCCTGCCTGGTGATACTATCCGAATGGAAAATGACCAATTGTATATCAATGATAAAAAATATGATGAGCCTTACTTAGATGAGTTTAAAGCGGATTTAACGGATGGTTTGCCTTTGACTGCTGATTTTAGTTTAGAAACAACAGCAGTCAATCCAACAACTGTGGTTCCAGAAGGAAAATATTTTGTGTTGGGAGATAATCGTCGAAAAGCAGATGATAGCCGTTATTTTGGCTTTGTGGATAAAAAGAATATCGTAGGCGTTGTTTATTTTCAGTATTATCCGTTGAATAAGATTGGTGTTCAGTAGCGCAATCGACTAAAAAGACCCAAAACACTCCATGCAAAAATGCATCTAAGTGTTTTAGGTCTTTTTTAATCTGCCTGTTGCAACTCAATCGCCAATTGATAGAATGGCAATAATTCTTCATACGTCTTTAACATATACGCACGCGCTTTTTCTGGATCATTTAACAAACTATCTGTCTTTTTGATGATTCGTCCAATTTGAAATTCGCCTTTTTTTATATCACGAAAACGAGTTAACTGTTTCTCTAGATCTGCTTCACTTAACCGTTCGATCTCGGGCTGGGTATGATCAATCGACAGATAAAAATCATCCTCTAATTGCTCAAATAATCCTTGATTTTCTAAAAAAGCTTGCGCAATTTCTTTTTCATTTTTAGGATTGTCAATCAGTGATAACCACATAAATAAGTAATCTGGCCAAATCCCTAATTGAAAATGAGCTTCCATTTTATAGCCGCGTTTTTTCTGACTTAGGGCTGACCAAGTATTTTCTGGCGGATAAACAGTTCTACGGCGATGCTGGGCAATATGAACAAAAAAATCTGTTTCCAGTTGTTCGCCTAACTTTTCGGCAAAATAATCATCTAAGTCTTGAAATTTCGGTTGAATTTCAGAACGAATCCCTGCCATTCGAGGCTCTAATCCTTCTATTGTAAATACATCAAAATCTTTTTCAGTAAACATTAACATTTAGCCATTTCTCCTCTGAGCAATTCTTTACATTAATTATGCAACTATTGCCATTCTTCTAAAGTAATACCACGCATCATATCTGTTACGACTTTTCCTTTCCACATACGTGCATTTGGAATCTTTCCTTCGACTTTCATACCGATTTTTTCCATTACTCGACCAGATTGTGGATTTTTAATATCGTGTGTAGCAAAAATCCGCATCAATCGTAACTCTTCAAAACCGAGACGCAGAATTTCTCTAGCTGCTTCTGGCATATATCCTTGACCCCAAAATGCTTTATTCATGGCATAACCGATCTCCGCTACATTATGCTGATCATCCACACGTAAATCAATTGTTCCGATAAACTTTCCAGATGTTTTTAATTCGATGCCATATTTCCCTAACGGGGCCGATATGAAGTAATTCGCAATGCTTTCTTTCGTATCTTTAATCGATTGATGAATTGGAAAAACATAGGTGACGGTTGCTTCATCTGATGCATATTCAAACATATCCTCGGCATCAGTTAACATCACAGGGCGTAAGTGTAAACGTTCCGTCTCTAAATATTGGTTCTCTGCAAAAATCAATTTTCGATTGATAACAATTTCCATTATTCCACCTACTTTTCATACTACTTTACAGAAATAACGGCTCAGAGGCAAGAGGAAAAAGACAAAATTTTCATTACTCCATTATAGATTCTTTAATAAATGCTTGAACCTCCGCTTGCTTCCCCTCACTAAGTAACTGCACAATTTTACTTCCGACAATTACACCTGCACAACTTTTTCTAAAACGAGCCACATGTTCGGTTGAAGAAACACCAAAACCTGCCAAAACGGGTTTGTCACTGATTTGTTGAATCGAAGCTAAATGCTCATCTAGCGTTTCCTGATAGTTTCGTCCTATTCCTGTCACACCATTGACCGCTACTGCGTAGATAAACCCATCACCTGATTCTATTAATGCTGGTATTCGCTCTTTAGGTGTCGTTAAAGCTATCAGCGGGATCAACGAAATATCACTTGCTTTTAGTAATGGTGTTAACAACTCTTGATGTTCATAAGGTAAATCCGGAATAATCAATCCTAAAACATTCGTTTCAGTTAAATCGTTCATAAATTCCTCTAGTCCATAATTAAAAACTGGATTAAAATAGGTCATCAAGACTAACGGCGTTGAGGTGCTGATTTGTTTGAGGTGCTGGATTATTTTTCGTAATGTAACCTTATTTTCCAACGCTTTTAGACCAGCTGCCTGAATCACAGGACCATCGGCGACCGGATCTGAAAAGGGAATGCCTAATTCAATTGCACTCACTCCAGCTTCTGATAATAAATGGATTTCGTCAGATAGCTTGTCCAATCCTTGGGCTCCTGCCATAATATACGGAACAAAAATCGTTTCATCAGCTTGTTGTTTTGCTAGTAAGTGCTTCGTCAATGGTTTCATTGCGTTGCCTCCTTTTCTAGTAACTCTTTAATTTGTTGTACGTCTTTATCCCCACGTCCAGAAAGGCAAACGATGATTTGTTTATCTGACCCGAGTTCTTTGGCTGCTTTTATTGCATGGCTAATAGCATGCGCACTTTCCAAAGCTGGAATAATTCCTTCTGTTTGGCACAAAATATTGAAAGCTTCTAAGGCTTCTTGATCCGTCACCGATTCATACGTTGCTCTACGGATATCGTTTAAATGACAATGCTCTGGTCCTAGACCTGGATAATCTAAACCCGCTGAAATCGAGAAGGCTTCTAAAATTTGACCATTCTCATCTTGTAATACTTTCATCATCGCTCCGTGCAGAATCCCTGTTTTTCCTTTGTTGATAGATGCGGCGTGCGCTGGTGTATCCAAGCCTAATCCTGCCGCTTCAACACCAATCAATGCCACCTCATCATCAACAAAAGGATAGAAAATCCCCATGGCATTACTGCCGCCGCCAACACACGCAACGACTGCATCCGGCAATCTGCCCTCTGCTTCTTGGAACTGACGTCTAGCTTCGATGCCAATAATGCTTTGATAATCACGGACAATTTCCGGAAATGGATGCGGCCCTAAAACAGACCCCATCACATAATGAGTATCTTCCACATTAGCAACCCAAAAACGTAACGCTTCGTTTACAGCATCTTTTAACGTTTCACTTCCTGAAGTCACACTTTCAACTTTTGCTCCTAATAATTCCATTCGAAAAACATTTAACGATTGTCTAGCTACATCGACAGCCCCCATGAAAATCGTACATTCCATTCCAAACAAAGCAGCCACTGTTGCTGTTGCTACTCCGTGCTGTCCTGCACCAGTCTCTGCAACGATTTTTTTCTTACCCATTTTTTTGGCTAATAAAATTTGTCCGATCGTATTGTTGATTTTGTGCGCTCCTGTATGATTAAGGTCTTCCCGTTTTAGATAAATTTTGGCACCGCCTGCATAATCGGTTAAACGTTCGGCAAAGTATAGAGGGTTCTCACGCCCCACATATTGCTTTAAATAATACGCAAGTTCTTTTTGAAAGGCTTGATCCGTTTTTGATGCTTCATAAACTTCCTCTAATTCTTTGACTGCATACATCAACGTCTCTGGCACAAATTGCCCACCATAGTTTCCATAAAATCCTTGATTTGGTTGCTTATACATCGAATTCCTCCTTCGCTTTTTCTAGAAAAGCTTTGATTTTTCGTAGATCTTTTTCTCCATTAGTTTCGACACCGCTAGAAACATCCACAGCATAAGGATTAAATCTCTTTTTAGCTTGTTGAACATTGGCTACGGTCAGTCCTCCTGCAATGATTATTTTTTTGTCCTTTAATAGACTTAGATCTAATTTTTCCCAGTCAAACACTTCTCCATTACCTCCTGCAAATCGCTTCGGTGGCGCATCAAAGAGAAGATAGTCCGCAGTAGGTGTTTCTATCATTGTCTCATCGACTGACAACGCTCGAATCAGCGGAACTGAAAAATGAGTTGCTGGTAATTCGTCATGAATTTGTATCCTATCTAAACCAGCTTGTTGAATGATTGTCTCAACAGCTAACCTACTAGGTGAAACGAAGACTCCGACTTTTTTCACATTCTCGGGAACGTTTCTAGTGATTTCTCTGACCTTTTCTGGAATCACTTGGCGTGGACTTTCAGCAAAGACAAAGCCAAGATAATCTGCACCAAACGCTACTGCCGTATCAACCTGCTCTTGGGTTTTTAAGCCGCAAATCTTGACTTTCATCGCATCACCTGTAATTCCTTAAGCTTCTCTTTAGGATCTGTTTGGCGCATCAGCCCTTCACCAACCAAAATAGCTTGATAATCGTCTTTCACTAATGCTACTTGTTCACGAGTAGAAAAACCTGACTCGCTAATATACACTGCATCTGTTGCTTGCTTTTCCCCTAGCGTTTGGCTAACTGCAATCGAAACCTCAAATGTTTTTAAGTCACGATTATTCACACCGATCAACTTTGCCGACAAAGCTTCGGCAATTTTTAATTCTTGTTCATCATGAACCTCAACTAATACTTCTAAACCAAGCGCTACAGCTTTAGCATATAACACTGCCAATTGTTGCTGAGTGAGTGCAGCCACGATCAGTAAGACCATGGTTGCTCCAGCATTTCGTGCACGAATGACTTGCTTTTCATCAATAATAAAATCTTTGCATAATACTGGAACTTTCACTTGTTCACTAACTTGTCGTAAGTCTTCAATTGATCCTTTAAAAAAAATTTCATCCGTCAAAACTGAAATAGCCCCAACTCCTGCTTCCTCGTATGCTTGAGCTTGTTCGATTACATTAACAGATAAATTGATTGCACCTTTGGAAGGCGAAGCTCGCTTGACTTCCCCAATAATATGCATTTTTTCAGGATGATTTTTGACTTGTTGATAAAAAGAAAAAGCCTGACGTAATGGCTGCAACGTTTCCAAAGGCATCAACGCCACTTCTTTTTGCTTTTCCTTGATTATTTTTTCTAAAAAATCCATCTACGCTACCTCCTTTTGTACTCGAATCAATTGTTGCAATTTATCCAAAGCGGCCCCACTTGCAACACAGTCTTTCGCTAATTTGATGCCCTCTTGAACGGTCGCAACTTTCCCGTTGCTGAAAAATCCTAACCCAGAATTCAGCAAAACCGTATCTAAATAAGGACTTGCCTGATTTTTTAAGATGGATAATAAAATCGCCGTGTTTTGTTCAGCATTCCCACCACGAATCGCTTCTAAAGGAAAACGGGCAAACCCGACTTCTTCTGGTTCAATCGTGTGCTTTGTGATCACCCCATGTTCCAATAAAGCAAAATGAGTTGTTCCTGCAAGAGATGCTTCATCCAACCCACCAGCACCATTAACGACTATCCCACGCTTTCGTCCTAATTCCCCTAATGTTTTCGCTGTTTCTTCTAACAAATCTCTCCGATAGGTTCCCATTAGTTGGGAATCCAACAACACAGGGTTCGTTAATGGTCCAATCAAATTTAAAATGGTTGGCGTCCCTAATTCTTTCCGAACGTTCATAACATACTTCATCTTTGGATGCATCTGAGGTGCAAAGAGAAAGGCTAACCCGACTTCATTAAGTACAATACTTAATTGTTCAGGGGATAGCGATAAATCCACGCCTAAACATTCAAAAAGATCCGCACTCCCCGATTTACTAGAAATGCTGCGATTTCCATGTTTTGCAACCGTCACGCCTCCAGCAGCCAACACAAACGCAGCAGTCGTGCTAATATTAAAGCTTCCCGATTGATCGCCACCAGTGCCACAATTATCCATCACATTTTCCTTTTGACAAGAAATCATTACGGCTTTTCGTTGGATCGTTTCAGCAATACCTGCCATCTCTTCAGCCGTTTCACCTTTACATTTCAGCGCTGTTAAAAAAGCTGCGATTTGGCTTTCCGTTAATTCCCCTTCAAATATTTTTTCCCCTAGTTGTTGTGCTTCTATACGAGTCAAGTGCTCATTGGCGACGACTTTTTCAAATAATTGTTTCATATCCTTTTCCCTCCGTTACTTGAATAAATTGTTTGATGATTTTCTTTCCTTCTGGTGTTCCAATCGATTCTGGATGAAATTGTAAACCGAAAATTGGATATTCCTGATGTTCGATTGCCATAATTTCTCCGTCATCCACTGCTATTGCCGAGATTCTAAACTCCTTTGGAACTGTTTCTTTGGCGATAATCAATGAATGGTAGCGCATCACTGAAATGTTCTCCTCAATCCCTTTAAAAAGAAAACTGCTTTTATTGGTTGCAATGACTGACTGTTTTCCATGTCTGATTTCTTTCGCTAAAATCACTTTTCCGCCAAATACTTCACCAATCGTTTGATGGCCTAAACAAATGCCGAGTATTGGTTTTGTCTTGTAGAATCGTTTGATGACCTCTTTGACATGGCCTGTTTCATCTGGCGTTCCAGGTCCTGGAGAAATAACAATGGCTTTCGCTTGCTCTGCTAATTTAAACAACTCCTCAGAATCATTTCGAGCAATCACTACTTCTTTTTCAGCCCCCATTACGTGTGCTAGATTATGTGTAAAAGAATCATAATTATCGATCAGTAAAATCATTTTCCCACCTCCAAAAGTGCTTTGGCTTTTTGCAAGGTTTCCTCATATTCTTTTGACGGATCAGAATCATATACAACCCCTGCACCTGCTTGAACATAGGCTTTATTTTTATGAACAACCATTGTTCGAATCGCAATAGCAAAGTCCGCTTGATCGTCTTTTGACAAATAACCAACTGCTCCAGCATAAATGTTCCGTTTGACTGGTTCGATTTCATAAATCCGTTGCATCGCTCGGATTTTTGGTGCACCACTGACTGTTCCTGCTGGTAAGGTAGCTTTTAATGCATCCATTGCTGTCAAGCCCTTTTTCAATCGCCCTGTAACAACCGAAACTAGATGCATGACAAAACGATATTTTTCCACCGTCATATAAATAGGTACTTCTACTGAACCAAATTCACTGACTCGTCCCACATCGTTACGCCCCAAATCAATCAACATTAAATGCTCGGCGCGTTCTTTTTCATCGTTAAGAAGTTCTTGTTCCAACATATAATCTTGCTCTGGCGTTTGCCCCCGTTTTCTAGTTCCAGCGATAGGGTTGGTTGTGACGATTTGATTTTTGACACTGACTAAACTCTCTGGCGATGAACCGATGACATACGTTTCACCGAAATCGAGAAAATACAAATACGTAGAAGGGTTTGTCACACGTAATCTGCGATAATAATCAAACGCTTCTTCATCAAAAACTGCTGTCAAACGTTGTGAAGGAACCATTTGAAACATATCTCCTTGCTTGATGTATTCCTTGACCTTCGTCACAACTTGCTCAAAGGTCACCTTGGTAAAATTACTTTGGTAGGTCAAAGGCTTCAATTGGATGATTTTTTGTTCTTCTTCATTTGGCGTTTGTAATTCTTTGATAGTTTGCTTCAACGCTTCTTTTAATTGTTTCTCTTCACGGTTTGAATAGGTATTTGCTTCGACTAAGTAAATCGTTTCGCCAACATGATCAAAAATCAGGTATGAATCAAAGAGATAAAAATGGATATCCGGAATACTCATTTCATCAAATGGGACTTTGCCTAAATCTTCATAACTGGCAATCACATCATAGCCAACATAGCCGATTGCTCCACCTTGGAACGGTAATTCTTGTGAAATTTCCTCTTGTTTTAGTACGTGTTTTTCGATTTCTTTTAAGGGATCTTTTGTCCTGACTGTTTGTCCATTAATTGTTAATTCAGAACCACAGCAGGTAATTTCAGAAACGGCATTCCAGGCAATAATCGAATAACGTCCTTTGCTTTTATCTCTAGGGATACTTTCTAGAAGACATTTATTAACACCTTTGATTCTTAAAAAAGCGGATATGGCCGTTAGATAGTCTGCTTGGATTTCTTTGATCAATTGCATGTACTTTCCTCTTTTCTGGTTTTGATTTGTTTTAGCGTTTGATAGAATCGAAACGCAGTGTGGTGATTCTCTTGTAGGGTTACTTCGCTCGCTTGGCTCGCCAAGTGCTGTTCATCATCTACTCTGGCTTTGCCAGTCGTAGTGATTCACAGCAAATAGCCCTCACAAAACAGACAGTTATCTGTTTTGTGAGGGCGAATAATACTATCCACGGTACCACCTCAATGAAAAGAATTTGTTTAAAGTAACCTTATAAGGAAATCATAGTGTTTGGCAATTCCTCATAAAATTATTTTCTTTCCTTTGCACACCATGTGTTGTTCATCAGCTACTTATCGTAGTTCTCTAATACTCAGAGCTAAGTGAAATATAGTAATGAACAAAAAATAAGCCCCAAAACCACACAAAATCTGTGGTTTGAGGGCGAAAAATTCACGGTGCCACCTCAAGTTTGAAAGAAATTCTTTCCTCTTATCAGTCGTCTATCAACGACCTTACTCTGTAACGGGAGTTCCCGAAAATGCCTACTACGATTCAACATTTTGCTCGAAAGTCCATTCGCAACACATCCCTTACTGATTCGCAGTCCCATCAGCTCTCTGAAAAGTTCCAGTGTTGTTACTCCTCTTTCTCAAAGCTTTACTATTGAGGATAATCATATTAGAAAACTCTAATCTTGTCAACTATTTTTTAATACAATTTGGATTTCCTTCTCAATCTCCTGATGTAATCGCATTTTCTTTAATGATTTCCACAATTGTTTTTGCTGCTAATTCCATAGCTTCCAGTGTAATAAATTCATATTGACCGTGGAAGTTTTCACCACCTGTAAATAAATTAGGGGTGGGAATACCCATAAACGAGATTTTTGACCCATCTGTACCACCTCGAAACGGCTGGATATCCGGCTTAATTCCCAAATTTCCCATCGCTTTGATTGCAAGTTCGACAGGTGTCATATCTTTTTCGATGATTTCTTTCATGTTATAATACTGATCCAAAAACGCAATACTGATCCGTTTTTTATCCAATGATGCATTTAATTCACCGACAATCTCAGCAAGTAACTCTTTTCGTTGTTGGAACAGCTCTTTATCATGATCGCGAATAATATACGTTAACTCAGCATGATCTAAGCTGCCAATAAATTTCGTCAGTAAGTAAAAGCCTTCGTAACCACGTGTATTTTCTGGGACTTCTGCTGTGGGTAATTGAGCATCTATCTTTTCACCCAGCTTAATGGCGTTGACCATCGTTTTATACGCTGTTCCTGGATGGACACTCGTTCCTTCGATTGAGATTACAGCTTGTGCGGCATTGAAGGTTTCATATTCAAAGCACCCCACTCTGCCACTGTCTACGGTGTATGCAAACTTCGCCGGAAAATTCTCCGCGTCAAATCGATCTGCACCACGTCCGATTTCTTCATCTGGGCCAAAAGCTAGTAATACTTTCCCATGAGGAATTTCCGGATGTGCCAATAAATACTCAACGGCATCTAAAATTTCTACAATACCTGCTTTATCATCCGCACCTAATAACGTTGTCCCGTCTGTAGTAATCAATGTTTGCCCAATGTAATCTTTCAAATTAGGAAATTCTTCTGTCTCCATAATGATTCCAAGTTTTTCATTCAACACAACATCTTCACCATCATAATTTGTAAAAACATTCGGCTCAATATTTTCGGCGTTATAATCTGCTGTATCTAAATGGGCAATAAATCCGATCGTTGGTATTTCTTTATTGGTTGTTGCCGGTAAAGTTGCTGTTAAAAAGCCATTTTTCTCATTGTAATGAATATCAGAAAGTCCGATTTCTCCTAATTCTTTTTCAATGATTCTTGCAAAGTCTACTTGAACTTGCGTTGTAGGAACCGTTTGGCTACTTGCGTCTGATCGCGTATTGATTTTGACATAACGAATAAATCGTTCTAGTAACTGATTCATGTTTATTCCTCCTTCCAAGCAGATCACTCTTCTAAATAAGCTGTTCTAAGGTTGAAGAAGTCGCCATATAAGTGATAGCTGATACCTTTGATTTTAGGATTGATCAAATAGTTCGATGCACTTTGATAAAGTGGCACTTGTGCTGCATCTTTATCTAATAGAATAGCTTCTGCTTCTTTGTAATCATCAAATTGCTTATTTGGAGTATTCGCATGGATTGTACGGGCATCCGTGATCAACTTGTCGTAGTCTGCATTTTTATAAGAACCATAATTATACGCAGAATCTCCAGCATATAAGTTGAAATAAGAATCTAAATCACTACTTCCAGCAATCCAGCCTGATAATGATAGTTCATAATTTTTATCTTTACGTGTTTGCAAAACATTGTTTTTCGGTTGTGCATTGATTGTGATTTCGATCCCTTTTAAGTTTTCCTGTAATTGACTTTGCACATATTCAGAGATTTTCTTGCCATTATCATCATCAGAAACTAACAAGGACAACTTGATTTTATCTCCTAATTCAGCTTTCGCTTTTTCCCACTCAGCTTGTGCTTTTTTCACATCATAAACAGAATGGTCCCCACTAAAGGCTCTGAAATCTTCCGATGTTTCAGGATTTTTATACAGATTGCTTGGAATCAAACCATTCAAAGGTTTTGATCCGTCGTTTAAGACACTTTTAGTCAATGCATCTTTGTCGATAGCTTGTGCGATCGCTTTTCGTAAGTGAAGATTGTCTGGTGCTGTGCCTTCTTTTTTATTGAAATCTAAGTAATAATTCGCAACATCTGAATGAGTGACATACCCTTCATCATCGCTGTATTGTTGCACGTATTGTCCACTAATACGAACAAGATCTAATTCGTTGGATTGATATAAATTGATTCCTGTATTTTCTTCTTTGATCGTATTAACATCCACTTCTTCTAACTTCACTTTATCTGCATCGTAATACTCAGGATTTTTCTTTAATGTCCACGTGTCTGATGACGCATCCCAATCCGTTAAAATAAATGGACCACTATAAAGTAGATGATCGCTGTCAGTCGCGTACTCTTTTCCTTGTTTTTCAACATAGGCTTGATTTTGCGGCGCTAGCCAACCAATCGATGCAACTGTTAAAAATGATGGTTGCGCTTGCTCCAAGGTCACTTCAAATTCTTTGTCGCTTGGTGCAGCAAGACCAATTTCATCCACCGATTTTTCACCATTGCGAATTGCTTTACTGTTTTTTACATTGTCTAATAAATAAGCGTTTGGTCCGATCGTTGCTGGTGTTACTAGTTTTTTCCATGAATATAGGAAATCTTTAGCAGTGATTGGTTCGCCATTGCTCCATTTAATATTCTCCTTCAGGGTAAATTTATAGGTTAACCCATCTTCACTGATATCAACTTTTTCTGCTAATCCCGGAATCGGTGTACTGTCATCATCGAAACGATACAAGCCTTCAAACAGGTGTTGAACGATCGTAAAGGTGTTTTTATCCATTGTTTGAGTAGTGTCTAGCGTTGATAATGGTGCTGGTGAACTGATTTTGATTTTTTGACTGGCAGCAATTGCGCCGTCTTTGTTTTTGGTTGTTTCTTTTTTATCGTTGCCTCCGCATGCTGTTAGTAATAATCCCGTTAATATTGCACTTACGACTAATAGTTTTTTCTTCATTTTTATTTCTCCCTTCAGTATCTGTATACATTAACTACTCCTACCTTTTTGTAAATGTTGAAAATAAGCTGTTCTTTTTCTTTTGTGTATGTTGTATTGTGGATTATTGAGCTACTTTGCTCTTCGTGATTTACAATAATGCGATTGAAACGATGTGTAGTATGGTGACTTCGCTCACTTTGTTTGCCAAGTACTGTTCGTCATCTACTCTGGCGGAGCCATTCGTTGGCTTTACATTCTCAAAGCTTTAACTCTTAGAATTTAGTGAGTTTGAAACCTTGTGTAGTGATTCGCTAGTATGGTAACTTCGCTCACTTTGTTCGCCAAGTACTGTTCATCATCTACTCTGGCAAAGCCAATCGCAGTGATTCACAGCAAAAAGCCCCCATCCTCTAAAAAGGACGAGAGCTATAAACTTTCGCGGTACCACCTTCAATTGACTTATAAAAAGTCCACTCTTTCAGTACAATCATACTGAGGCGCTGTAACAGGCGCACCTGAATTAATCTCAACGTGTTCGATCAATTTGTTCAAAGGCCATTTTCTTTTCCATATTCACTGTCTCTTTCCACTAGCCGAGACTCTCTTTGAGTTATCTGGAAAATACTTTCCTTATCTTCACATTTAATTTTAATAGATAATGTATTACATGGATTGTAGCATAAAGAATGAAGGAGCGTCAATGAGGATTTTATAGAAATTATTAGATGTATTCTAAAAATTTCATATGAATTGTTTTTTTACTATATTCTCTAATTATGTATAAGGCGTTTTATTCACTTTTTAAGTATTATATCCAAAGAGTATTACAACCGAAATAAGGTACACAATGATCATTTCAAATATAATGGAAAAAAGTAAAACCAATTTTCTCGCTAATTTGTTTTCAGCAGTTAATTTTAGCAAAGCAATCGCGCAAATAATTACACAAAGAAACAACAGTAATAATGGAATCAATAAAAAAGTCTCTCTTTTACATACATGGTTCTCCTCCATTCTATATATCTAACATAATTCTAACTTATATACGTGATTCAACTTATTTAATCAACTCTAAAAGCAAAACGATTAAGCGCTTACAATTATTATACACTAAATAACCTTTAAAGAAATAATAATTTTACATAAAACATATAAATTCACTCACCTTTTTTATAAATACATTCAAAAAAAGTACCCATCTTGTACTTAAGAGCATCATGATTAACATGATAGACACTCAACTACAGAATTGGATACTTTTTCCGCTTATATTTTATGACTAAAAACTAAATAGAATCTTTATTTCAACGCTTTCTGTACATCTTCAATCATCAAATGTGTAGACTCTAATCCGCCACCACTTAGGTACCAAACATCAGGTTGTAAAGAGATCACTTTCCCATTTTTACCAGCATTTGTTTGTTTCACTAATTCATTACTTTCTACGTTATCATTTGTATCGTCCCCACCGATTGCTTTAGTACGGTCAACAACGAACAAGATATCTGGATTTTTTTCTAACACATATTCATAAGAAACGCTTTGCCCGTGAGTAGATGCTTCAATGGCATCATCTGCCTGCTTGAAACCAAATGTATCATGAACGATTCCAAAACGAGAACCTGTCCCGTATGCTGAAAGTTGTCCTTCATTTACCAAAACAACTAACGCTTTTTCATCACTTGCTTGTGCTTTTTCTTTCACATCGGCAATTTCTTTTTCTAAATCGGCAATTTTCGTCTTCGCTTCATCCTTCTTATCGAAGATTTCAGCTAATGTTTCAATGTTTTTCTTCGTAGAATTCCATGTATCTTTGGCATCTACTGATAGATAAATTGTTGGAGCGATTTTTTCTAGTTTATCTTGGAAATCTTGTTGCCGCCCTGAAATAATGATCATATCTGGTTTTAGTTGGTTGATTTTTTCTAAATCTGGTTCTTTGATTCCACCAGCTGATTCAACTTTTTTGTAGCTATCTAAATATTTAGGTAGGTTTTTCGTTGGCGCTCCAATGACTGTATCACCAACACCTAATGCGTCCATCGTATCTAGTGAGCCGTTATCAAAAACGACAACTTTTTTAGGATTCTTAGGAACTTCTACTGAGCCGTTTGAATCCTTTACTGTAATTGTTGTTGCTGCATCTGAACTTGATTCTTTAGATGCTGAACCGTCTGTAGTTTTTTTTCCACTATTACCGCATGCTCCTAAAGTAAGTAATGCAATCATTGATACCGTTGCTACTGCTAAAAATTTCTTTTTCATATTATTTCCTCCAAGTTGATTACTGTTTTTTAATTTTTTCCGCTAAAAATGAATGGGTGCGTTACGCTTTTCTTGATCTAGCTACACACGTTAGCCTTTTCGGCAATAACGAATAAAAATTCGCAGAGAAAAATACTCTGCTAACATTTTTATTCTTATATTGCTCAAAGGCTGAATAAGCGTGTTGCGCTTTTCTTGTGATCTAGCTACACGAACTAGCTCTTCGGAAAAAAGATGAATCATTCTAGTCGCAAAAAACGCCACAATCATTATTCCCTATTTTTCTGTCAGAGCTGAACGAGTTCGCTACGCTTTTCTTCTGATCTAGCTGCACGAACTAGCTCTTCGGAAAAAAGATGAATTATTCTAGTGGCAAAAAACGCCACAATCATTATTCCCTATTTTTCTGTCAGAGCTGAACAACGCTCTCAGCTTTTCTAATTAAAATACATACAGAATCGTTTTCCTTCAATCTCACATATCCGGATGTTCATATCATAAAGCTTGTTCAACACTTCAGATTGAATGATGTCATCTGTGCGTCCATGTGTGAATAATCGTCCATCTTTCATTGCTACGATTTCATCTGCATAGCTTGCAGCAAAATTGATATCATGTAACACGATGACCACTGTTTTACCAAACTCATCTACCAAACGTCGTAACGTCTGCATCATCTGAACCGCAAAATTCATATCTAGGTTATTCAATGGCTCGTCCAGCAAAATATAATCTGTATCCTGCGCTAAAACCATCGCAATATAAACACGTTGTAACTGTCCACCTGACAATGTATCAATCAACTCATCTGCCAAATCCAACAAACCAAGATTCTTCATTGCTTCTTCGACTTTTTCATGGTCTTCTTTTTTCAATCGTCCTTTACTATAAGGAAAACGACCAAAATTCACTAACTCTCTAACAGTGATTTTTAAATTGATTCCATTGGTTTGCTTTAAAATCGATAGCTTTTTAGATAGCTCACTTTGCTTCCACGTTTTTACTTCATTATGATCTAAGTAAATCTCACCTGTATCTTTTGGAATCAAACGACTCATCATTGAAAGCAACGTGCTTTTTCCTGCTCCATTCGGACCGATAAAAGCAGTCAATTTTTGCTCTGTTATCGGCAATTGAACTTCTGAAACAACCATTTTTTCACCATATCTTTTCGATACATTTTTGATTTCGATCATCCGCGTTGCTTCCTTTCGCTAATAATTTTTCCAACAAAGTATAATCCTCCGCCAAATTCAATCACAATACTTAACGTCGTATTCAACTGAAAAACTTGTTCTACAAGAAATTGTCCAAAAACCAACAATAAGATGGATAGTAGACTACCACCTAAAAAAAGCTCACGATGGCGATACGTGCCCATTAGTTGATAACTCATATTCGCCACAATAAAACCAAGAAACGTTACAGGGCCTACTAATGCAGTAGACAAACCAATCAAGCCACTAATGACCGTCAACAAAACAAATTGAAACCTCGGAACATTAATTCCTAAACTGGTTGCCTGATCGTTTCCTAAATGCAAGACATCCAATGCATGACTTTTCAGCCATAAAAAACCTGTTAAAAGAGTGATCAATACTCCTGCTACTAATAAGTGCTGACTATTGACATTGCCAAAGCTGGCAAATAACTTTCCTTGTAGCAAATCATACTCATTTGGATCCATTACCACTTGTAAAAAGGTACTGATACTATTAAAGAACGTGCCTAAAATAATTCCAATCATCAGCAATAAAAACAAATCATTGCTGCCTTTTTTTAGTAAAAATCGTGATAACGTAATACTCGCTGCAACCATTAACAAGACATTTAAAAGAAACGTCGCAATCGTTTCATTCCCTAAAAGCTGTTGCCCGCCTAAGAAGAAAAACAACAACGTTTGGATAAATACATATAGTGAATCCAACCCTAAAATATTTGGTGTCAAAAAATGATTCTGAGTCATTGTCTGAAAACTGATTGTTGAGAAGGTTGCTGCAATGCCGACAAAAACAAATGCCAACAGTTTTTTTCCTCTAAGCTCTAAAGCAAATGCCCAGTTTCCATAGGTTTTGTAAGACAGATATAATCCGCAAACAACAATCACCGCAATCAATAGTAACAGAATTTTCACCGCTGATGACTGGAAGAATTTTTTCATGCTGGTTTCCTCCTCATCAATAATGCGATAAAGATAAAGCTGCCTAGCACACCAACAACGACACTTACAGGCACTTCATACGGTGCAATCACAACACGTGCTAACACATCACACGCTAGTAAAAAGATACTACCGCCGACAGCCGTAATCCCTAGTGTATTTTTCATATGATCGCCATAACGCATTGATACTAGATTCGGCACGATGACTCCAAGAAAAGGAATATTTCCTACCATAATCAAAACCACCGCGCTGGATAAAGCAACAATCCCTAAGCCAAATAGTTGGATACGCTGATAATTCAACCCTAAATTCGTCGCCATATCTTCTCCCATCCCGACAACGGTAAAACGATAGGCAAAAAGATACGTAATAATCAACAATGGAATGGTTAGATAAAGCAGTTCATAATTGCCTTTCATCACGGTGGAAAAATTCCCCTGCAGCCAAGAAGACATATTCTGAACTAATTGGAATTGATACGCAAAAAACGTTGCCACCGACCCAATGATATTTCCAAACATCACACCAATCAACGGAATCATGACTTGATTTTTTGCAGGCAAAAACCGAGTTAAATAAATAAAAACCAAGGTTCCACCGAAAGCAAACAAAAAAGCCACAAATGATCGAAACAACAACGGCGCACTAGGAAAAAGAACCATGACGACTAAAATCCCTAAACGTGCACTGTCCATTGTACCTGCTGTACTTGGTGATACGAATTTATTTTGTGTTAAATGTTGCATGATCAAACCAGAGATACTAATCGTACTTCCAGCAATCACTAAACTAATCGTTCGAGGAAGCCTCGTTGTTAATAATACTAATTGTTGCTGTGAATCCCATTGAAATAATTGTGTTAGAGCAATATCTTTTACCCCAACAAACACCGATAATACAATCAAAAGGAGTAAGAGAACAAATAGGCCTATTTTTTTCATGTACTCGCTCCGTTTTTCTAGTTGTTTTGCTTTACAAACAAACGCTTTGGAAAAAACACAGTGCCTACTAGCATCAAAAAAATGCTATAATTATGCACAAATTTTTTCACAGAGCCAAATACGTTTGCTCAGCTTTTCTAATTGAGAATGATTTTCATTCTTACCTTTTAGTCTATGCGAAAATGGAAAGAAATGCAACTCTTTTTTAGTAGCAACTGACTCTCAAAAAAGGAAAAACAATCCACCTAATCGCTTTTCCCTTTCTATGCTATAATTTAACATATGACTTTATGGAAGCAGGTTTGATAATTAATGGCACAAGATGACTTACAAAAACATTTGGATAATGCGATGTATGGCACCCCAAAACTTAAACCCGAAGAACAAAAAAAATATATGGGCACGTTTCGAGAACGCTGTTACTTAACTATGACTATTGCACAAATGAAAAATAGCGAATGCAAAACACATTTTTTAAACGAATTATCCCTTCATCCAGATGGATCTATTCGTTTAAATGGCGCTATGGATATCGCATTGCAATCCAGTTATATTAAATTACTCAATGACAAACAAATGCCCTTCACTGTGGTAAATGATTTTGTTACCAACACACCAGATGCCTTAGGTTTAGTCTTCGCTGCCAAAGAAGCAGTGAATGAAGAAGTAATTGATATTGAACAAAAATACCCAAAAGAACAAACTGAAACAAAAGCAATGAATCAACAAAAAAAAAGCTTCTGGCACAAATTATTCCATTAACAAAAAATGTCTCGAAAAGATGGTCAGTTATGTCCAATCTTTTTCGAGGCATATTTTTATTCTATATCTTCCATATTTTACAGACCTTCTTCTCAAATATAGATGAGAATGGTGTCTTGGACATAACTCTACAAGCTATATCTCAGACACTAGAAACCCGAGTAAACGGCTAGAAAAAAGTAGTTACTACGTTTCGATCCCATCAACTTCTAAGTGTTAAAGCACTTAGAAGTTGATGGCTTTAGAAATAAGCTAAACTCTTTCATCTCGTCCTCTTTGTTTATCCCTATTTACTCTCAAACACTTCCGGATATAACATTCTCAAAACATCCATCGTCAAATGACGCCCTTTACCAGAATGCGGATAAGCATGCATATGCATTGCCGGATTGAAGTTAGCTTCTATAATTCCATACGTCCGACTATTTTTCGTTCCTTGAACGGATTTATCTGGTACGATCAAATCAATTCCGCAAATTTTTGCACCCAATGCTCGAACCGCTTCGATAGCAATCTGTTTATAACTTTCATCAAAAGTATCTGTAACATCGATTGAGTCTCCACCAGTGCTGACATTTGAATTTTCACGTAAATACACAATCTGGTCTTTTTCTGGCACAGAGGTAACTAGAAGATTTTGTTCTTTCAACATCAACCGTTCTACATCACCCAATTGAATGATTTCTAGTGGCGAACGATGATTCGTTCCTCGCAAGGGGTTAAGATTTTTCTCTGCTACTAACGCTTCAACCGAACGAACCCCATCACCAACGACATTCGCTGGAACTCTTAACATAATCGCACGAACCTGATCATCCAAGACAAAGAAACGATATTCCGTACCAGGCATAAACTCTTCGACTAAAACAGCCGAATCTTCTTTAAATGCTAAAGCCAATGCTTCTGTATAATCCGCCAGTGATGCGCCCTCTTTAAAAATCGTAATGCCTAAACCATAATTCGTTGTCTTTGGTTTAATTACAAATGCTTTCTCTGCGTACTTCACATAGGCTTGTTCCGCATACTCTAGCTTATCAAACTCATCGCCAGTCGGCACTGTAAATCCAGCTTCTGCTAGTACTTTTTTGGTAACAGTTTTATTTTCCATAATCAAAGGGACGATATAACTATCTTTACTTGTCATATTGGCATTCTTAACGTATTCAACATGATTTTTGTGTTTTAGTTTTAAAAATTGCTCCTGTTCATCCAATATCTCGACTTCCACACCTTTTTGAATAGCATCAAATAAGAATAACTGTGTCGATAGTTCCATGTTGCGGAAACCAGCTAATTGATACGGTCGTTCAAAAGCCATGTCATGATATTCTTTTCCAAAAACAATCCCTAAGTCTTGATTAGAGTTGCTTTCAATAATCGTCCACATTTTCCCTGCAACGGTTAAATCTGGTGTTCTGAGTTGTGCATGATGAATATCTAATGATTTTTTCGCGCCAAACAAAGCTAGAGTTTCAATCATTTCGTTCATCTCTGCAAAAATACGGTCACCTTCTGCCATTAGTTTAACTTGAGCAAATGGATGCCCTAAAGCGACTTGTTCATTCAAAAATTCCCCTGTGGCTACCCAATCGTTAGGTGCTTCTAATTCATCTGCCCATAATAAATACAGCATAAACAAATGAACAAACCCTAATGAGTCTTCATCTACACCAAATGGAGCAAAAGGATTTAAATCCAAATTACGTAATTCTATATAACGTACACCAGTTTTAGGTAGATCAGCCATTTGTTTACCACCACGTAGTCGAACTGCTGAATAGAATTCTTTTTCTTCAGATAAGATGCCGTTTTCTACCATTCGATGAATATCTTCTATATAATGCTGTAAGGATTCATAAGATACTTTG